>QZJD01000033.1 GCA_003604995.1 Desulfobulbus sp. | reverse complement strand
GGATCGGAAAAATCGAACGGTCCTGGCTGCTGCTCTCCCTGGGGGGGGTGACCTTGTTTGCGGCCCTCGCCGGCTATGCCGTTCTCGCCAGCAATCTGACCTATTTTTCGTAGCGCTCCGGAACGGAAGAGGGTGGCTGCAAAAGACATCCGTCAATTTTTTTTCCAGGA
This sequence comes from Desulfobulbus sp., assembly GCA_003604995.1. GTDB lineage: Bacteria > Desulfobacterota > Desulfobulbia > Desulfobulbales > Desulfobulbaceae > UBA10518. The sequence goes on along the minus strand of QZJD01000033.1, from coordinate 38,247 downwards.
AAGCGGACATGATCTGATTTGCGATCTTTATGTCGCCGTTGAGCGGTAAATCGTCAATAGCAAGCTGGGGAAGGTTGATTGCCCCGAAAGCAAGGCCGTGGTCCTGACACCAATTCTATCCAGTTTGAATGCGGTGCGTTCATCAGTTTTTCGGCAGGGTGATGATGATTGGTTTGCCGCTCGGGGGCGTGAGAACATAGTATTGGTATTCATGGCACCTGAGAATCGATCCCGCGACATACGTATAGGTTCCGCCCGGCTCGACGGTAAGGCCCGCCCTGTCCAAGACTGTCCCGTTCTGCAGGTAAAAGGTTCCGCCATCCTTCACCAGGATATCCAGGCAGTTCACATCCAGGGTGCCGCCGTTAATGGTCAGGGTCGCGCCGCTGTTGATGGTCAGTACCTGCGCGACGGCAGGCATTAGTCCCAGGGGCAGGAAAATCGCGGTCGCGATGCCGATGATCAATATTTTTTTCATTTTTTCTGACTCCTCGGTTGCGTTCAATGCATGGCCGAAAGCGGTTCTATTGTTGTGCTGAAGCCTGCTGTCGGACGCCATTGTTTTCAACCTTTTCCTGGAGCTGGACAATGGTTTTGTTGAGCTCCTCGATGGCCTTCTGCTGGTCCTGGACGACCTTGGTCAGCACCGCCACGATATCCATGGTTGACAAACTCGTACGGCTGTTGGTGGCAACCAGGTCCGGTACCTCCTCGGCAATGAAGCCCACCGTTTCTTCCTCCGGCGCCGCCTTGTACTGAAACTTAACCGGGCGGAGCATGGCCACGGTCATCAGCGCCTCGTCCGCATCAAGCGAACGGATGTTGTTTTTCACCTCCCGGCTGCTGCCGAGTTCCAGGATGCCGTTGATGAAGGCATTGCCTTCCACATGCAGGGTCTGGGTGGGGCTCCAGGTACCTATTCCCACCTTGCCGTCACTTTTCATGGTCAGGGTGCTCGTGGGGGCGCCGGGCTGAATCCGGAAAGGAAGCTTGGAGCCGCCTGTCGTATCCCGGATGAAAAAGTTGGATTCATTGCCGGCGATGTCCCATACCTGCGGTGTCCAACCGCCCGAGCCATCCTGGTCCAGGCGGACGCTCGGGGTGTCGCCATCAGCAATATGCAGCTCAAGAACAGGAAGGGAGGTGCCAAGGCCCACTCTGCCATAATCGTCAACATACAGGGAATTTGTCGGTGCGCCGGCCTCGATCTTGAAGGGAACTCTGGCGGCCGTGCTGTCTTCAACCGCAAAATAGGACGCCCCGCCGCTGGCGCTGTCGTTGAAAATGATTCGCCAGTCATTGGCAGGAAAACCTACGGTGCTGGAAGTGTCATCGGCGTAGATGCGCAGGTTGTTTTCCTTGAATTTAAGGGTGTCGAAGCCAAAGGCTTCGGAACCGTCTGTCAGGCAGTCAAAACCAATACAGGTGCTCCCGGTAATGATCACGTCATCGGCGTGGAGGACGTCAGCCGCGGCGGGCGCGACAATGAAGTCCAGGACCATGGAGAAGGCATACCTTCCCAGGGAAAGCGTATGTTCGAGCATGCTTGTTTCCTCGCCGGTTGACTGGATCACCGAGTCGTTTTCGATGAGGAAGGATCCCGATTCAATCATGGCCCTGGTTTTGGGCCCCTGGCCCTGGTGGTCGTCTCGCTTTTCCTTTTTGGGTTCCTGGCCGAGCCGGACTTCGTAGGAATAGCGGCCGTCCATCGCTCCCGCGGGGACGCTCCAGGCGAGGGGCTCTCCATTCGTGCTCTGCTGAAAAATGATTTGACCGGTCGGATCGGCGATCCTCAGTTCGAGAAAGGTTATATGCGCGGCGCCGGCAGCGTATATGCCGCTTGCGCTGATATTGACCTCCGCATCCTGCTTGGCGAAAGCCGGCAGGGAAATGAGAAGGACCGCGCAGAAGACCGCCGAGACCAAATATTTTGCCGGGGTAACCTGGTGGCGACTTTTCTTGGATGTTTTCATGGCATCTCTCCGGTGAAATTTTGCTGTAGGGTAGCCTCTATTTGAGAATCGGGCCGTATTGGGATGCTGACGATACTGTTTTTTGGGAAATTTTTATTTATTTTACAGCGAAACATGATGGTCGTCCAGGTCGTAAAAAATATATTTGGCGACCACGGATCTTCATCAAGTCTGTGCCCCGTCGGGAAATCGGCGATACCTCATCCCACATCCGCTCGCCGGACCAGGTCGCAGAGTTCCAGGGCCAGGGCGGTGATTTCGTCGCGGTTTTCGCCCTCCGCCATGATCCGGATCACCGGCTCGGTGCCGGAGGTGCGCACCAGGATCCGGCCGCGGCGGCCGAGCTGTTCTTCCGCCCTGGCCAGGGCCTGGGGAAAGCCGGGGATCTGTTCAGGCCGGATGGCGCCGGCCATGCGCACGTTTTCCAGGACCTGGGGATAGGTCTCCATGACCCCGGCGAGCTCGGACAGGGGGCGGCCCCTCTTGATCATCACCGCCAGGAGCTGAAGGGCGGCGAGGATTCCGTCGCCGGTGGTGTTGTGGTCAAGGAAGATCAGATGGCCGGACTGCTCGCCGCCGAAATTGTAGCCCCGGCTGCGCATGGCCTCCACCACGTAGCGGTCTCCGACCGCGGTGCGGACCAGCTTGCCGCCCATCCTGGTCATGGCCTCCTCCAGGCCCATATTGCTCATTACCGTGGAGACCAGGGTCTGCTTGCGAAGTTTGCGGGAAGCAAGCAGTTCGCGGGCGCAGATCGCCATGATATGATCGCCGTCCACGATGTTGCCATTTTCGTCGCAGACAATCAGGCGGTCCCCGTCCCCGTCCAGGGCCAGGCCGATGTCCGCGCCGACCTGCCGCACCTTTTCGGCGATGCACTCAGGGTGCAGGGCGCCGCAGCCGCGGTTGATGTTCGTGCCGTCGGGATCAACGCCGATGGCGGTGACCCGTGCCCCCAGTTCGCTGAACACATGGGGCGCGACCTTGTAGGTGGCGCCGTGGGCACAGTCCAGCACGATGTGAAACCCGTCCAGGGTGAAGCTGCGGGGAAAGGTGTTCTTCAAAAAAACGATGTAGCGGCCCTTGGCATCGTCGATGCGCGCGGCCTTGCCGACTTCCTCGGCAACCGGCCGCAGGGCTTCCATCTTCTGCGAAAAGATCAGCTCTTCGATCTCCGCTTCCATGGCGTCCGGCAGCTTGAAGCCGTTGCCGGAAAAGATCTTGATCCCGTTGTCCTGGAAAGGGTTGTGCGAGGCGGAAATCACCACACCGGCGTCAGCGCGCATGGAGGTGGTGATAAAAGCGATGCCCGGAGTGGGCAGGGGGCCGACCAGCTGGACATTAACGCCCATGGAACAAATGCCCGCCGCCAGGGCGTTCTCGATCATGTAGCCGGACAGGCGGGTGTCCTTGCCGATGACGATATGATGTTTTTTTTCGCCGTTTTTGACCAGGAAGGCGATGGCCCGTCCGATCTGCATGGCGATTTCGGTGGTCATGGGGTGGACATTGGCGATGCCGCGCACGCCGTCCGTTCCGAAGAGTTTTCGTTCAATGGGCTTCATGGGAATATGCAAACTCTGGATTTATCGTTTGATTGTTGTTCACCCCTCGGGCTCGCCGGGAGGGCTGGAGGGTGTTGTATCTGATGGGGTTGGGGGGGCAAGGGGGGTTACCTTCACCTCGGCAGGAGTGACCGAAATGATCTTGACCGGTTCATGCCCTGTGACCGTACGGCCGATCACCAGCACCGGTACGGAGCTCTCCTCGGTCACTCCTGCCGTAGCGACGGTGGCCTCGACAAGAGTGGTCAGATCAGCGGTCTTTTTTGCCAGATTCTGAGGTATGGAGGCCAGAACGGAAACCTTGCCCGGGACGATTTTCACCGGTTGATGCGGTTCCTGCTCGGCAAGGGGGACGATCTTAATGGTCCGCTCCACGCGCTTTTCCTTCAGCTCAACCCGGGCGGCCACGACGGTTTCGCCGATGAGATCGAAAAATTCGGGCTTCAGGTTCAGGTGGACCTGGATGGTTGTACCCTGTTCCAGCCCATTCAGATCAATGGCATAGGTGTTCAGAAAGGATTCCTGCTCAAGGATTGCCTGGGGACCGGAAATGACCAGATGGTCGGGGTCAAGAAATATTTTTCCCACTTCATACCCGGCGGCCACTTTTCCCTCCGTAACGGCTTTAATCGGAAAATTTTTCTGGATCAGCTTGTCAAGCAGCAGGGTAATGTTGGTGGGTTGCAGGCGCTGGACCAGTATCCCCTTGGGAAGCGGAATGGAGCGCTCATCGTTTTTGATGACAATGGTGCCGGGCTGGGCGCCGCTCAGATCAACCGGCCGGGTGATGTTGCGGTTGCGCAGGTCCAGAATGACGCTGCGCGGTCCGCGCACCGCCACGTCGATGCTTTTCTTGTACTCGTTGGCAATGGTCAGGTTGGCGGGCAGATTGATAATTTCGATGGGCACCTGGATATTCATGTCCACCTGGTCCTCACCGACCACAAAATACCAGAGCATGATCGCCAGGCACAGGGAAACGGCCTTGAGCACCCAGTTCTTCGGCTTGTTTTGAAACAGTCTGAACTTCATTATGTCCGATTGGCCTTGCCGAGCCAGCTCCTCCAGGATGAGTTGGGAATATCCTGCTGGATGAAGATGTTGTGGAGGGCGCTGGCCAGTAACTCTTCATCGCGAAAGGTTCTGATCATGCCGTTCTCCACCAGGGAGATTTCCTGGCGCTCTTCGGAGACCACCACCACCACCGCATCGGTCTCTTCAGACAGACCGATGGCCGCCCGATGTCTTGTCCCGTACTGTTTGCTGAGCATCGGGTTCTGGGTGAGGGGCAGCAGACAGCCCGCGGAATGGATGCGACCGTTGCATACCACGACGGCGCCGTCATGGATGGGCGAATCGTGGAGAAAGATGGAGATCAGCAGTTCCCTAGTCAGTTTGGCGTCGATGGAATGGCCGGATTCGATATAATCGCGCAGCCCGGTTTCCCGTTCGATAACGATGAGCGCTCCGATGCGGCGCCTGGCCATGTGGGTTGCCGCCTTGACGATTTCGTTCAGGTCCTGGGCCAGGACATCGTGCTGTTTCTGAAACGGCGCCTTGCCGACCTGGGTGAGAACCCTGCGGATATCGCGCTGAAAGACGATGATGACGATGAGGAAAATGGAGTTGAGGAAGGTTTTGAGCAGCCAGTGCAGGGTCAGCAGATCAAGTTGGCGGGATATGAAGTAGATGATGGTGATGACGATGATGCCGATCAGCATCTGTACCGCCCGGGTTCCCTGGATGAGCAGAATGATGCGGTATATGATGACGGTGACGATCAATATATCGACAAAATCCTGCCATCTGAGTGAAGCGATGAAGTCGAGCATGAACCCCGGAGCAGTTGAAATGACCGAAAGATATTAATTTCTATATATAATTTATTAGCATGGACAAGGGAAATTGAACAGAAAAAATATAACTTTCTGAAAAAGATCAAGCCTGGGAGCCGGAACTGATCCAGTGCCCGCAAAATAATGACAATTTCGCAACTCAAAAAAATGAGCATCCGCTGCCGATTTTTCAACAACTTGCAAGGAATGCCGGCCTAGGTTCCGCATTTTTTTGCGTGGCCGACCATAAACCAGCAGGTTTTTCTTGAAAGGGGAGTTGTCAATTTAGCCCGGACGATTATATATTCACGGTTGGTTCATCCGCTTGCCGCGTTTCCTCCGCGGGATAAACATGAGAATGTTATTTTATTTCTATATTGAGTAAATAGTGACCATGAAGAGGTTTGGCGAAATACCCATCAATCCTGATGACCAGAAGGGCAGGTCAGGGGACGGTCGACAGGAATCGGAATCTCCGGCGGAGGGCGTGGCGCCCACTACGGCATTGCCGGAACCGGACGTGCGCGGAGATCTTCCGGAGGAGGTTCCGGAAGGGGAGCCTGTGTATGCCGGCGAAACAGAACCCGCACCCGACGCCTATCGGCAACCCACCTCACGCCGGACCGGAAAAAAACGCAAACGGCCGCCGGGAAGGCGACTGCCGCGCCTTGCGGCATGGTTACTGCTTTTGCCGCTCACTCTCTTCCTGCTGTACGTCGTGGGCAGTTATCTGTTTGTTCCGCTCTATATCAAGGGGGCGCTGGCGCGCACGCTCAGTCAGCGACTGGACCGCCCGGTGGCAATCTCCCGCGCCGTTTTCTCACCTTTTTCCCTGCGCCTGTTTCTCGAAGACATCGCCATCGGTCCGGTGATCGGTGATCAGAGTGAGCAACCTCTGCTTTCGTGCGCGAGAATCGATTGCCGGATCACCCTTGCCCGGCTTTCTTCCGGTATCCTTATTTGCGAGGATGTGCTGATCAGGGATCTCCAGATGCAGATCAACAGGGATGCCGCGGTGTCCAGTGATCTTGCCGATACCTGGCGACTGCTCATCCCTTCCGCGAACAAGTCAAAAGCTTCGCTCTGGCCGTCCTGGCTTCTGCCGGGAGAGATCACCCTGACCGGCGGAACCGTGCTGGTTGACGACCCTGCCGAGCGGAAACAGCACCGGATCGAGCAGATTGAACTCTATCTCCCGCCTCTGGATCCCCAGCAGGCTCTTGATGAACGGCTGCCGCGCCTGAGCGCGGTGATCAATGAAAGTCCGGTCCAGATCGAAGCTGTTCGGGATCTGGGCAGCGGGGGACGGATGGAGACCAGCTTTGACCTGAAGGTCAAGTCTGTGGTCCTGGCGAATTATCTTGAGGAGTTACCCGTGCTTGACCAGCGACTCAGGCTGGTCGAGGGCCAGGCGGACATGGAACTCCGCCTTATTTTTCCGCAAACCGGTTCGGGCGGCCAGCGTGTTCAGCTGGAAGGCAGCTCCACCGTGTCGGCGGTCAAAGTGGTGGATCAGCACGGGACCAATGTGTTCAGTGTTCCCTCGGCGCAGCTTGATTTTCATATTGCCCCGCTGGGTCAGCGATACCGTTTCTCAAAGATTCTTCTTGAGGACCCTCAGCTTCATCTTACCCTCAAAAATGATGATGCCGGCAAGTCAGGGCTGACCATGTCTGATCTGGGCAGTGTCCTTCTCAGCCCCGTCCGCCTTCCGCTCAATCTGGGCGTCGATCTTTTGCAGCTCACCGGAGGGAAGGTGCTGGTGGCGTTGCCCGGCAAGACACAAAAGGAGTTTGCCTGGAACGACGTCAGTTTCAATTTGGAGCATTTTACCAGTCCCGGCGTCAGTCTTGAGGAAAAGAAAAGCGGCCCGGCGCATTTTACCTTTCACGCGGTGGACAATGCCGGCAAACAGGCAGTGACCCTTGCCGGCGAAGGGGATATTCTGCCGGACGGCGGGGTGCGTGGCAAGGCGGCTCTGGACCAATTTGATTTTAACAGGTATCAAGGTCTCTTGCCCCGAACGGCTCTGAATTTCACCAAGGGCAGCGGCAGTCTGCATTTTACCTATGAGTCAAAAAATGATCTTCCGGGCAAGGGTGAAACGCCCGGGGAAGACGCGACCTTTCGGGTCAGTGAGGGTGACCTGGCAGTGACCGGCTATGCCTTGAATGTGCAGGGCAAAAAGGCCGCCGCCGGAAAAAGCTTCCGTTGTGCCGATCTGCGTCTGGACGGACCATCCCGGAAACTGACCTGTACCACCTTGGAGCTTTCGGAAAGCGAGATCTTTGCGCCGGGATTCCTGCTGGCTGCGCTCGATACAAAGCCTGACGGGGCATCCTGGCAATTGGAAATGATCAATCTGCGGATCAAGGACGGCCGGCTCCATGCCCCCTTGCTGCGGCCGCTCTGTTCGGTGGACAAGAGTCTGCTGCTGGCGGATCTGGACCTTGACGCAAAGGATCTTGCCGCGGAAAACGCCGTGAATAATATCAGCGCACAGGGCCGCGTCGGGGGCAAGGGGAGCGTTACGATCAACGGCGGCTATTCCCGGGCAAAGAAGCAGGGTAACCTGCAAATCAATCTCCAGCATCTCGATTTTGCCCTGTTTGATGCCTGTCTGCGGGAGAGTCTTGTCCCTGCGGTCAAGGGGGGGACCATCAATATCCAGGGGAACGTGTCCCTGCCCGCCAACGAGTTTGCCGGCCAGATCAGCGTGCATGACCTGCTCGCCGGGGAGGAAAACGGTCCGTCGGTCGCCTGGCGGCTGGCCACCTCGGATCGGGTGCGGTTCCAAACCGATCCCCTGCATCTGGACCTGGGTGAGATCATGGTGCGCAAACCCGTGATTCAGCCCGGCCTTATCAATTCAGAGAATCTGCTGAGGAATTTTTTCCATCCCGGCAAGCCGTTGTTCAAGAACCTCGCCGTCAGCAAGATCAGCATCGACGACGGCAGGTTTTCGCCGTTCTGGCCGGTCCTGCTGCCCGGCTATCAACCGGAACTTGAGGGCGTCAACGGTTCCATCAGCGACCTGGGCGGCAAGGCCATGCCCTTTTCCTTCAGCGGTAAGGTCGGCGGGGTGGGTGATTTTACGGTGTCAGGCCATGCCGGCATGAATCGGATTGAAGAGTACGCCCTTGCGCTGCCCACGGTTACCCTCACCCCGTTTGCGGATTTCTTTTTGCGAAACATGGGCATGTCGGTGGAATCGGCCCGGGGTACATGGCAGCAGAGCATGACCCGCGCCGATAATGTGGCGAAGATCAGCACGGAGATCGGGTTTCAGGGGCTGGCTCCTGTGGTGGAGTCGCCGTTACTCAAGATTTCGTCGCTGCTCCTCGGCAATAAGGGCGATCTGCGGATGGAGATCAGAGACGATCTCACCGAGGGTTCCGAACGGCCCCTTCTGCTGAGCGCGGTCCAGCAGCATCTGCAGCGGCAGAAGATCCGGGTCGATATTTCAGAGGATCTGGTCCTGCGGGAACTGTTCCCTGATCTTCAGCTTCCGAACCAGATCTCCTTTGCCCCGGGTGAGGCGCAACCGCTGGTCCCGGAAGGGCTTGCCGGGTTCAAGCAGCTGTTCGGCATCCGGCCCTACCTTGGCCTCCGTCTCCATGCGGTTATTGATCAGGAGACGGACCGCGAGGCCCTGCGCCGCATGGTGCAGGAGGAGGCGGATCTGAAGCGGGAAGCGGAGAACAGTCGCCGGGCCCTGCTTAAATTGCAGCGGGAGGAGCGGGAAAAGCAGCGTCTGGCCGAAATGAAGGCCGGTAAAACGCCGGTGGTGACCGAAGAGGAGATCGCGCCGGACGAGTTGGCCGGTGACCTGGAACCTCTTCCCTACGTACAGGTCGAAGTCACCGAAGGCATGCTCGCGGAGTTGGCGATCAAGCGGCTTCATGCCGTTCAGGGGTATCTGCAGAGGGAACTGGCGGTTGATCCGGCCCGGGTGCAGATAGCGGAAGGATTCAATGACGGCCCTCCCCAGGTGCGCTTGCGCCTGGTGCCGAGCATGGTCGGCAAGAGCCGGTAATACCATGCTTCGGTCACCGCACACCAAGTACGACCGCCTTTTTGTCTATTATTTCGACCGGCTGGATCTTCCTCCGGTCGATGACCCTGATCTCATCGGCACCTGGGTGGAGGATGACAACGCCATTCTTTTTTTTCACCAGGCCAGGGAAGAGCTGGTGCAAAGCATCTGCGCCGCCACCGGCGCAACGATCATCTATCAGGCCGAGCTCGGCTACCGGGACTGGGAGGCCGGGACGGATATCGGACCCTTTGCCACGAAACATCTCGCCATTCGTCCCGTCTGGGAGGAGGGGACGACGGCAGGGGACGGCCGCCGGGAGATTGTCCTTGATCCGAGCGTCATCTTCGGCAGCGGTTTTCACGCCACTACCCGTCTGTGCCTGGAAACCCTGGAGACGATGCTGAGGGAGTCGGGGCAACGGATCGACCGGGTCGTCGATCTCGGCACCGGCACCGGGCTGCTGGCCATTGCCGCGGCCAGGCTTGGGGCAGGGCAAGTGCTCGCGGTGGACAACAATCCCATGGCTTGCGCGGTGGCCCGGCGCAACGTGGAACTGAACGATTGCCGGGACAAGGTGACGGTGGTGCAGGCGGACCTGCATCAGGGACTCCCCGACCTGCGCGACCAGGACCTGGTCATCGCCAATCTGTACCGGGGTCTGTTGCTGGCACTGTTTGCCGAACCAAAGTTCTGGACGGCCGGAAATTATCTCATTTCCGGCTTCACCCCCGGCATGGAAGGAGAACTCCTGGCCGCCTTGCCGACGGATACCGTTCGGCTCCTCCATCGTGGAGGGCGCGAAATGTGGCGCATCTGGCTGCTGCGCAACAGGAACGCTTAATGGTATTACCCGCCCTGACGCCCCATTACCGGGATCTGGTCGAACTGCTCGGCCTGGTCTCCGTGCTCACCTTTGTCGGCAGTCTCCTGGCCATTCCCTGGCTCATCGGGCGTCTGCCGGTCGATTATTTCATCCAGCACCGGCGGAAGGTGGAGGAGCGGCACAAACAACATCCTCTCGCGGCCAGGATAATTTTCGTAGTGCGCAACGGATTCGGCACGCTGTTCCTGCTGGCCGGAATCGCCATGCTCCTCCTGCCGGGCCAGGGGATCATCACCATCCTGATCGGCATCTCCCTCATGGACTTTCCAAGAAAGCACCTGCTGGTGGATGCCCTTATCCGTCGGCCCCGGGTGGCGAAAACCCTGAACTGGCTCCGCCGAAAGCAAAATAAAACGCCCTTTGCCTTGTGAGCAGAGGGCGTTGTCTTTTTACCGCGCAACCGCGCTCAGGAAAACATCCTTTTTTCGCCGGGTTTCGGTACCTCCACCAGGCCTGCATTTTCCAGGGCGATGCACAGGTCGTACAGGTCGTCGTTGTTCGGGTGCCCCTTGGCCTGATCGGCGTCCTTGAGCCAGGGCGGCTGCGGGCTCTTGTTGGCGGCGGAGGCCAGGACCTGGGGGGGCACCTCTCCCTGGCAGCTGAAGGTACCGACAATATTCGCTCCCGAGGCCAGTTCCCGCGCCTTGTTCATGCCGATCAGCGCGGATTCGGAATTTCTGGCCGCGCCATGGGTGGCCAGAAGAAACAACTTGCCGAGCCCACCGCATTTTTTCAGATACTCCTGAGCGGCCGGGTCCGGCAGCCCGCCCTGGTACCAGAAACCAACAATTACCAGATCATATCCTCCCGGATCCGGCGCTTCGGCCACCGGCTTGATCTCCTTGTCCCCGGCGAGACGGGCAAAGGCCGTTTCCGCCAGTTTTCTGGTATTCCCTCCCTTGGATGAATAGACGACAAGTGCTTTCATTCTTTTCTCCTTGCGTTATCGGGTGATCTTCAACCAGGTACCGGTATATTTTGCAGGTTTGAAATTGAACATTCCCATTGTTAATTATTGTCCAACTGGTAAGGTTATTGGGCGGTTAGCTCAGTTAGTCGCGGGGGGCGAGAGCGATTAACCCCCTGACAATATTATTCTATCTTGTTTATGATCCATCCTCAAGCCGTTTTTGCAGTCCCGGTCCTCTCGCCGGTTCGGCGCCCGCCGCATTTTCTCTTCGACGATGAAACATCCTGGTCTTTACCGCGCAAAGGGCTTATGGTAGAGTAACTTGTAAGAATTTAAAGGAATCAGCAGAGTTGCGTTTTTATTTGCCTAACGGGTGCACGGAATGCAGGTCATCCTTTCTTCCTTCGGGTACAAACACGGCATGCCGGACGCGGAAACTATCCTGGATGTACGTTTTCTGCCCAACCCCTATTATGTCCCGGAATTAAAGGAGGGGACGGGTCTGGAGGCTCGGGTGGCCGATTATGTTCTGTGCAGCGACGCGGCCAGAGCCTTTTTGGTTAAATTTGTTCCCTTTTTTCTGCAGTTTCTGCAAAGTCACGCCGCGGCCGGCCGCCTGGAAGTCCGACTGGCGGTGGGTTGTACCGGCGGCCGCCATCGGTCGGTGGCCTTTGTTGAGGAGATGAAGAAGATCCTGGCGTCGCACCGGTTTGCGACCCAGGTTGTACACCGCGATAAAGACAAGGAATAACCTTTTCCCATCCACCCCGGAACAAGGAGGTTGCCATGCAGGAGATGTTGAAGAATGTTTTTTATTTAGGGGCCGGTTTTGCCTTTATGACCAAGGAAAAGATCGAAGAACTGAAAAAAGACCTCATCGAAAAGGGTAAAATGACCCAGGATGAAGGAAAGCAATTTGTTGACGATCTGATCAAAAAATCCGAAAAAGCCAAGGCCGACACGGAAAAAAGAGTGCGTGAGCTGGTGGATGATCAGTTGGCCAAGATGAAGGTGGCCACCACCGACGAAACCGCGGAACTGCGCAAACAGATTGAAGAACTGCGGGCGATGATCGACAAGCAGGACAAGGCGGCGAAGTAGGGGGCTGCGCGTTCCCGGTCCATGTTCAGCATCAGGAAGATCACCGCCATCGGGCGGACCTACAGGCACCTGAACCGTTACCATCAGATCCTGCAGGCCCTGTTCAAGTACGGTTTCGCCGACGTCATCGAGCTGCTCCATATCGATCAGTATCTGGAGACCGGGCTGCAGATGATCAATCGGAGCCCCCGGGAACACCTGGAAAGACATTCCCGGCCGGAACGGTTGCGCATGGCCCTGGAAGAGCTGGGCCCCACCTTCATCAAACTGGGGCAGCTCCTCTCCACCCGTCCCGATTTCATTTCCACCGAATATCTGGTCGAACTGACCAAACTGCAGGACAATGTCCCGCCCTTTTCCTTTGCCGAGGTCGAGGAGATTTTTTTCGCCGAGACCGCGAAAAAGCCAAGCGAGCTGTTTTACCGATTTGAGGAGGAGCCCCTTGCCGCGGCATCCATAGGCCAGGTGCACAGGGCAACCCTCAAGGACGGCCAGGATGTGGTGGTCAAGGTGCAGCGGCCGGACATCGAAGAGATCATCGCCGTGGATCTCGAGATCCTCTCCCATCTGGCCACTCTGGCCGAGATGTATTTCGAGGAGGTGCAGGGGCACCGCCCCTCCGCCATTGTCGAGGAGTTTGCCCGGACCCTGGACAATGAGATCGATTATACGGTGGAACTCTCCAATATCCAGCGTTTTGCCAGCCAGTTCGCCGACAACCCGGCCATTCATGTTCCCAAGGTGTATCGCGAGGTGAGCAGCCGGCGCATTCTGACCATGGAGAACATTAAGGGGACCAAGGCGTCCAGGGTCGAGCGTCTCCAGCAGATGGGCATGGATCTTCGCTTGCTTGCCGAACGGGGCTGCAACCTGATCATGGAACAGATTTTCGTCCACGGCTTTTTTCATGGCGATCCCCATCCGGGCAATATTTTTATCCTGCCCGACAATGTCATCTGTTTCCTCGATTTCGGAATGATGGGGCGCCTGAGCCGCCAGAATCGCGAAGATTTCACCGATCTGCTCTTTCATATCATCGCCCGGCATGAGCGCAAGCTCACCGACAGCGTGCTGAAATTAACCAACCATTACGGCGAGGTGGATCGGGACGCCCTGAGCCGCGACCTTGCCGAATTCCTCGACCGGTACCTTTATCTGCCCCTCAAGGAACTGGAGGCGGGCAAGATCCTGCACCACCTGCTGGAACTTGTTTCCCGGCACAGGATCTATTTCAAGCCGAACCTGTACCTGATGATGAAGTCCATCAGCACCGTGGAGGCGGTGGGGCAGATGCTCGATCCGGACCTGGAGGTTATCCGGCTGGCCGAACCCTTCATGCGGCGGATCAAAAGCGACCGGCTGCGCCTTTCCCGGATTGCGGATGAAACCGGGGTGACCAGCGCCGAGTACCTGGAACTCATCCGTGAGTTACCCGATGAATTGCGGGCGATTCTCCGGCAGGTCAGGCAGGGGCGGATGAAGATCGAGTTCGAACATCTGGGGGTAAACCGGCTGCGCACGGCCCTGGATCAGGTTTCCAACCGGATTTCCTTTGCCATTGTCCTGGCCGCTCTGATCATCGGCTCGTCGGTGATTGTCCATTCCAACATACCGCCTCACTGGAAGGGGATTCCGATCATCGGCCTGGCCGGGTTCCTCGTTGCCGGGGTCATGGGCTTCTGGCTCCTGCTGTCCATTATCCGCCACGGCAGGATATAGGGCGCGGCCAGCGGGCCGGGAGTCCGACTCGTTCCGGAGAGAGTTGCGTGGCGATAGCGTTCAAGATCACCGTTTTCCTGCTGTGGATTAACCTGCTGCCCCCTCTGGCCGCCCTGGTTCTTGGCGTACGCGGCAACAGACCCCTGGACGGAGGTCTGCGATGGCTGGACGGCAGGCCGTTCTTAGGTCCGCACAAGACGATTCGCGGCGTTCTGGCCGGTCTTGCCGGCGGAACAGCGGTATATGGGCTGCTCGGTGTGTCATGGCAGACGGCGGCCATTGCCTCGCTGCTCGCCATGGCCGGCGATCTGCTGTCAAGCTTCGGGAAACGGCGGGTCGGCCTGGCCAGCGGCAGCATTGTCCCGATCCTCGATCAGATCTTCGAATGTTTGCTTCCCGCCCTTTATCTTGGGCAGGTCATGCATCTTCAGCCGTGGCAGGTTCTGATTGTTTTCCTCCTCTTTACTCCCGCCGCCTATCTGGGATCCCGATTCTGGACCTATCTCACCTCCCGACCCGGTGAGGATTATCCGCGGATCATCCGCTCCACCGTCCGGCTGCGTGAATGGCGCTCCTGCCATGTGCCGCTGGCCCGCTGGCAGGTACTGTTCAACCTGAGCAGTTTTCTGTCCTACCAGATATTCTATACCTGGATTTTCAAACTGGCCGGACTCCAGGAGCAGGGCAAGCGCAATGCCTTGCAGGTGGAGGTGGTGGAAACCGCCTTTTCCTTTGCGGACCTGCCTGCCTCCTTTGACGGTTTTCGCATCCTGTTTCTTACCGATTTGCACCTGGACGGTCTGGAAGGGTTGACCGACCGGTTGATCAAGCAGGTGCGGGATCTGGAAGTGGATCTCTGCCTGGTGGGCGGAGATATCCGGATGAATACCTACGGGCCCATGGCTGCCTGCCTTCGGCGATTGCGGCGTCTGCTCGCTCAGGTCCGGTCCAGGCACGGCATTTTCGGGGTCCTGGGCAACCACGATTGCATTGAGATGAACCCTGATTTTGAGGAATCAGGAATGATCATGCTCGTCAACGATGCCTGGTCGATCAGCAGAAACGGGAGCCGGATCTGGCTCGTCGGGGTGGATGATCCTCATTACTACCGGGTGGACGACGCCGCGCATGCCTTTCGAACAGTGCCCGCCGGAGAGTTTTCCCTGTTTCTTGCGCATTCACCGGAGGCGTACGAGTCGGCGGCCCGGCATGGGGCTCGACTCTATCTTTGCGGCCATACCCACGGCGGACAGATCTGTCTGCCTGGACGTGGACCCGTCCTTACCAACAGCCGAGCCCCGCGATTCACCGCGGTCGGCACCTGGCGGTTCCGGGAAATGATCGGATATACCAGCCGAGGCGCCGGTGCTTCAGGTATTCCGCTGCGTTTCAACTGCCCGGGCGAGATCAGTCTCATCACCCTTCGCCGGGCTCCGGCCTCATAGGAAAAAAAAACTGCCTGTTTTCCCAACTTTCGCATTGAGTGGTGCATATGCACCGGTACCACCGGTGCATATGGCGCAGTTGGTCCGGAAGCTGGGGCAGAGAGAACACTCTTCCCTGGCAAGTGCCCTGCTCGGTTGATCCTATCTCTCCAGTTTATTTATAAAAAAATGTTTTAAAGGGAATGGGCTGCATGAACCGTAAACTGGTTTGAATATTGCTTAGCCATCCATGCGTCGCGGAATACCCGGCCGCGGCTTTCAACTACTGCTAAGCTTTGGAGAGAGGTGAATGAATGGCCAATGGAAAGAGGAATGGCAACGGCAGGCGGAGCCCCGTTGAAAAGGAGCGGACGGAATTTAAAGGATTGCTTGCCGCCAACCCCAATTATTTCGGGACATTTCCTGAATGCGGTTTGAAGGCGGTTTCAAAGCTGCGCGCAAATACCAGGTATGAGGAACTGCTGAGTGTCGGGTTGTATCCTGAACTGGATCTGCTGATCGCCATAGTCAACCTGAAACTTCCCCATGGTTATCAGGGATCTCTTTGTACGGGGGGCTCCTATGAATATGTCCGCTTTTTCATCGACTGGGACGGTGACGGCGATTTCGGCGATCCAGGGGAGGATGCGGGTATCGCCGCCGTCAATGTCCATGATTTTTTTGATCTTGAGACGATCGGTCCCGGCGAGATGCGACCTCTTTCCTATGCCCTCGGCCTGAAGGTCTCCTCGCAAAGAAAACTTTGCAATGTCCCGCGGCTGGTCAAGGTTCGCGCCATCCTTTCCTGGGAAGACCCCCCTCCTGAAGGAAGTCCTGATTTTCCCGTGGTCTGGGGAAATGTTCTGGAAAAATGGATTCAGGTCAGACCGGCCCGTTACCGGCTGAAAGATATCCTCAATCATCATGATCTTCGGAAGCTCAGGCTGGATGCGACCATGGTCGACACGGATATCCCGATATCCAGGCCTGTTTCTCTCTCGCCGGACAAGCTTGAAAAGCTGTACAGCAGGGAGGATGTACCCGCGCACCGCTATAATTTTCACGCAATCAATGAAATTGTCCGGATCGTTCGGAAATATCCCTCCCGCCTGGCTGTCTTAAAACGGGACCCCCGGTTTACGGCTGTTGAGCAGTCCGTCTTGACCCTGCTCAAGCCCAAACCGAGTATCAAGTATGAGGAGCTTCGATACGTGGGGTTGAGTTATGAACCGGCGCAGCTGGTTGCCAACCTCACCATCAAGCTGCCCGTCGGCTATAACGGTGATCTATGCACGGAAGGCAGCTACGAATATGTCGCCTTCTGGCTCCAGGTGCATGACGGGATCGAACCGTGCTGCCGCTGGCAATACGTCGGAACGACGTGCGTCAATGTTCATGATATAAAGCCGATTCCGGTGGGTGGGCTGCAATACGCCGTTTATCTGCCCGTAGACCTTTCATTCCTGAAACAGCAGAGCGGCAAGCAGATTGTGGTGAGGGTCCGAGCGGTGTTGTCCTGGCACGACAGGCCGGATCCGGCGGACCCCGAACAGCTGCCTGCGTGGGGCAACAGGGTTGAGACCCTGATTCTGGTCAAGCCGGATAAATGGGGGAAGGCCGGAGGTGCCAGACCGCTTGTTTGGACGGTCGGCAACATGGCCGTGGAAAATATTTCCGGCAATTCCGCTACGAGGATTACCAGTTCCCTTGGTGACGGCTATGCCAACGGGGTTGCCGCCGCCGGCGGATTTATTGCGGAAGAAAGCCCGTTCGGCGGCATGATCGCCGTCAGCGGGAAGATAACGCTTCCGCCGGACATGCCGGCGTCCGCCGACAGGTTGATGTACAGAGTTCAGTACAGGAAGACCGGCGGCGTCTGGCGGAATATGGTCGACAATTTCACGGTCCGGCTGCGGATCAATGGAATTCCTTCCGGGCCTCTGGAGCAGAGTCCCGACGAAGACGGCTACTATCGGTATCTGGAGGATATCCAGGGGGCGACAGCCTTGCCCAGGGTAGAGGTGCTGGACAATATTCTGGCGATCTGGCGCACGCCGGTTACCGATGGCGACGGTCTTTATACGCTGAGGATCCTGGTCCATGCCCCGGGTGCCTCGCCCCGGCAGGGTGTGCCGCCTGAGCACGCGGCCAGCGATGAAGTCAGTGTGATGATCGACAACGCCGCGCCCCTGGCAATGATCTCCCTGGCGGAGGGCGGCTGCCCGCATATCGCAACAGGAAAAAAGGTTTCCGGAAGTTTCAGCGCCGCGGACAGGCATTTCTGGCGGTACGCCATATCGGTCCAGCCCTCATCCGGGCCGCATCCGCCCACCGTGAGCCAGGCAGCAGGACAATATCCGGTCCTCGCGGCGCCGGGCCTGACGAATGCTTCGTTTACCCTGACCACCGGCAAGGACACATCCCCCCGCGGGTATGTGCTGCATGTTTCGGCCTGGAATCGGACCATCGTCAATAATTCGTTTCCCGGCAATCAGGCGCAGGCGGACGTGGGTTTTTGCCTGGTGGACACCGAGGAGTAAGCGGGCAGCGCTCACGGGCCGGCCGAAGGCAGGACCTGAATGGATCTTTTTTTGTTCCGTTGCGCACCGGTATCAGTGTAGGGGCGAGCCCGGGTGTCCAGGGGGCCGAGAGGCTTGCCGGTGATTTATTTCAAACGGTCAAGGCCATATTTTCTGATCCGGTACCGGAGGGTGTTTCTGGTGATTCCCAGATGATTCGCCGATCTGGTTTTGTTCCATTCGCATTGGTTCAGGGCGGACAAGATCAGCTGTTTCTCATGGGTAGGCAGGTCATGGGGCGGAACAGTCTGCTGTTCAACATCCTGTCTGAACGGATATTTCATTTTTTCCGGGAGCATGTCCGGGGTAATGGTGCTTTTGTCGCAAATCAGAACGGTGCGTTCCAGTACATTACGCAGTTCCCTGACATTGCCGGGCCAGAAATAGTGAAGAAAGAGCTGTTGCGCAGCCGGGGAAAGCCGCATGTTGATTCCGCCTTTTTCCTTGCGGAACATTGCCAGGAAATGGTCGATCAGCTCCAGGATATCATTACCCCGCTCGCGCAGCGGCGGCAGATGCAGATGAAAGGTGTTGAGCCGGAAATACAGATCATTGCGAAACTGTCCCTGCTGGACCATTCTGTCCAGATCGCGGTTGGTGGCGGCAATGATTTTGACATCAACCTTGCGGCTGGCGGCCGTGCCCACCGGGGTTACGGCTTTTTCTTCCACGGCATGGAGCAGCTTCGGTTGCAGTTCCAGAGGCAGATCGCCTATTTCATCGAGAAAAAGAGTCCCGCCGTCGGCGTGGTCAAAGGCGCCCTGCCGATTGGATACCGCTCCGGTGAAGGAGCCGCGCCGGTGACCGAAGAGTTCGCTTTCCAGGAGATCGCGCGGGATGGCTGCACAATTGACCCTGGTAAAAGGACCGCTGTGTCTGGCGGAATTCGCATGGATGGCCCGGGCCGCCAGTTCTTTACCCGTTCCCGACTCCCCGGTGAGAAGCACGGACATCATGGTTCCGGCAATCAGGGAAATGTTTTCCTGGACCTGCCGCATGACCGCTGAGGAGCCGATCATGGTCTCTGGTTTGCACTGCATGTCGGAGGCGATTTCCTTCTGCTCTCTTGCAGCGGTCAGAGCACCGGCAACGACGGTCACCAATTGTTCATGATCCACCGGCTTGGTCAGGTAATCATAGGCCCCCTGTTTCATGGCGGCAACCGCGCTTTGGATGGTGCCGTAGGCGGTAAGCAGGATGAGCGGTACCTGCTGAAACCGGCGGTTTCTGAAATCGAGCACTTCAAGGCCGTCCGCTTTCGGCATTTTCAGATCGGTGAGGACCAGCGCCGGATTCAACCTTTCCCAGAGTTCCATGCCCTCCAGGCCGTCGCCGGCGGCGATTACGGTGTATCCCTGCTCGATCAGGACCAGTTCGAGGAGACGACGCATTCGTTCCTCGTCTTCGATAATCAGTATTCGCTGCTCCATATCCTTCGTATTATGGCTTTCGTATCGTCGCCGCGGTCCATTCCCTGACCTACTGTTACCAGCGGGCGTAGAGGCAGGCGGATGACTACCTTAACTCCTCCATCGATTCTGTTCAAGACCCTGATACTGCCGTTATGCGCCCGGATAATCTGACGGCAGATAGGCAGACCCAAACCGACCCCTTTTTCCTTGGTGGTGAAAAATTTTTTAAAGACCAGCTTGAGATCCTCCTCGGCAATGCCCGGTCCCGTATCGGTCAGGATTATCTCCAGTTGTTCTGCTTCAACTTCCTGGACCGCAATTTTGAAGGTGCCGCCTTCCGGCATTACTTCTTCGCTGTTGGCTACGCAGTTGAGCAGGACCTGTCGCAATTGCTTGCGATCCGCATAGAGAACGGGCGGATAATTGGGCAGGGAAAGAATGATTTCCACCGCTGGATTGTGTTCGCTGCTCTGTTGCCAATGACCGATGAAGTCCGACAGTTCCCGCCGCAGGTCGACCTGATGGAAGCGGGGAGGTTTGTGTCGCGCAAGTCCGAGCAAATTGGTGATAACCAGATTCAGGGAATCGACCTCATCCATGATATAATGCAGCAATTCCTGCTGCATTTCAGGGCCGCGGGGGGATGAAGACAGGTACTGCGCGGAACCGCGGATTATGCCCAGGGGATTTTTCAGTTCATGGGCGAGGACCGTGGTCAGTTCACCCAGGGCGGCCATTTTTTCGGCATGGATCAGTTTGTCGTACACGGTCTGCAACTGTTTTTTGCTCTCGGCAAGGCTTTCGTAGTTCATGGCATTTTCCAGGGCGATGTTGACCTGGTTGGCCAGGGTGACAAAGACTTCGATGTCACGGCGACTGTATTGCTTGCCATCCCTTCTGCCGCCGAGCAGAAGCATCCCTCCGAAGTGGGTACCCCCCCGCAGAGGATACACCAGGGAAAACCCGGCCTGACGCATTTCCGTAAGCTCCCTGGAAAGCTGCGGATCATCGCTGACCGTCCGGCACGTACGATAATATTGCCTGGTCCGCAGCAGGTCGACCAGTCTGCTTTCCGACCAGAGCCTTGAGCCTATGCGGAGATTTTCCGGATACAGCCGGCTACGCTGTTCGTGCAGGATCAATACGCCCACCCTGGTGATCATTAACCGGTCAGGCAGGTCAGTGGTAAGGACGCGCAAGAGATCAGGCAGGTACAGGGAGGTGGTGATTGTGCTGCTGATATCGCACAGAAGGGAGTGGTAGTCAGGCCGGTCGTGCCCGAGGTAACGGTCGATAGATGCCTGAATACGATTCATGATCGGTTTGGCTGTGATCAAAGCCAAGAGCAGAAAAACAAAGAGCGCCTTTTCTTGATCTGAGGGGCGGTCTGCGTACAGAAGGAGCAAGCCCGCATGCAACGGCAGATAGAGGCACAGAAGCAGAACGCTCAGCACCGTAAAGGTAATGCTTGTGTTGAGCAGGCGTTCCGGGTCGAGAAACGCCACCTTTTGCAGGAGGGGCAGCAGGATCAGGCCCAGGGCCATGCCGAGGAAGAGGGCGGCAGGCCATGACAGCAGCGGTGAGCCCAGGACCAGGACAGGCAACAGGTAACAGATAAGATAGGGGAGAAGAGAAAACCATGCTTTGGTCAGGACGGACCTGATCAGGTTATTTCCGAATAACGACACGGGAAATCGCACGGTGCCACTCTACCTGCTCGGAATTGTACCATGGTGTCATTGCTTTCAGGAGTATCGGAAAATACTATTAAATATTTTGCGACGGGAATTACAAGGGGTAATTTGAGACGGTCGCAATTTTTGATGAACTCGTAAAGCTCAAAATCCTGCACATCCACCACCGGGATTTCAACAGGTTGCGGGGGTGCCGGCGTCGGTTCCGTACTTTGTGGGGAAGTGACAAATCCTGGGAGATCATGCGGCAGAGGGAGAGGCGCCGGAACGAAATTTCGTTCGAGGCCCTTATTGGGGCAGCACCAGAGAAAAGGTCGATCCCTGTCCGGTCTCACTTTGTACGCTTACCGACCCCTTATGGGCAATAGCGATATGTTTGACGATGGACAGGCCCAGGCCGGTTCCTCCATTGGCACTGCTTCGCGCCTTGTCGGTCCGGTAGAAACGCTCGAATAGCCGTTCCAGCTGGTCGCGTTCGATGCCGATACCATGGTCTTCGACACTGATCAGCAGGCGATTCTCGGCGCCGGCCTTTGGCTGCACCGAGGCTTTGACTGTAACCGTGGTCTTCTCTGGGCTGTAGGTGATGGCGTTGGTCAAAAGATTGATCACTGCCTGTTCGATGAGGTTTGGATTGAGGTGCGCGTTCAGCTCCGACTCGCAGACGACATCAACCCGGATACCCTTTTCATCGGCCTTGGTCTGGCAGGTCTGTACCGCGGAGGTCAGGACATCAAGTACCTTGACGTTTGTCAGGGCAATATCGCGGTGTTCGGTCTTCAGTTCGATGCGGGAAAGGGTCAGCAGGTCATCGATGATGGCCGCCAGCCTGGCGCTCTGCCGCGCAACGATTTCCAGAAAGCGGCGGGCGTCCACCGGGTCGTCCATTGCTCCTTCCAGCAGAGTTTCCACATATCCCTGAATGGACGTGACCGGGGTTTTCAATTCGTGGGAGACATTGGCCACGAAATCGCGCCGCAGGTTTTCCAGTTTATGGAGGCGGGTCAGATCGTTGAGCACGACGAGCACCCCGATGGGATTGCCCTGGTCGTCGGCAAGGGGGACCGCTCTGGTTTGCAGGTACAGCTTCTCAGCCCCGACGAAGAGGATGACATCCTGCTCCATTGGATTGCCGGAAGTCAGAACCTTGTCGACGATCTCATGCAGGTCTTTGTTGCGGATGACGCCATGCAGCATCTTTCCCTGGACGTCTTCCGGTGAAAGATAAAAAAGGGCGGCAGCGGAGCGGTTGATCCGGATGATACGTTTGTCGCCGTCGATGGCCAGGACCATTTCCGCCATGCTGGCAAAGACGGTTTCCAGTTCGTTGCGTTGCAGGGTTATGGTGTTGAGCCGTTCCTTGATCTGTTTACCCACGCGGTTCAGTGCCCGGCCCAGGGCGGCGATCTCGCTGACCTGGCCCAGGTCGTCCACCGGGACGATATTGTCCGTTTCTCCTCGGGCGAGTCGTTCGGCACCCCGCTTCATGACCTCCAGTGGTTTGCTGATCTTTCGGGAGATCAACAGAGATGCCAGCGCGATCAAAACGGCCAGGATGATGCCGGCGAAAGAGATCCGCAGGTGCAGGGATCGCAGGGCGCGCTCAACGGAATTCGTCGAGACGGCAAGCCGCAGAACGGCACGCTGGTCGCCGCCGGCGGTAACCAGCGGGACCGCGACGTAATACATTGTTTCCCCCATAGTGCGGCTGAACCGCTGCGCCACACCGATACGCCCGGCAAGCGCCGAGCGCAGTTCGGGTCGAACGGCATGGTTGTCCATTTTTGCCGGGTCTTCATTGGAGTCAGCCAGAACTTTGCCGTCGGGAGCAATGACCGTAATCCGGGTTGCCGATTGCCTGCCCAGTTGGCGGCAGTATTCCTGGAGTTTTTCCGGCGCCTCCTGGAAAAGAGCAGATACCTGGCCTTCGATAAGATGGGCCCGTGCCTCCAGCCCCGAGTGGACCTGGGCGAAAAAAAGGTCACGAACCGTGGCGGATCCATACCAGGCTAGCAGCAACAGCGCGCCGAGAATGATCAGCAGGTTTGCCGGAAAAAACAACCAGAGCAGGCGTTTCTGTTTCATAAAACGGCGAGTTATTCCTTCATTCGATAGCCAAGGCCCCGAACGGTTTCAAGAAGTTGGCCGGCCTTGCCCAGTTTTTTACGCAGGCCGAAAATCTGGACATCCACGGCCCTGGGGGTGATCAGATACTCATAGCCGCGAACCCGGTCGATGATCTGTTGCCGGGTGAATACCCAGCCCGGTCTGGCGGCAAGAATATGAAGAATGGTGAACTCCGTGCCGGTCAGCCTGACCGGTCTGCCCAGCAGGTGAACCTCATGTCTTCCCGGATGAATGGTGAGTCCGTGCAGGGAAATCTCCCTGTCGGCCGCGTTATCGCTATCGATCCGGTTTTCGCCTTTACGGCGCATCACGGCCAGCAGTCTCGCGATCAGCACCTTGGGACTGAAAGGCTTGGTCACATAATCGTCCGCGCCGGTATCCAGGCCGGTGATCACATCGTCATCCTCGCTTTTGGCGGTCAGGATGATGACCGGAAGAGCCGAGGTCTCTTTTTGCTCCCTGATGCGGCGGCACACCTCAAGCCCGTCCTGGCCGGGCAACATGAGGTCAAGGATGACGCCGTCGATCTTTTCCCGTTCAAGAACAGCCAGGGCCTCTTCTCCTTGGTCGGCACAGGTGACGTGCATGCCGGCCTTAATCAGGTTGTAGCTGACCAGCTGCTGTATGTCCGCGTCATCCTCGACCACGAGGATATTGGGCTTGGTCACGACGGGTCCTTTGTAAATAACAGTGGATTTGCCTGCGAAAAAAATTTAACCTGAATAAGGAATCACGCAAGAAAAATTTCAAATATTGAGATATCCTATCACCTTTTTAATGAAATGCTAACCAATGTATAATATTTTTACGGCATATATGGGCAGTGACGTACCTATCAACCTTATTTCTGGACCAGGTCATGAGTAAACATTTTTCCTTCCATCGCGAGGTGGACCACCTGAAAAAGCGATTTCTCGCGCTGGGGGCGCTGGTGGAAGACCGGGTACGCAAAGCGTGTACCCTTATCGAAAAGCGCGATCCGTTGCTGGCCGCAGAGATCATCAATTCGGACTGGCAAGTGGATGAAATGGAGATAGAGATCGAGGAGGAGTGCCTCAAAATCCTGGCCCTGCATCAACCCGTTGCCCGGGATCTCCGGCTGCTCATCGCCATCATCAAGATCAACAACGAGCTGGAGAGAATAGCCGACATCGCGGTGAACATGGCCAAGCGGGTCCAGGTCATCAGCAAGGATTCCGGTCTGAGTCTGAAGATTGATTACAGCAAGATGTCCGCCACTGTTCTGTCCATGTTGAAAATGTGTCTGGATTCGCTGGTCAGCGAAAATGCCGACCTTGCCCGCCAGGTTTTCATCGACGACGACGAGGTCGATGAGCTGCGCAATCAGATCTATAAAAAAGTGGTGCATCAGATGAATATTGAACCAGGCCATGCCGCCTGCCTGCTCAACCTCTACCTTTTGTCCAGGCACCTGGAGCGGATCGGGGACCGGGCCACCAATATAGCGGAAGAGGTCATCTATCTGGTGGAGGGAGAAATTGTCCGGGGCGAGCTGAACTGATCGTTGCCGGGTCGGGTGTGCCGTTTTGCGGAAAAAAGAGAGCTGAACTTTTTCGCGGCAGATGGCTACTGGCAGGGGGGCGAGTAATATTATCCTGTTTTTGTGTATTTTTCCTGCTAACGAATTCCTAATATTGCTCAAACAGCTCTCTAACAACCAGCGGGTATAGAAAGGAAACCGTTCTTTCTTGTGGTGACGAAATCCGATGAGATCGCCAAAAAGCAAAACACTGAGCATCCGTTGCCGTGATTTCTCCAAGTTGCATGGCATGACCGCGTCATTTGCATTTTTTCGCAGGACTGACCAATTCTCGGCGGGCAGATGATCGTACCCCTCCTCCTTGTCTGTATTCTTGTCTGCTCGCAGCTCGCCTATTGGCTCGGCGCACGCAGGGCCAGCCGGAAGGCCGGCGCCGGGGGGCTGTCTTCTCTTCATTCCCGGCCCCAGTACTATGGCATGCTGACCGCTCTGTGGTGCGGTCTGCCCGCACTGCTTGTTGTCCTTGTCTGGTTTTTTTTCGCCGAAGCCTTTCTGACCTCCACGGTCATGGAGAAAATCGCCCCCTCTCTCAACCTTGCCACGCCGGAAGAGATCAGCCTGGCGGAGAATGACCTGAAAAATATGGTGGCCGGCCACGGTATCATGGCCGCGGCAAATCCTTTTCTGCAGCAGGCGGCGGAAGACTACCTCCGGCTGAAGGCCATCGGCGAGAAAGCCCTGTTTGTCGTTCTCCTTTGCCTGATGACCGCAACCTCCTTTTTCCTTTGGCGGCGGATCAGCCCGGAGATGCGGGCGAGAAATCATGTCGAGCTGATCATTCGCGCCTTTCTTATTCTCTGTTCCACCCTTGCCGTTTTCACCACCCTCGGGATTGTCCTGTCCGTCCTCTTCGAGTCCATCCGATTTTTTCAGCTAGTGCCGATCACCGATTTTCTCTTCGGCCTGAAATGGAGTCCGCAGATGGCGATCCGGGCCGATCAGGTTGGATCGTCCGGTTCATTCGGGGCGGTGCCGGTTTTTGCCGGAACCATGCTCATTTCCTTCATTGCCATGCTGGTGGCCGCACCGGTGGGCCTGATGTCCGCCATCTATCTCGCCGAGTATGCCGGCAAGAAGTTTCGGGCGGTGGCCAAGCCTCTCCTTGAGATTCTGGCCGGCGTCCCCACCGTGGTCTATGGTTTTTTCGCCGCCCTGACCGTAGCCCCGGCGATCAGGTCCATGGGAACCGGTCTGGGGCTATCGGTTTCCTCTGAGTCGGCGCTGGCCGCGGGCCTGGTCATGGGGGTTATGATTATTCCCTTTGTTTTGTCCATTTCCGATGATGTGATCAACGCGGTACCCCAGGCCCTCCGGGACGGTTCCTACGGCCTGGGAGCCACCCGCAGCGAGACGATCAGGCTGGTGGTCATCCCGGCCGCCCTGCCGGGGATTGTCGGCGGCATGCTTCTCGCTGTATCCAGGGCCATCGGCGAGACCATGATCGTGGTCATGGCGGCGGGCCTGTCGGCCAATCTGACCGCCAACCCCCTCCAGGCGGTCACTACGGTCACCGTCCAGATCGTGACCCTGCTGGTGGGAGACCAGGAATTCGACAGTCCCAAGACCCTGGCCGCCTTTGCCCTGGGGCTGCTGCTTTTCGTGGTGACGCTGGCGCTGAACATCGTCGCCCTGTATGTGGTCCGCAAGTACCGGGAGCAATATGAGTAAGCTGATCTTCCCGCGAAACTCCTGGCAACGGGTTGTCCGCCTCGGTTTTCGGAGGGAACGTACATGAGCCGGAATAACGTCGGTGCGCCGTCAACCATGGAGATCGTTCATCGCAATCTGGGACGTCGCTACCGGGCCGAGAGACGTTTCCGACTGATCGGATTGCTGGCGATTGTCAGCAGCCTACTTTTTCTCGCGCTCCTTTTTCTGAGCATTGTGACAAAGGGGGCCAGCGCCTTCCGCCAATCCTTTCTGCTGCTGGATATCCATTTTTCGGAAGAGGCCATGAATGTCGACAATCTGGCCGCCGGCGATTACAACGGGATGGTCAAGGAAGCCTTGCGCAAAATGTTTCCCGAGGTGAAAAGCCGCAGTGACAAAAAACTGCTCTTCGGGCTGGCCAGTCCCGGTGCCGCCTTTCGCCTCCAGCAGATGGTGGTCGCCGATACCTCGATCATCGGTTCCACCCGCTCGGTCTGGCTGCCGGCCGACGATGACTTGGATATGCTGCTCAAGGGCCATGTCGACAGGCTGGTACCGGAGACGGAACGCCGGTTGAAGGATGTTCAACTGGCCTGGATCGATGATCTGACGGAGCAGGGGCGCCTGCGGCTGAAATTCAATACCACCTTTTTCACGGCGGGCGATTCAAGGGAACCTGAACTCGCCGGAATTTTGGGAGCGACCATGGGGTCATTCTATACGTTGGTGGTCACCCTTTTTCTTTCCTTTCCCATCGGCGTCGCCGCGGCCATCTATCTTGAAGAGTTTGCATCGCGCAACCGATGGACCGATATCATTGAGGTCAACATCAACAATCTGGCCGCGGTGCCCTCCATTGTTTTCGGGCTGCTTGGCCTCGCGGTTTTTCTCAATTTTTTCGGTCTGCCCCGTTCCGCACCGGTGGTCGGCGGTCTGGTCCTCACCCTCATGACCCTGCCGACCATCATTATCGCCAGCCGGGTTTCGTTGCAGTCCGTTCCTCCCTCCATCAGGGAAGCTGCCCTGGGGGTGGGCGCCTCGAAGATGCAGACGGTTTTTCACCATGTTCTGCCGCTGGCCTTGCCGGGCATGCTTACCGGGACGATTATCGGTATGGCCAGGGCTCTCGGAGAGAGCGCCCCGCTATTGATGATCGGGATGGTGGCCTTTATCGTGGATGTTCCCAAGGGGTTTTTGGAACCGGCAACGGTGCTGCCGGTGCAGATCTATCTGTGGGCCGACAGCCCCGAGCGGGCCTTTGTCGAGCGGACATCCGCCGCTATTATCGTTCTCCTGGGGTTTCTGATCGTGATGAATGCAGCCGCGGTGTTCATGCGCAACCGTTTTGAGCGCCGATGGTAATGATTTTTTCAAGGAGGGATGGCATATGAATACCTGCAGAATTGCGGCCTGGCTTGTCGCGCTGGCGATGAGTGCCTTTTGCGCGGAAGCCCGGGCGGCCCGGGATTATATTTCCATTGTCGGCTCGTCCACGGTATATCCGTTTTCGACAACGGTCGCCGAACAGTTCGGCAAGACCAGCAAGTTCAAAACGCCGAAGATCGAATCGACCGGTTCAGGCGGCGGCCTCAAGTTGTTCTGCAGCCGAGTGGGAGCGGATACCCCGGATATCGCAAACTCTTCCCGCCGGATTAAACAATCGGAATTTGATCAGTGCAGAAACAACGGCGTTACCGAGATCATTGAGGTCAAGATCGGGTATGACGGGATCGTTCTGGCCAATGCCAAGAACGGGCAGCGGTTGCAGCTCAGCCGCAGGGATATTTTCCTTGCGCTGGCCCGTGACGTTCCTGATCCGGACCGGGAGGGCCAAACCATGGCCAATCCTTACACAACCTGGCAGCAGGTCAATCCCGACCTGCCTCCTCAGAAAATTGAGGTGCTGGGGCCGCCTCCCACCTCCGGCACCCGCGATGCCCTTGTAGAATTGGCCATGGAAGGGGGCTGTGAGGAAATCCCCTGGATCAGGGCTCTGAAAGAAAAAGACGAAAACCGCTTTAAGGGGATATGTCACACGATTCGCGAAGACGGCGTTTTTATCGAGGCCGGGGAAAATGACAATCTGATTGTCCAGAAGCTGGACGTCAATCCACAGGCACTCGGCGTTTTCGGCTTCAGCTTTCTTGATCAGAACAGCGATAAGGTCCAGGGCTCTCTGGTGGACGGCAAGGAACCGAGTTTTGAGGCCATCGCTGCCGGCGAATATCCCGTCTCCCGCCCTCTTTATTTTTATGTGAAAAAGGCCCATGTCGGCACCATTCCCGGAATTGAGGAGTTTCTCGCTGAATTCACCAGCGAGCGGGCATGGGGCGAGGAAGGCTATCTGTCCGACAAGGGGCTGATACCCATGCCTGAGGACGAGCGCGCAAGCGTCGGCATGGCGGTTCGGAATCTCACGCCCCTGGTCCTGCCGTAGGCAGGCTATTGCAGAGCATCGGAACAGAAGGGGTACGCCCCAGCTCCATGTGCATTGAGAGCGTAATGCGTTGTTGAATTCAGCCAGGCAAATGAAATGAGCCCCAAACGACCCAACAGGGAAGACCGACGCACCGTCGGTCTTCCGCTTTCCGACCATCCGCGCATGACCTGCCGGAATGTCAACGTGTATTACGGCGAAAAACAGGCCATCCAGGATGCATCCATCGATATCGGGCAAAACGAGGTCCTGGCGATGATCGGGCCGTCAGGCTGTGGCAAATCCACCTTCCTGCGCTGCCTGAACCGGATGAACGATACAATCGATAACTGCCGGGTGACCGGGGAAATTCTGCTGGACGGGCAGGATATTTACGACCGGAAGGTGGATGTGGTGCCCCTCAGGGCACAGGTGGGAATGGTTTTCCAGAAGCCCAACCCTTTTCCCAAATCCATTTATGACAACATTGCCTATGGTCCGAAGATCCATGGCCTGGCCGCAACCCGGAGCCAGATGGACGAGATCGTGGAAACTTCCCTGAAAAAGGCCGGCCTGTGGGAGGAGGTCAAGGATCGGCTGCCGCAGCCGGGAACCGGGCTTTCCGGGGGCCAGCAGCAGCGGCTCTGCATCGCTCGCGCCATCGCGGTCAGTCCAGAGGTAATCCTGATGGATGAACCCTGCTCGGCCCTTGATCCCATCGCCACCGCCACGGTGGAGGAACTGATCAATGAACTGCGGGAGCAGTATACCATCGTCATCGTCACCCATAACATGCAGCAGGCGGCCCGTGTATCACAACGAACAGCCTATTTCCATCTGGGGGATCTGATCGAGGTCGGGCTCACGGATCGCATTTTCACCAATCCCATCCATCCCCTTACCGAAGATTACATCACCGGCCGATTCGGCTGATAAATCTCTGCTTACCTCTGATCTCCAGCGGGGGACTCAATGAGCCTGTCAATTGGCATGCTCCCGACCCGCATGGAAAGGGCGCTCCCACGTATCAGGGCCGGAAACGGAATCAAATAAAATATCGATGGAGTGATGAGTAAAAATAAAAAAGGCTGCCCGGACGGGCAGCCTTTTTTATTAAAGCGAAGTCCAGCCGATCAGCGGAAGTCTTACTTCTTGGCCGGATGGCAGGTGGTGCATTTGGCGAGGTCTTTGTTTTCATTCGCCTTGTGGCAGGCCTGGCACAGGGCATGGCCGGAATCCTTGGTCCAGGCCCCCGGGGTGTAGTTCGCATCCTTGTGGCACTTGTCGCACTCCTGCTTCTCCTGATGCTTGGCATGCGGGAAGACGGCCGGCTTCTTGGCTTCGGCGGTCTGCAAGGTGATCTCGGCCGGTCCCTTGTCTTCTTCGGCCATGGTCATACCGGTCAGACCGGCAACGCACAGGAAAGCCACGGCAACTCCACAAATGATAACCTTTTTCATTGTTCCTCCTTTAAGTTATGGGAAAAGGTTGACAGGAAAACTGAATCTGCGTTCAATTTTATCTTGTATAATGGCTTTTCCGTTTCTTGTCAAGCCGTGATTACCCGCTGTAATATTCAGCAATTCCGGAGAGATATCAGCTCTGTCCGTAGCTGTGCAGGCCGGACAAGAGATAATTCACGCCGAAATAGGTGAAGAAGACCGAGACAAAACCAATGATCGCCAGCCAGGCGATCCGGCTGCCGCTCCAGCCTCTGGTGAAGCGGGCGTGCAGCGTGGATGCGTAGATGAACCAGGTGATGATCGACCAGGTTTCCTTGGGATCCCAGCTCCAATAGGTGCCCCAGGCCTCATTGGCCCAGACCGCGCCGGTGATGATCCCGGCGGAGAGCCACAGAAACCCGAAAACAATAGTCTTGTAGGTCATGTCGTCGATCACCTTCAGATCTGGCAGGGAGCCGGTCAGGCTATCCTTGGCCAGGCCCTTGTCCAGGGCGGATTTCTTCAGCAGATACATAACCCCCAGACCGCCGGCCATGGCAAAAGCGCCGTAGCCGATGAAGCAGGTGACGACATGGGCGATGAGCCAGTTGGACTGCAAGGCGGGAATAAGGGGGCTGATTTCCTGATTCATGCCCTTGGCAAACGAGGCATAGGCCATGGAGACAAAGGCAAAGGGCATGACAAAGGCGCCGATCACCCGGTTCTTGAACTTGAACTCCATGAACAGATAGAAAAGAGCCGTACACCAGGAGAAGAAGACCAGCGACTCGTACATGTTGGTCAGGGGCGCATGGCCGATGCCCAAGTCATAGGATTCCTTCCAGCGAAGACCCATGGCCACGGTCTGCGCCAGAACGCCGGCAATGGCCAGCGCGGTGCCGGCCCCACCGATTTTTTTGTTTTTGAAGACAAAGAGGGCAATGTAGACGGCCGACGACAACAGATAGGCAAGGGTGGTTAAACCGAAAAGTTGTGAGCTGTTCATAGTTTCCTTTGCTGGTTGGTGAATGGGTTATGCATGGCGGACGACTCGGGGACAACTGGTCATTTCAGGCTTTCGGCCAGTTCGGCAAAGGTCTTTTCAAAACCTAACTTATTCTTATTGGCGTTGCCAGCAAAAAGGACGGTCACCTTGCCCTGTTCTTCGCTGACCAGCGCCCACACCTTGCGGTGGGACATGAAAAAAGCCACCAGCAGGCCGAGAAGCATCAGACCGCAGCCGGTGTAGACCCACCACACACCCGGATCCTTGGCCACCTGCAGGCCAGTGGCGTAGAGCTGTTTAGCGGAGAGGGTATAGTTGCCGGAGGGGCGTTCGATGATCGCTTCGCGACCCGGTTCCAGCCAGAACTTGGACGGTTCGCCCTGGTCGTCGGTGAACCAGATCTTGAACCGGTTGACCACCTCGCCCCGGGTTTCCATGTTGATGATCCCGAAACGGGCGCCGCCTTCCTTCCAGGTGATCTGGGTCGCGGCTGGAACGATTTCCGTCTTGCCGGCGCCTGTTTCATTGTTCTTGACGCTGAGGATGAAATCCCGGTACGGCTGATAACTGGACTGGTAAAAGGTGATGCCCCGGTGGATCAGGGGTTCGTTGACCTCTATCTCCACCTGTCGGACCACCTCGCCGTTTTCAATGACGGAGAGTTTGGACAGATATTCCTTGGGCATGCCGTTGGGATAGTATTCAATGTTGAAAAAATCGCAGCGGACGGTGAAGCCGAGCGGCAGCTGTCCCACTCCCTCCAGGAAGGAGAATATGACGTCGGTCTGTTGCGTTTCCGGGATATTGACGCTTCCCTTGAAGGCATACAAGGGGTTTTTGAGGATGTCCTTGGCGACCCTCGGGGAGCCGATGATCGCGCCGATGAGGATGATCAGGATGCTGGAGTGAACAATGTAGACGCCGAATCTGGTCCACGCGCCTTTTTGAGCAAAAAGGAGGGTGGCGCCGTCAAGGCCGCGCTGCGTCGCTTTCCACCCTTTACTCGCCAGGTGGCCTGTGGTCCTGGTGACCGCATCCGCTCTTGTCGCGTCCAGGGTGATGCTCTGCTTCAGGCTCATCTTTTTCAACCGTTCCGGATCGGTGGCCAGGTTGTCCATGGTCACCAGGCGCCAGGCGTTGGGAATGCGTTCGAGGCTGCAAACGATGAGGTTCAGGCTGAACAGGGTCAGCAGGATCATGAACCACCAGGAGTTGTACATGTCCGGCACGTCCATGGTCTGCATGAACCTGGCCAGGTTCGCGCCGTAGCGCTCAATATAGAAGCCGGGAGCCTCGTTCTGCGGGATGATCGTGCCGATGATCGAGGTCGCCGCCAGGGTGAAGAGCAGAAACAAGGCGAGGCGTACCGAGGCAAAGATTTCCCATACCGGATTTTTTTTCTTTTCAGCCATAGTGAATGCGTGCAGTAGAAGTGATTAGTCGGATGTGGACCATTGATTGCGGAGTCGGAGGAATTTTGCTACCATGTGGGACCGTTCCTGTCAACAGGAAACGATTTTGTTATTGTTAATGGTTATTAATAATCATTCTTGTACCATTGGCCAAGGGGGAAAGAGCGGGAGGTTCTTTTGGCTGTTTGCGGCCGATTGAGCGGAATAGAAGGTGAGGGAAAAAAGACTTGTATTTTTTACTCAATCGCGTTATTTAAAAAAATTTACCCAAAATAACTTATTATACTCAGGGAGAGATACCCATGGCTCGTGTTTGTGATATCTGTGGAAAAGGACCCATGACCGGGAACAATGTCAGTCATGCCAACAACAAGACCCGTCGCCGTTGGCTGCCCAACCTGCAGAGCGTGCGGACGGTCAATGCCAGCGGCGGTACGGTGCGGATCAATGCCTGCACCCGTTGCATTCGTTCCGGCGCGGTGGTGAAACCGGCCTGACGATTTTACGCATTGCACCGTAACATCGGGCGGCCCGGTTTATTATCCGCCCTTTCATTGCTCAAAATACCATACCGTAATGAGTACCGACGACGAAGAAATCCGTTACCTCCCCTATGAAGAAGCGGTCAAAATAGTGTCCGCCATTCAGGAAGAGGAGGATATAGAACAGCCGAACCACCGTATCCTGACCGTGTATGACCAAAAGGACGTTGAACTCTGCTGGTTTGATTTCGACGAGGTGATGGCTGCGGTCGGTCCGGTCAGCAAGGAGAATGAGAAGGAGATGGTCAGCGATTATATCCTCCATCATTTGCCGGACTGGATACTGGACTGACCGGGAACCGCTCGTAGTAGAGGTTTCGCAAAAAAACGGATCCTGGGCCGGCTTGCCTTGCAAGCTTGAAATCTCAGACTTGTTGCTCGCTCTTTTTGCTTCTTGCGAAGTTCTCAAAATTCCCGGCATCCTGTTGCGCCTGAATTGGTATTTTGCGAACCTTGTCCGAACGTTTCCCCCGGGTTCCGCTGGCGTAGCGAAACGCTCTTTCCCCCTTATTCTTTTAAACTTGCCTGCTTTTCGAGTACCCCCTCGGGCATTGGCGGAACGCTGTCCCCGGCCAGTGCATATCCTCCGTCCAGACGGAGTACGGTTCCGGTCATATAGTCCGCTTCTCTGATCAGAAAAAGGACCGCTCGGGCAGCCTCGGCAGGCCTGCCGGTCCTGCCGATGAGGGTGTGGTTCAGCAACCGTTTCTTCTCCTCCGGGCTGAGGGTTTGCCAGCCCCTGGTTCCCTTGCCGTGGCGGGAATCAAACAGGCCGAGCATCAGCTCGTTAACCGTGATCGTCGGCGCCCCGATTCTTGCCCAGGTTTCGGTGAGGGAGGACACCGCCCGGTTGGCTGCGGCATACCCGTCGCTGAACACCAGTCCCGCCGGACCGGACCGGCCGACCAGCCCGGCAATGGAGGAAATATTTATGACCGTGGCCTGATCGGCCTTACGCAGAAAGGGAAGGGCCGCTTCAAAAAGGAGGCGTTTGGCGAGCAGGGTGGTGTCCAGTTCCAACTGCCACTGCTCCCGGTTGATCTCCCGGTCGTAAGGGCCGTGGATTACAGGCATGCCGCCGCGTTCGACATTGTTGATCAGAATATGGAGGCAACCGCTCGAACCGTGCACGCTTTGCAGAAGATGGGCCACGGCCTCCGGGTCGCGGAGATCGGTGCGGACCAGGAGATGTTCCGGCGAGCGGCGGCTGAATTCCTCGGCAACCAGGCGCGCATCCTCAGGCCAGTCAAACCAGGGGATGATCAGACGCGCTCCGCAGGCGGCCAGCTTTCTGGCAACGGCCAGGCCGATCCCTCTGGTCCCTCCCGCCACCAGGGCGGTTTTCCCTCGTATCTTCATGTTGCCACTCCCGGACAGGGTTCTTATAGTCTGCTGGAAACGGAAGACATACCTTCCATCCTTTATACAGAAAAGAGCAAAAGAATGAAACCACTCTTGCCGACAGCGCATCGTTTCACCGTTACCGCCCTGGCTCTCCTGGTTCTTGCCGGTTGCGCCTCTCCCTTGCAACCGTCCGTATCCCTGAACGATGAGCAGACCTGCATATCACGGGGATGGCCGCATGACCGCAGTGATCTTCAGCCGGACCCGTCCCTGCGCTTCGGCGTCCTTCCCAATGGTTTTCGCTATGTGATCAAGGAGAACCATGAGCCTGAAGATCGGGTCGGTCTGTATCTGAACATTCAGGCCGGCTCCCTCCATGAGACCGATGAGCAGCGGGGTTACGCCCATTTTCTGGAGCACATGCTCTTCAACGGCACCACCCACTTTCCGCCGGGAACCCTCGTGGAGTATTTCCAGTCCATCGGCATGCAGTTCGGGGCGGATACCAATGCCCACACTTCCTTGGACGAGACGGTCTACCGGCTCCTGCTGCCGGACGGTAGTCCCGAAGTCCTGGAAAGGGGGCTGCTGGTCATGGCGGATTATGCCCGGGGTGCATTGCTCCTTGAGGAAGAGGTGGAACGGGAACGAGGGATCATCCTGGCGGAAAAAAGAACACGGGATTCCGCAGGGTACCGGCTCTACGAGCAGCGGATGCGTTCATCATTTGCCGGCACGAGGGTGGCGGAGCGCCTGCCCATCGGTACCGAGGAGGCGTTGACCAAAGCGGACGCCCCTATGCTGCGCTCGTTCTACGATGCGTGGTATCGGCCGGAAAATATGATTCTGGTCATCGTTGGGGCAATCGATGTCCACCAGGCCGAACAAATGCTTGCGCAACGGTTCGCCTCCCTTACCGCCCCGCCGGTACAGCCCCTTTGCTTTGATTACGGGGAGGTCGACGAAGAGGCGACAAAGGTTCTTTATATCCACGAACCTGAACTCGGCAAGACGGAAGTCACGCTCAGCGCACGATGGAATACCTCTCCCCGGAACGATTCCTTTGCCTGGCAGGTCGAAGAGGCGAAAAGGTATGTGGTCATATCCCTGCTGAATAACCGCTTGAAGCGTCTGGTCCGGCAAACCGGCAGTCCCCTGACCAAGGCCGATGCGTATGCCGGGATTATTCTTGGCCGGTTCGGCTATGCTTCGTTGAGTGCAACCACGGAGTCCGATAAGTGGCAGCCTGCCCTCTCCCTGCTCAACACTACCCTGCGGCAGGCCCTGCAAGCCGGTTTTACCGAACGTGAGCTGTTGCGGACGAAAAAGGAAATCATGGCCGAGCTGGAAAAAAACGTCCAGACCGCAGGGAGCCGTGACAGTCGCAAGCTGGCTGACCAGATCATCGGCAAGCTGAACCGCAACGAGGTATTTCTCTCCCCTGAACAGGAGCTTGAGCTGTTCGGCCCGGTGGTTTCGAGTCTGGACCTGGGGGAAGCGAACGATCTGTTTCGTTCCCTGTGGGCTCCGGCGGGGAGGGAGATCGTGGTCGCCGGTACGGCAATGGTCGCCGAGGAGGGCCGGGCTGAAGATGCGATTTTGGCGGTGTACAGGGAAAGCCAGCTGCAGGAGGTGCCCACCTGGGAGAATGGCGACAGTCTCGCCTTCCCCTACCTCCCTGCGCCTGATCAGACTGCTGGGGTTGCGACGCGTGCACTGCGGGACGATACAGGGGTGGAGCTGGTTACTTTTGAGCGCGGCGCCGTCTTGAACATGAAGCCCACGAACTTTCAGCCCAATCAGGTGATGGTATCCGTTCACTTCGGCCAGGGGCGTAAGGCGGAGACCATCCCGGGGTTGGGCATGCTGGCCGAAGCCGTGCTGAGGGAAAGCGGGCTCGGCGGACTGACCGGCGCGGAGCTTGAAGAGGCGTTGGCCGGAACGACCGCCAGAGTTTCATTCCGGGTCGGACAGGAGAGTTTTTCCTTGAATGGTTCAGGGCTTGCCGGTGAACTGGAGCTTCTTTTTCAGCTGATCATGACCCAGCTGCGCGACCCTGCTTTTCGGGAAGAGGCCTTTCAGCTCAGCCGCGAGCGCTTTGCGCAGATGTACGATCAGATGGAAAATTCCGTTGAAGGCGCGCTGCAACTCCAGGGAGAGCGATTTCTGGCGGGAGGGAACGTCAGGTACGGTATTCCGCCGCGCGAGGAATTCATGCGTCTGCGTCTTGCCGACGTTCAGGAGTGGCTGGGACCCCTCTTGAGCCAAGGAACGCTTGAGATCTCCGTGGTCGGCGACATTGATCCCGAAGAAGTGGTCCCCCTTGCCGCCAGGTATCTGGCAAGCCTGGAGAGGACTCCCGCGCCAGACCACCCTCCGGAAGTCCTGGTATTCCCGAGGGGGCAGCGGCTGGAGGCATCGGTGCCGACAGCCATCGACAAGGCTCTGCTGGTCCTGGCCTGGCCCACCGATGACTTTTGGGACATCGGCAGGACCAGACGGCTCAACATTCTCTCCGCGGTGCTTGATGACCGGTTGCGTCTGGAAATCAGGGAGAGAATGGGAGCCGCTTACTCGCCCAGCGTCGTCAGCCTGCCGAGCAGAGTGGCCCCGGGCTACGGCGTGCTCAGGGCCATGGTCACCGTAGACCCGGCTCGGGCCGATGAGCTTGCGGGGCGTGTCCTGGCGGTAGCCGCGGAACTGGCGGAACACGGGGTGACGGAAGAAGAGCTCAACCGCTCCCTGGAGCCGTCCCTCACCTCGATCAAGGACATGATGAAGACCAATCGCTACTGGCTGGAATCCGTCCTGGCCCTTGCCAGCCGGCATCCGGAACAGCTCGGCTGGCCGCTGACCATAGAGGGTGATTTCGCCTCGATTTCCGCTCCGGAGATATCGAACTTTGCCGCCCGCTACCTGCAACCGGCCAGCGCCGCCAAGATGATGTTTCGCCCAGAATGAAGCGGATCCGGTCGGTACCAGGGTTGTCGCCGCCCGGCACTTCACCTTTACGAAATGCCGTCGCCCAGCATGTGCGCCGGGCGTTCCGGTCGGCTCCGCTTTTGCGAGATCGTCATCGGAAGCGAAAACTTCCTGGCCCCCGGCCCGATACTGAGTTGCCCGAAATGCTAACATGGGACTTAACATGTTGTTGCCTTCCCGGGGTTAGCATCGCCATGACGCATCACATTGAGCATTAACAGATGAGATTCAACTAGATAGCGAGGGGGCTGACCTCGGCTCCGCCCTTGTTGCTCGGCCGACACGGTTGACACGGTGTTGCCTTTTCCTATTCGTCATGCCTTCAGAACATGACTTCATGGCACCCGCAAGAGGGATAACCAGATCTTTCCTTGTCGATTTTCCATCATTGCCGGGCGGTTAAGCGCGCGGGGGATATCTCGGCTTGCTTTCTTTTTTATGGAATGATAATTGTTATTTATTGGTACTGATCTTGCATTATTATTTCTGATTACCCCTAATCCTCAGCACGGGGTAACGGGTGTTGCGAAATCGTGAGGGGACTGATTTAATTTTTCCTTTGGCTGCCGGGGACAGAATGATTTTCGCTGAAAACTACGCGAAAATAATTCAGTCCCCTGAGGTTGGCGGA
>QZJD01000010.1 GCA_003604995.1 Desulfobulbus sp. | reverse complement strand
CCCGCTGGAAGGAGTATATACGGGATTAAAAGCGGATCCCGACAAACAGTGAACGTTGTCAACGGCTGCTCCGGTTCTTGCGCAAGAACCGGAGCAGCCTTATTTATTTTGTATGAAACAGATATTCCTCTCCGCAGGCCGGGAGGCCTTTCACAATCCGGTAAGGAAATGGACGAAGGGTCCGCGGTTCGTACAGGAGATTGCCCGCAACCGACATTATCTCGCTCCGGGTCCATCTTGACCGGAGAAAAAAGAAAGGAGCCCAACCAATGACCTCGCTTTCCGCTGAGCACCGCCAGTTTCCCATCCGGGGCATGCACTGCGCCGCCTGCGCCGCCCGGATCGAAAAGGTGGTGGGGATGATGGAGGGCGTGGCCGGGGCAAGCGTCAATCTGGCCACCGAGAGCATGGACCTCAGCTGGGACCCCGATCTGGTGCAGCCGGCGGATGTCGCGGCCCGGATCAGTGAACTGGGCTTTACCATGGAGGTGGAGGAAGAGCGGCCCGAGCTGACCCTGGAGATGGCCATTGCCGGCATGCACTGCGCCTCCTGCTCCAGCCGGATCGAAAAGGTCGTGGGCGGCATGGCCGGGGTGCGCCGGGCCGAGGTCAACCTGGCCGCGGAGACCGCCGTCTTTGTCATCGACCCGAAGCAGATCAGCCGCCGGGCCATCCGCGAGGCCATTGCCCGGCTTGGGTTCACCGCCACCCCGCTCACGAGCGCAGACAGCCATTTCGCCCGGAAACAGGAAGAGACCACCGCCCGGTTGCGGGCGATGAAGCGGCGACTCATCGCCATGCTGCTGCTGGCTGTGCCGCTTTTGACGCTGTCCATGGGCGACATGGTTGGCCTGCCCCTGCCCCGCGCCCTGTCCCCGCACCACAGCCCCCTGGCCTATGCCCTTGCCCAGTTCGTTCTGGTCCTGCCCATCCTTTGGCTGGGCAGAAGCTTCTACCTGATCGGCATCCCCGCGCTCCTGCGCCGCGTCCCGAACATGGATTCGCTCATTGCGGTGGGCACCGGCGCGGCGGTGATCTATTCCTGCTGGAACCTGGTGGAGATATGGCTGGGCATCGACCCCATGGCCCGGGCCATGGACCTCTACTTTGAATCGGCCGGGGTGCTGATCGCCCTGGTCTCCCTGGGCAAGTACCTGGAGACCCGCTCCAAGTCGCACACCTCGGACGCCATCCGCCAGCTCATGCAACTGGCCCCGGACCAGGCGACCCTGTTGGTGGACGGTGAACAGCAGACCATCCCGGTGGACGAGGTGGAGGCAGGCGACCTCCTCCTGGTCAAGCCGGGCGAGCGGCTGCCCATCGACGCGGAGATCGTCGACGGCCGGTCCAGCGTGGACGAGTCCATGCTCACCGGCGAGAGCCTGCCGGTGAGCAAGAGGCCCGGCGACCGGGTCACCGGCGGCACTCTGAACAAGAACGGGGTACTGACCATCCGCGCCGTACACGTGGGCCAGGACACGATGCTCGCGCGGATCATCCGCATGGTCCAGCAGGCCCAGGGCTCCAAAGCGCCCATCGCCGGCCTGGCCGACCGGATCAGCCTCTATTTCGTGCCGGCGGTCATGGTCCTGGCGGTGGTCACCGGCCTGCTCTGGTATGTTGCCGGCGACGCGCCCTTTACCCAGGCCCTGCGCTTCTTCATCGCGGTGCTGGTCATCGCCTGTCCCTGCGCCCTGGGCCTGGCCACCCCCACCGCGATCATGGTCGGCACCGGCCGCGGCGCTCAGCTGGGGGTGCTGATCAAAAGCGGCACTGCCCTGGAAATGGCCGAAAAGCTTGACGTGGTGGTCTTCGACAAGACCGGCACCCTGACCCATGGCCGGCCGGAACTCACCGATCTTCTGCCCGCGGAAGGGCAGTTTGCCGAAAATGAGCTGCTGGCTTTGGTCGCCGCCGCGGAAAGCCTGTCCGAACATCCGCTGGCCGAGGCCATCGTCCGGGCCGCCCGTGAGAAAAACCTCGCTCTTCCCAAGGCCACGGCCTTTGAGGCCCTGCCGGGCCGGGGGATCAGCGCCGTCGTCGATGGTCACCAACTGCTTATGGGCAACCGCGAGCATATTGCGGAACAGGCAGGGATTACCCTGAGCCCGCTCCAGGAGCAGGAGGCGGACCGCCTGGCCGCCGGTGGCCGGACAGTGCTCTTTCTGGCCGTGGACGGAGGACTGGCCGCCCTGCTCGGGGTGGCCGACCGGATCAAGGAGGAGACCCCGGCCA
Source organism: Desulfobulbus sp. (assembly GCA_003604995.1). Lineage (GTDB taxonomy): Bacteria > Desulfobacterota > Desulfobulbia > Desulfobulbales > Desulfobulbaceae > UBA10518. Next base: position 36,190 of record QZJD01000010.1, on the reverse strand, counting down.
CGGTCCGGCGGCTGCAAGCGCTCGGCGTCCAGGTGCTCATGCTTACCGGCGACAATGAGCGGACCGCCCGGGCCATTGCCGATCAGGCCGGGGTCAGCGAGGTTATCGCCCGGGTGCTGCCCGGCGAAAAATCCGCCCGGATCAAGGAACTGCAGGAAAAAAACCTGCGGGTGGCCATGGTCGGCGACGGAATCAACGACGCCCCGGCCCTGGCCCAGGCCGATGTGGGCATCGCTATGGGCACGGGCATCGACGTGGCCATCGAATCCGGGGACATCGTGATCATGCGCGGCAACCTGGACGGGGTGGTCGCCGCCATCGGTCTCAGCCGGGCCACCATGCGCAATATCCGCCAGAACCTGTTCTGGGCCTTTATCTACAACGTCATCGGCATCCCGGTGGCCGCCGGCCTCCTTACCCTGTTCGGCGGACCGGCCCTGAACCCGATGCTCGCCGGTGCGGCCATGGCCCTTTCCTCGGTCTCCGTGGTCAGCAATGCCTTGCGTCTCCGTTTTTTCAGACCGCCCGCCTGACTATCGCCGCGCTTCATATAACCTGGGACAGATTGAATTTTTCCGCCAGCCTCAGGGGACTGAATTTTTTTCGCGTTATTTTTGGCGAAAATCATTCTGTCCCCGGCATAAATAGGAAAAATAAAATCAGTCCCCTCACGTTCACGTAAACCGCATAAAGACAGACCACTGACGACAGACAGCTGACAACTCTCGATTAATTTTTCCTTGACATCTCCGGTCACGGCTCTATATATATCAGTGTCTTTCTGAATAACGATTCATTTCCCGATGGTTGCTCCAACTGTTCATGGCGTAAATTTCATGAGCAGATGACTATAACGGGTCGGTCGTTTTTTATCGGTAATTTAACAAAGAGAGGAAATTATGTTTTCAAAGCTGGTACCACCGCATGGTGGAAGAGGTCTCGTATGTGCCTTGCTCGCCGGATCAGAGCGTGAAGCGGAATTGGCAAGGGCGAAAACCCTGAAGCAGATCAATGTCAGCGACCGCGCCAAGGGCGACCTGATCATGATGGGCATCGGCGGCTTCTCACCGCTGGACGGCTTCATGACCAGGGCTGACTGGAAGGGCGTCTGCGAGAATTTCCAGATGGCCGACGGCACCTTCTGGCCCGTTCCGATCACCCTGGATGTGACCAAGGCCGATGCCGATTCCATCAAGGTCGGTGATGAGATCGCTCTGGTGAACAAGGGCGAGATTTACGCCACCATGAAGATCGCCGAAAAATATGAGATGACCGAGGCCGACAAGAAGTGGGAATGCGAGAAGGTCTTCAAGGGCAAAGGCGAAGAGTCCGCCGATGACAAGTTCTGGAAGATCGCCATGGAAGATCACCCCGGCGTCAAGATGGTCATGGCCCAGAAGGAATTTAACCTCGCCGGCCGGGTAAAGGTGGTTTCCGAGGGTGAGTATCCGAAAGAGTATTCCGGCGTTTATCTGCGTCCGGCGCAGGTCCGCCGCATGTTCGACGACCGCGGCTGGGCCAACGTCGCCGCCCTGCAGCTGCGTAACCCCATGCACCGCTCCCACGAGTTCCTGGCCAAGATCGCCATCGAGGTGTGCGACGGCGTGCTGATCCACTCCCTGATCGGCAACCTGAAAAAAGGCGATATCCCGGCAGATGTCCGCGTGAAGTGCATCGACACTCTGGTGGAAAAATACTTTGTCAAGGATCACGTGGTCCAGGCCGGCTACCCGCTCGACATGCGCTACGCCGGTCCCCGTGAGGCACTGCTCCATGCGACCTTCCGCCAGAACTACGGCGTGAACAACATGCTGATCGGCCGCGACCATGCCGGCGTCGGCGACTTCTACGGTCTGTTCGAGGCCCAGGAAATTTTCGACCGCATCCCGGTAACCGGCGACTCCAGCAAAGACCTGCTCTGCAAGCCGATGAAGATCGACTGGACCTTCTACTGCTTCGAGTGCGACGGCATGGCATCGCTGCGCACCTGCCCGCACAAGAAGGAAAGCCGCGTCGTTCTGTCCGGCACCAAGCTCCGCAAGGCACTGTCAGAAGGCGCCGAGGTTCCGGATCACTTCGGCCGCGAGGAAGTCCTGACCATCCTGCGTGCGTACTACGAGGGTCTCACCGAAAAGGTTGAGATCAAGATGCAGAGCCACGCAGCGGCGACCAAGATGTAAGCTCAGTTCTTCTGAGTGTACGGTTCAAGGGAGATGCTCCGCTGGCGGGGCACCTCCCTTTTTTATTGACTATGGAGCGCCATGAGCAAACAGAAAGCACACAAAGTGGTTCAGGTCGGGCTGGGGGAGCGGAGCTATCCCATCCGCATAGAAAAGGGCCAGCTTGCCCGGATCGGTGAAGACCTCCGGCAGAAAAAGATCGCGAAACGGTACGCGGTGATCAGCGACGATCATGTGGCCGATCTCTACGGCGACCGGCTGCAGAACGGGCTGACCTCGGCCGGGCTCAAATCCGAGCTGATCACCTTCCCGCGCGGCGAAGAAAGCAAAAACCTGCGGACCCTGGCCGCACTGGCCAGCGAACTGGCCCGGGCGGGTTTTGACCGCAAGGACGGCCTCATTGCCCTGGGCGGCGGGGTGACCGGCGACCTGACCGGTTTTCTGGCCTCGGTGTACATGCGGGGGATCCCCTTTGTCCAGGTGCCGACCACCCTGCTGGCGCAGGTGGACAGCTCCGTGGGAGGCAAGACCGGCGTAGACATCCCCGAGGGGAAAAACCTGGTGGGCACCTTCTATCAGCCGCGAGCCGTATATATCGACACCGAGGTGTTGCAGACCCTGCCTCGCCAGGAATTGCTGGGCGGGCTCGCCGAGGTAATCAAGTACGGCGTGATCGGTGACGCCGACTTTTTCCGTTTTCTGGAAAAAAAGCGAGGGCCGATCCTGGAACTCGATGAAGATATCATTCCCGGCATGATCGCCCGCTGCTGCGAGATCAAGGCCTGGGTCGTGACCCGTGATGAACGGGAGGGCGACCTGCGGCGCATCCTCAATTTCGGCCATACCATCGGCCACGCCATCGAGGCCGCCTCGGATTTCACGCTGATCCACGGTCTGGCCGTGGCGATGGGCATGGCCGCGGTCGCTGATCTTGCCGTCCGCACCGGGCATTTCCCCGCGGCCGCGGCGGAACGGCTCAAGCAGCTGCTCCGCGACTTCGGCATGCCGGACACCATCCCCCCCGACCTGGATCGCCAGCGTATCAAGGACTATCTCCAGACGGACAAGAAAACAGTGGCCGGCCGGGTCTTTTTCGTCCTGCCCACCGAGATCGGCAAGGTGACCATCACCGATCAGGTTGCCGAGGAGGATGTTGATTGGATTTTAGGAGTTTAGGGGTTTAGGAGTTTAGGGGTTTAGGTGTTTAGGGGTTTAGGAGTTTAGGGGTTTAGGAGTTTAGGGGGTTAGGGGGTTAGGGGGTTAGGGGGTTAGGGGGTTAGGGGAGCAGTTCTGTGCGTGATCATACCCGACTCAAGGCATTCGGCTTGGCTGACGAAGTAGTTCTTCTGATATATCAGGCTACCAGGCGATTTTCTGAAGAGGAAAAATACGGATTGGTTTCGCAAATGAGAAGAGCGGCGGTTTCGATCCCCTCAAATATTGTCGAAGGATGTGCGCGAAAAAGCCAGACCGAGTATATTCGCTTCCTCGAAATAGCCTTGGGTTCATTGAAAGAACTGCATTATCAATTTGACCTGTCTCGACGCCTGGGGTATTTAATTGATGATAATTCATCTGGTTGCGAAGCAAAACTCATTGAAACAGAAAAGGTTTTGAGCGCCCTTCTTCGATCAAAGAGAAAAACATAATGCATCGAATGCAAAACCTTTCAATTTACAGCCCCTATATCCCTAATCCCCTAAACCCCTAAGCCCCTAATCCCCTAAACCCCTAAGCCCCTAATCCCCTAAACCCCTAAAATCCTAAAATCCTAAACCCCTAAAAAATGCCCATCTACGAATTCTTCTGCCAGGACTGCAACACGATCTTCAACTTCTTTTCCGCGCGGATCAATACGGAGAAGCGGCCGGACTGCCCCCGCTGCGGCCGCGAAAAGATCCAGCGGATCCCTTCGACCTTCGCCACCATCGGCAAGGCGAAGGAGAGCGGCGACGACGACCCGCTGGCGGGCATGGACGAGGCTAAAATGGAGCAGGCCATGGCCGGACTGATGCGGGAGGCGGAAAATATCAATGAGGACGATCCCCGGCAAATGGCCAACCTCATGCGCAAATTCTCGGAAAAGACCGGGCTTTCCCTGGGGGACCACATGGAGGAAGCCCTGGCCCGCCTGGAGGCGGGCGAGAACCCTGAGGCAGTGGAGCAGGACATGGGCGACCTGCTGGAAGGCGATGCCCCCTTTTCCCTCGCGGAACTCAGGAAAAAAGGGCGCGGCGGCAAAAAGCCAACGCTTCGTGACGAAACGCTCTACGAACTGTAACCCTATTCCTCCTCAAACTCGTCGCAGACATGGTGGCTCGTGAAATCAAAGTCCTCCATGAATGACTGCTCCCCTTTCGGCATCATGCTGACCGCTTTTTCGCTGCACTTTTTCATCTGCTGCACCGCCGGATTGTCGGCAAGCTCCTTGCCGTACGCCATGGCCTTTTTCTGAGCCTCGTCACGTTTGCCCTCGGCGCAGAGCCGGTCGATTTCGGCATCGAACTCCTCGGAACGTTTTTCAAAGGCCGCCATTTCGGCGCGGTCCACCTTCTCCATGCAGGCCTGCATTTCCTGCATCACCTGCATGTAGTTCTCCATTTCCGCCTGCCCCATCATTCCGGGGGCCTGGGCGATGGCCATCGTCGGCAACAGGGCCATGGCCAGCAACACGGCAATCTTCATCACAATAACCTCCTCAATATATTTACGGTTTCACCTCGACTCCAGCCTCCGGGCCGGCGACCTGAAGTCTCTCACCTGCGAATTCCACCAGATCGCCGCTCCGAATTTTGTTCCGTTTCCGGGTTTCCACAAGCCCATTGACCCGCACCTGCCCCCGGGCGATGGCAAATTTAGCCTCGCCGCCGCTGGCCGCAAGTTCCGCGAGCTTGAGCAGCTGATACAGTTCGATGGGTTCCCGGGCAATGCGAACAATACGGCCAGGGTCTTTTTGCGTCATGCCGGACACCTCACTGGTGTATTACCATCCTCTCGTCCTCCAATATACAGCGTTCATCGGACATGACAACAGTTTCATGGGATGTCCCGCTCCGTCGGATCGCGAACATTGCCCGGCGCAAAAGTGCTCCGGGCCCTGCTTCGCCCCCTCTTTTTTGACACTGCGCCCTGACCGTGGTATATCCATAAGCTGACCGGGCTGGCGGTGTTGTGTTTTTTGCGAGGGTATCATGGTTTGCATGGATGGAATTGATTGATGGAACAACACCGGCATTTCATGCGGCAGGCCCTGACCGAGGCTGCCGCCGCCCTGGCCTCCGGCGAATTCCCGGTGGGCTGCGTCCTGGTTGAAGGAGACAGGGTGCTGGCGAGCGCCGGCCGGCGCAACAGCGCCGGCGCTGCCGCCAACGAACTCGACCATGCGGAAATCCTTGCCCTGCGTTCGCTGCTCCAGGCCAAGCCCGGCTATGACTGCCGACAAATCACCGTCTACTCGACCATGGAGCCCTGCCTAATGTGCTTTGCCACCCTGCTCCTCTCCGGCATCCGCCGCTTCGTCTGGGCCTATGAGGACGTGATGGGCGGCGGTACCTCGCTTGCGCTTTCGCAACTGCCCGAACTCTATACCGGGATGCGGGTGGAGCTTACTCCCGGCGTCCTGCGCGCGGAAAGCCTTGCTCTGTTCCAGGAATTTTTCCGTCGCTACAGCTACTGGGAGGACAGTTCGCTCGCCCGCTACACCCTGGCCCAGGAAATCGCGCCGTGAGCGACCGCGATCTGACCGCCCGGACAGTGGGCTTCAAGGAAGGGGAGCGCAACGTCTTCCTGCACCTGCTCACCGCCTGCAACCTCTCTTGCCGCCACTGCTACATCAATCCTGCCCAGCACGGCACCGCCACCCTGCCCAGGGAAACGGCCATCGCCTGGCTGCGCCTCTTCGCCCGGCCGGAAAAGGAGTCCAACCTGGTACTGCTCGGCGGCGAACCCACCCTGCACCCCGACCTGGCCGAGATCATTCGCGCGGCCAAATCCCTCCGCTACGCGGTCACCGTGGATTCCAACGGCTATCTTTTCCACAACCTGCTGGCACGGGTCACCCCGGCGGAACTTGACTATCTGAGCTTCAGTCTGGACGGACCGGACGCGGCAGTCAATGATCCGCTGCGCGGGGAAGGAGTGTTCGAAACCTGCACCGCGGGCGTACACCGGGCCGTGGCCGGAGGCTTCAACACCAGCGTCATTTACACCGTCTCCAGCCGCAACATCGACCACCTGCACCGGATGCCCCCCCTGCTCGCCGATCTGGGGGTCAGGCGCTTTTTCATCCAGGTGATCGGCCTGCGCGGCAAGCCGGCCACCGGAAAAGGTCAGGGGCACGGCTGGCAGGTGGACCCCGCCCGCTGGCTGCACATCGTGCCGCCGGTGGCAAGGGAGGCGGCGCGTCTGGGACTGCATGTGACCTTTCCCAAGGTGTTTCTTGAGCAGGATGAGATTTTTCATTGCGCCGGCCGGGTCGCGGAAAACTACTTCATCTTTCCCAACGGCAGGGTCTATCAGTGCCCGCTCTGCGAGGATTATCCCCTGCACAGCTTTGAGATCCGGGACAACCGGCTGCTGCGCAGGGAGGGGGTGAACGAAGACCGTCTTTTCACCTTGGACATCCCGGAAGGCTGCGTGATGAACAAGCTGCTGCAACCGGACAACATCGAATATTTCGCCGACGGCCGGCCCCGGCACCGGATCTCCTGCTGTCTGCTCAAACAGGAAATCGTCCCCGAGCGCCGAAAGTAACCTCATGGGCAGCAGACAAAAACGCATTGAACCTTGACACCCTCTATCAGGAGGCCATCCGGCTGCACCGGCAGGGATTGCTGCCGGAGGCCATCCGCAGCTATTCCCTGGTCGCCGGCCTTACGCCCGAGGTTGCCGAGGTCCACTACAATCTGGGGCTGGCGTATTATGAAAACGGCCAATTCGGTCTCGCGATCAACGCCTGTCGGCAGGCCGCAATACTCTGCCCCGCCGATCCGGACATTCTGTACAATCTCGGCCTGGCCTGCAAAAAAGACCACCGATACGTCGAGGCGGAGGTCGCCTACCGGCAGGCCCTGACCCTGGCTCCCGCCGATCCGGACATCCGCTACAACCTGGGCTGCTGCTATCGGGACGCGGGCGAGCTGGAACAGGGCCGGGACATCTTTGCGGAACTCGCCGGCCTGACCCCGGGTCATCTCCCGGCTCTCAACAACCTGGCCTACCTTCATCATCTGCTGGGCGAATACGATGCGGCACGTGAGGCGTACGGCGAGATTCTGCGGCTGGATCCGGACCATGCCTCCGCCCGGTACATGCATGCCGTCCTCGTCGGCACCCCGGTGGCGGTCCCGCCCCGGGAATACATCCGCTCCCTCTTCGACCATTACAGCGCCACCTTTGAAGAGAACCTCACCCGGGATCTGGAATACACTCTCCACCTTGACATGCGGGTCTTGTTCGACGCCGCGCCTCGAAACAAGAGATACCTGGACCATGCCCTGGATCTGGGTTGCGGGACCGGGCTGGCCGGTGGATCGTTCCGCTCCGTCTGCCGATTGCTGTCCGGGGTCGATCTTGCCGCGGGGATGATTGAACGGGCCGGCGAAAAACAAATCTATGACCTCCTCCACCATGAGGAAATCATCACCTTTCTGCATCACACCTCCCAACTTTTTGATCTGTTCATCGCCACCGACGTGCTGATCTACCTCGGCGACCTTCGCCCCCTGTTCGCTGCCGCGGCAGGGCGGGCCACGCAAGATGCGTTCTTCTGTGTGTCCACGGAACTGGCTGCAACATCAGGCTGGATCATCCAGACCACCGGCCGCTACGCCCATCATCCCGACTACGTCCGGGAAACGGCCGGAGAGCATGGCTGGCTCGAGCTACGCTTCTCGCCGGCGGCTATCCGCCGGGAAGGAGACCGCCGGATCAAAGGCAACCTTTTTGTGTTTGCCAGGGCGGGCTGAACCGTCCGACCTCCTCTCCCCGCTCTTTTTCATCCTGTTCTCTTTTTTTTTCACGCCCGGCCCGGTATAATGGCACGGCAATCCTGATCACTTCGCCAAAACTCAAATACCGAACATCCACGGCTGTGATTCCAACAATACCTGCCCTTCCCCTTTCACCCTGAGGAGATTTCCGCATGCCCCATTCCGAGCAGCCCTGGCATCATCTTTCCAGTGCACGAACCCTGGAACTTTTGCAGAGCAATCCGGAGAACGGCCTTGCCGAGGCGGATGCCGGCGAGCGTCTTGCCCGCTACGGCACCAATGCCATCACCACCCAGAAGAGGGAAAGCGCCCTGATGCGCTTTCTCCGCCAGTTTCACCAGCCGCTGATCTACATCCTCATCATCTCCGGGGCGATCACCGCCCTGCTCGGCGAGTGGATCGATTCCTCGGTCATTTTCGGTGTGGTGCTCGCCAACGCCATTGTCGGCTATCTCCAGGAATCCAAGGCGGTGAACGCCCTGGCCGCCCTGGCCCGCACCATGACCAGCGAGGCCACGGTCCTGCGCCAGGGCCGCAAAGTGCGCCTGCCTTCGACGGAGGTGGTGCCCGGCGACATCGTCTTCCTGGACTCCGGCGACAAAGTGCCCGCGGACCTGCGCCTCCTCCATGAGCAGAGCCTGCAGATCGACGAATCCGCGCTCACCGGCGAATCGGTGCCGGTGGACAAGGGCGTGGCCGAGCTCGATGCCGACACCGAACTGGCCAGCCGCAAAAATATGGCCTACGCCTCCACCCTGGTGACCCACGGCCAGGCGAAGGGGATTGTCATCGCCACCGGTGACCGCACGGAGGTCGGGCGCATCTCCCAGCTCATTGCTTCGGCCAGTGAACTGGAGACCCCGCTGACCCGTAAGATCGCCGCCTTCAGCCACCTGCTCCTCTACCTGATCCTGGGCCTGGCGGCCCTGACCGTGGTGGTCGGCCTGGTGCGGGGCATGGGAATGTTCGACATGTTCATGGCTGCGGTGGCCCTGGCGGTGGGCGCCATCCCCGAGGGTCTGCCGGCCGCGGTGACCATCACCCTGGCCATCGGTGTTTCCCGGATGGCGCAGCGCAAGGCGATCATCCGCAAGTTGCCCGCCGTTGAGACCCTGGGCAGCACCACGGTGATCTGCTCGGACAAGACCGGGACCCTGACCGAGAACAAGATGACTGTCCAGGCCGTCGTCGCCGGGGAGCAGGTCTTCACCGTGACCGGCGTCGGCTATGATCCCACGGACGGCTCGCTGACCCGAAACGACGCGCGGGTCTCGCCGGCGGATCATACGGCCCTGGCCGAATGTCTGCGGGCGGGCATAATCTGCAACGACAGCCAGCTGGTGCAAAAAGAGGAGCAATGGCAGGTCCAGGGCGATCCCACCGAAGGAGCGTTGCTGGTGGCTGCCGGCAAGGCCGGCCTGCCGCTGGCGGCCGATGAGCTGGGGCTCAAACGGCTGGACTCCATCCCCTTTGCCTCCCAGCAGCAGTACATGGCCGTGCTGGCGCACGATCCGGAAGATCAGACCAACCGGATCTATCTCAAGGGAAGCCTGGAGGTCTTGTTGGACGCCTGCGACCACGAGCTGGCGGCATCCGGCAACGCCGTCCCCCTGGATCCCGAGAAAATCCACCGGCAGGCGGCGGACCTCGCGGGCGGCGGCCTGCGCCTGCTCGCCTTCGCCGTGAAAAAAGTTGCAGCCGGCACCAAGCGTATCGCGAAAGAGGAACCGCTGACCGGATTCATCTTTCTCGGCGTGCAGGGCATGATGGATCCGCCTCGGGCGGAAGCGGCGGACGCCGTCCGGATCTGTCAGCGGGCCGGAATCATGGTGAAGATGATCACCGGCGACCATGCCCTGACCGCCCAGGCCATTGCCGCAAAAATCGGCCTGCGCAACACCCCGGACGCCGAGCACGAAAAAATAACCGTGATCACCGGCCGTGAACTGGAACGGCAGAGCGACGAGGAACTGCTCAAAACCGCCCAGGATACCGCGGTGTTTGCCCGGACCACCCCGGAGCAGAAGCTCCGTCTGGTCAAAGCCCTGCAGGCCCGGGGACATGTGGTGGCAATGACCGGCGACGGGGTCAACGACGCCCCGGCCCTGAAGCGGGCGGACATCGGCGTGGCCATGGGCATCGGCGGAACAGAGGTCGCCAAGGAAGCCGCCGCCATGGTGCTCACCGACGACAATTTCAGCTCCATCAAGGCGGCGGTGGAGGAAGGCCGGGGCGTCTTTGACAACCTGATCAAGTTCATCGTCTGGACCCTGCCCACCAATGTCGGCGAGGGTCTGGTCATCGTCGCCGCAATCTTTCTCGGCATCACTCTGCCCATTCTGCCGGTGCAGATCCTCTGGATCAACATGACCACCGCCGGCTTTCTCGGCCTGATGCTGGCCTTTGAGCCGAAGGAGCCGGGAATCATGCTCCGGCCGCCGCGCCGGCCCGACGCTCCGATCCTGAACCGCCGGCTGCTGATGCTGATCGCCTTGGTCAGCACCCTGCTTCTGATCAGCTCTTTCATTCTGTTCAACATCGAACTTGCCCTGGGCTCTACGGTTGAACAGGCAAGGACCGTTGCGGTCAATACCTTCGTGGTGATCGAACTCTGCTATCTGTTCAACTGCCGTTCCTTGAGCAAATCGCCCTTTGCCCTGGGTTTTTTCTCCAATCTCTGGGTCCTCGGCGGCGCGACGCTGATGCTCCTCATCCAACTCCTGTACACCTATCTGCCGATCATGAACCGGTTTTTCAAGAGCGCCCCCATCTCCGGCCGGGCCTGGTTCTATATCGCCTGCGCCGGCATCGTGTCGGCCCTGATCGTTGAAGGTGAAAAATGGCTGCGCCGAAGATGGGAAAGAGCGGCCGATGAATAAAACCGGGCCTGCCGCATGAATGAAGTCACCCTGGGCATCGCGATCCTTCTTTCCGCCGGCCTGCTGGCGGGCTGGCTCGCCAGGCTGCTGCGTTTTCCGTCGGTCACCGGCTATATCCTCGCCGGCCTTGTCCTTGGCCCCTCCTTTTCCGGGGTAATCGACATGGATACCCTGGGCCGGCAGCTTGAACATTTCACCCAGATCGCCCTGATGCTCATCGCCTTCGGGATCGGCGAGCACATCGAACTCCGCCGTCTGCTGGGGTTCGGACGGACGGTCGGCTGGATCAGCGCGGTTCAGGCTTTTGGCACCTTCCTGTGCGTCGCCGGCGGAACCTTTGCCGTCTCCGGCCTGGTCACCGTGCCGGCGCAATCTTCTTTTTATCATCTCATCCTGGCCCTGCTGCTCGGCGCGGTAGCCATCGCCACCTCGCCGGCCACCCTGCTGCATGTGGTGCGGGAAACCTGCGCCAAGGGCACCCTGACCTCCACCCTGATGGCCGTGGTGGCCTTTGTCGACGGCATCGCCATCATGATGTTCGGCCTGGCCCTCTCCATCGCCCATCAGCTCATCGGCCCGGAGACATCCTCCCTGCTCCGGGCACTGGCCGTGGCCCTCTCGGAAATCCTCGGTTCCCTGGCCATCGGCATGATCACCGGCCTGCTCCTTGATTTTTTTCTGAACAAGCTGCACAACCGGGGCGAGATGCTCATCGGCGGCCTTGCCCTTCTGCTCCTCTGCGGAGAGATCACCAGCGCCCTGCATCTTTCACCCCTCCTGGCCGGAATGGCCGCGGGCTTCACGATCATCAACCGATCCGAACGGGACATCCGCCTGTTCAGGGCGATTAATGCCTTTGAGCCTCCCATCTATGTCCTGTTTTTCACCCTGGCCGGCGCCCATATGGACCTGGGCGCGCTGAAAATCGCCGGCTGGATCGGCGCAACCTATTTTACGAGCAGGGTCATCGGTAAATACTTCGGGACCATGCTGGGAGGAATGCTGGCAGGGGCCTCACCCCTCATCCGCAACTACATGGGCCTGGCCTTGGTGCCGCAGGCCGGGGTGGCCATCGGCCTGGTGCTTTTGATCGGCAATGACCCTGCTCTGACCGCCTGGTCGGCGGTGATCACTCCGGTGGTGCTCGCCGGCGTAGTCCTCGCCGAACTGACCGGGCCGGTCTTTGCCAAATTTACCCTGGTCAAGGCCGGCGAATGCGAGGTGCCGGAGCCGGCTCCGCTCCCGAACAACCCAGGCGGCTGGAGCTTTTGGTCGCGGTTTCGCCCGCCGGAAGCCATCCGGCTCCCCCCCTGGCATGGCGACAAGCTGCACCCGTCCACCAATCCCAACGGCACCGTGCTCTTCGGCGCGAGTCATTTTGCAACGGTCCGAGGATTGGCGAGGGTCGCCACCATCCTGGCCCATCATTTTCACGGCCTGCCCCTCTCGGCCCGGGTCCTTCCGCCCTCCGAGCAGGCGAAATATGCCGGAACAGCTGAAACAGCCCTATTTTTGCCCGAAAAGGAAGAAACGGCCGACCTCGGCTATCCCCTGCGCACCGCACTGCTCTTTGACGCACCGGCCGCCGGACTCATTGCGGCGGCGAGCCGGGCCGATGCCCATGCGGTGGTCCTGGGCTACCCGCTCAGAAGGAATCCGCGGGCCTTTCTCCGAATCATCGACAAGGTGGCGGCCGGCATCCGCTGTCCGCTGATTGCCGTCCGCTTTGTCGGGGAATTCAAAGCCAACCGCATCCTGGTGCCGTTTCTGGATCCCGCCGAACTTGCTCTCCTGCAACCTGTGCTGGAGGCGCTGACCATGGCCACTCTTCCCAGGATCACCTTTGTCCATCTGCTGAACTCAGACTGCTCCTGGGAAGAAATCGCAACGCACGATCAGGAACTGCAGGAATGGCTGGCAGACAACTTTTTCGATATCCAGACCCGTCACAAGGCCGAGCCCACGGAATCCCGCCTGGAGTTCATCCTGAACGAGGCAAAGTACCATGACCTGATCGTCATGACCGCCACCAGGCACCAGGGCCTGGCCAGGATTTTTTTCGGTTCCCTGTCCAACAGCGTGATCCGCAACTGCCATAAACCGGTGATGGTGATCTACGCCTGCGGCAAGAACGGCACTGCTTCCGAAATATGAACAGGATACTGTCCACCGCGGCCGGCACTTCTGCTCCTCATCACCGCAAGCCCGGAGAGCCTCGCCACCGCAATGCCATCTGACACCACCAGCCCGGCCGGCAACCCTGATTCGCTCGTCGCCATCAGAGAATTTGCCGATATTATTAAAAAAGAGCGGGATATCGAACAGCTGCTCTCCACCCTGTGCGGCAAGATCCTTGCGGTCTTCCACTGCGACCGGGCCTGGCTGCTGTTTCCCTGCGACCCTGCAACCGACACCTGGCAGGTCCCCATTGAACGAACCGCGCCGGGCTTTCCCGGCGCCAGCGGGCAACTTCGCTCCTTTCCGATGGCGCCTGATTCCGCGGCGGTCTTTCAGGCCGCCCTGGCCAGTGACGCGCCGGTCGCCTTCGGATGCGGCGGCCTCCCCCTCACCGAGGCCCTGCAGCAGTTCGGCGTGCGCTCCCAGCTGGCCACCGCAATCTATCCCCGGGTCGGCAAGCCTTGGCTCTTCGGCATGCACCAGTGCTCAAAGGAACGGATCTGGACCGAGGGAGAAATCAGGCTCCTGCATATCATCGGAGTGATGACCGGCGAGGCCCTGGGCAATCTCCTCTTCCAGCGCGATCTGGAAAAGATGAACGCGATGCTGGAGCAAAGGGTAAGCGAGCGGACCACCTTCCTCCGTGAGGAGATCCGGAAACGGCAGCTTGCCGAAGAGGCCATCCTGGCCTACCGCGATATCCTGGAACAAAAGGTGGCCTCAAGAACAGCGGAGCTCGAAGCATCCACCCGCAAGCTTCAGGAGAGCAACGCCTCGCTGAGCAGGGAGATCGACGAGCGCCATGCCGTGGAAAAGGAACTGCGGAAAACCCATGACCAGCTGGCGGTTATCTTTGCCACCACCCATTTCAATCTGGTCTTCCTGGACCGCGAGTTCAATTTCATCCGGGTCAACAAGGCCTATGCCGATGCCTGCGGCCATCCGCCCGACTTTTTCCCCGGCCGGAATCACTTCGCCCTCTACCCCCACCCGGAAAATCAGGCGATTTTCCAACGGGTGGTCGACACCGGCGAGCCCTATACCATCCATGCCAAGCCCTTTGTCTATCCCGACCGACCGGAACTGGGCACCACCTATTGGGATTGGTCCCTGCGCCCGGTAAAAGACGATGCCGGCCGGGTCACCGGCCTGATCTTTGCCCTGATCGACGTTACCGGCGCCAAACGAGCCGAACTGGAACTGCGCCGGCACCGGGATCACCTGGAGGAACTGGTCGCGGAACGGATCCGGATGGAAACGCTGGTCATGGATATCTCCTCGCGGTTCATCAACCTGGCCGCCCAGGAGGTGGATGAACAGATCGAAGCGGCCCTGGAACGACTCTGCACCTTCACCGATACCGATTCCGGCTATCTCTTCAGGTTCTCCGACGATGCCGCCACCTTCAGCATGACCCATTGCTGGAACTCGAACAGGCTCTCTACCAGAAAGGAAGACCTTCAGGAACTTCCGGTCAGCTCCATGCCCTGGTGGACCGCCCAGCTTCTGAACCAAAAAAATGTAATGGTTTCATCGACCGCCGATCTGCCCGAAGAGGCAGCCCTGGAAAAGAGAATCATAGAAAAACAGGGAATCCGTTCCATTCTGGATATGCCGCTGGTGTACCAGAATAAAATCCTCGGCTTTCTCGGATTCAGTTCGACAATGCCCCACCGGCGGTGGTCAGGAAAGGAGATCAATCTGTTCCAGATGGTCGGTCAGGTCTTTACCAGCGCCCTGGAACGGAAGCAAGCGGAACAAAGCCTGCTCCAGGCCAAGAGGGCGGCGGAAAAATCGAATCAGGCCAAGAGCGAATTTCTGGCCAACATGAGCCATGAGATCAGAACGCCGATGAATGTGATCATCGGCATGAACCGCCTGGCCCTGGAGCTTGCCGCCGACCCGCGGCAACGGGACTATCTGGAAACCGTGCAGATCTCCTCCGAAGCCCTTCTTTCCCTGCTCGACGACATCCTTGATTTCTCAAAGATCGAGGCAGGCCAGATCAACATGGCGCAGCGACCGTTTCATCTGAAAAAGGTGGTAAAAGGCGTCCTCAAAACCCTTGCCGCTACGGCCGCGAAAAAAGGGCTGGCATTATCCTGCACCCTGCCGCCGTTGACCTGCGCGCCCCTGGTCGGCGACGAATACCGGTTACGGCAGATCCTGCTCAACCTCGCTGGCAATGCCTGCAAATTCACCGACAAAGGCAGCGTGACCATCGAGGTTCTTGAGCTGTACCGTGACCGGAACAAGGTGCAACTGCAATTCAAGGTTACGGATACCGGCAGAGGCATTTCCAAGGAATTTCAGGAACGTCTCTTTGAAAAATTTTCGCAGGAGGACGCCGGTACCGCCCGAAAATTCGGCGGGACCGGCCTGGGTCTGGCAATCAGCAAAAAGCTTGTCGAACTGCACGGGGGCCGGATCCGGGTCGAAAGCGAACCGGGCCGGGGAAGCACCTTCATCTTCACCTGTGATTTCGCCACCAGCGCGCCGAAGACCGCCTCCGGCAAAAAGGACACGGCCGCGGCCGACCGGAAAGCCGCCCCTCGTCTCCGTATTCTGCTGGCCGAAGACAATCAGTTCAACCGCTACTTCGCCAAGGTTGTCCTGGAAAAACATGGCCACGCGGTCAGCGAGGCGGAAAATGGCCTGGAGGTGCTGGCAAAACTCGCAAGGGAACCGTACGATCTCATCCTGATGGACGTGCAGATGCCGGAACTCGACGGGCTGGAAGCAACCAGACTGGTCAGGCGCTGCGAAGCGGACGAGCTCTTTGCCGGGCACCCGCGGCAGGAACTGCTGGAGCGGGTTCGCGCCCACCTGGCCGGCGGCAGGATACCGATTGTCGCCATGACCGCCCATGCAATGGCGGATGATCGCAGGCGCTGCATCGAAGCGGGCATGGACGATTACGTGACCAAGCCCTTCAAGCCCGAGGAGATCCTCAACATCATCGGCCGCTTGCCAGGCCGGCAGGCCCACTGACCCGGCAGGAACCGCGCCGGCCGTTTCGCGCCCCGGTCAGGAGAGAAGACCGAAGTTGCGCAGGTGCACCAGAAGCTTCTCCCGCTCGATGGGCTTGAGCAGATAGGCCTCGCACTGCGAAGAAAATGCCTGCATGATGCTCCGCGGTTCATTGACCGCGGTCACCATGATGATTTTCACCCAATGCGGGCCGACGATCCCCTTTTTTTCTTCGATCCGCCTGATCTCCCGCAAGACTTCAAATCCGTCCATTTCCGGCATCCTGATATCCAGACAGATCAGATCATAGGGTTCGCCCTCATCCAGGGCCTGGGCAAAGACCTCGACCGCTTCCCGGCCGTTGACCGCAATATGACATTCGCCGTAGGGCGAAAGCAGCTTGTGCATCACCACCCGGCTGGTGAATTCGTCTTCAACTATCAGTGCCTTCATGATGTTCTCCCGGTTGGAATGGCGAATACCTTCGCCGGATGTTATTGAGCGGAGGCGACTACACCGTTTTCAGGATTGCTTCCGCGATGTTATCGAGGGGGGCGACGACATTGATCAGCCCGGCCTCAACCGCTGCCCTGGGCATCCCGTAGACCACGCAGCTTTCTTCGTTCTGGGCGATATTCACCGCTCCGCTCGCCCTGGTTACGGAAAGGCCCAGCTTGCCGTCGGTGCCCATCCCGGTCATGATCACGCAGGTCGCCTTGGAGCCATACTCCCTGGCCACGGACCGAAACAGATAATCCACCGAGGGCTTGCAGTTGTTTTCCGGCGGGGCGTCGGTGACCCGGATCAGCTTCGCATGCCCGACCCCGCTGGCCACCATCATCTGTTTGCCGCCGGGGGCGACATAGACGAAGTTGTCGCGGACCACCTCGCCGTCCACCCCTTCCTTGACCGTCAGCCGACACTTGGCATCCAGGCTGTGCGCCAGCGATTCGGTGAACAGAGGCGGCATGTGCTGCACGAGGAAGATCGGCACCCCGATGTCGCCGGGCAGGGCGGGCAGCACCCTGCTCAGGGCGTAGGGTCCGCCGGTGGAAACGCCGATGGCGATGGCCCGCGATTTCTCCATCCTTGTCGTGGTCGCCGGGAGCTCCGCGACGACGCCCCGCCCGCCTGCCGGCGGGACGGCCGCGGGCAGGGGTTGCGGCTGCCGCCCCCGGGCGACGAGCATCCTCATCCGCTCGGAATAGATCTTCAGCTTCCGGCGCAGTTCCCGGGTCAGGATGTCCAGGTTGACCTCGGGGGAGAGGTCGTCGGGCTTGGTGATGAAATCAAAGGCGCCCAGTTCCAGCGACTGCATGGTGATCTCACAGCCCCGCACGGTCTTGCTGCTGAGCATCAGGCAATCCACCGGCAGGCCCTGGCGGCGGATTGCCTGCAATACCTGCAGGCCGTTCATGACCGGCATCTCCACGTCCAGGGTCAGCAGATGGGGTTTGAGCAACTTGATCCGCGACATGGCGATTTCGCCGTTGTTCGCGGTGCCGACCACCTCGACAAAGGGAAACGTCGTCAAAATTTCGCTGATGATTTTTCGAAAGAAAATCGTGTCATCAACGACAAGCACTTTTATTCGCACAGTCGCCGTCCTTATTGTCAGGCGGCGCGGCAGCCCGCCCCTTTCCCTGAACCAGGGGAAAGAGCGGGGATGGCCGCGCCGCGATTTTGCTTTACGCTCGCGCGTGCGGCTATACTCTGAATCGTTGCACCATCTGTTTCAGCTGCTCGGCCATTTGGCTCAGTTCATTGGCGCTCTGCTGCACCTGCGCCCCGGAATTGCTGGTTTCGTTGGCGGTGTCGCGAACGTCGGCAATATCCTTGGCCACCAGCGCCGCGGCCTGCGCGGTCTGGCTGGTATTGGTGTTGATCTCCTTCAAGCCCTGCGCCGCCTGGGTGATATTCTCGGTGATCTCGGCGGTGGCCGCGTTCTGCTGGTCCACCGCGTCGGAGATGATGCTGATGAAGTTGTTCATTTCACCGATCGCATTGGCTATCCCGCTGATATCGGACACCGTATGGATGGTGGCTTTCTGGATGCCCATCAGCTTCCTGGCGATATCGCCGGTGGCGTCCGCGGTCTGCTGGGCAAGCTCCTTGATCTCGTTCGCCACCACGGCAAAGCCCTTGCCGGCGTCCCCGGCCCGCGCCGCCTCAATGGTCGCGTTCAGGGCAAGGAGGTTGGTCTTGTCCGAAATCGCCTTGATGGTTTCGGTAACGTCATTTATCTCCTCAGCATCCCGGCCCAGCTGATTGACCTGCTCCGAGGTCTGCTGCGCCTGCGCAACGGTCCTCTCCGCAACCACCTTGCCCTTCTCTGCGTTCTGCACGATGCCGGCGATGCTGACGTTCATCTCCTCCACGGACGCGGCGACCGTGGCCACATTGGTCGAAGCCTGGTCCATGGCCGAGGCGACGGAAATCATGTTCTGGTTCATTTCTTCGGCGGCCGAGGCCACCGCGTTTGACTTGACCACCGCCGTCTCCGAGCCCGAGGCCATCTGATCGGAAACCGAGGCCATCTCCGCCGAAGAGGCGCTGATCGTACTTACCGAATCGCTGATCTTTCTAATCATCTGGGCCAGGGTGGCGGCCATGTTGTTCAGGGTGGCGGCAAGCACTCCCACCTCATCCTGCTGCCGGATATCCAGGCTATGGGTCAGATCGCCCTCGGCGATTTTCGCGGAAAAATCCACGGCCCGGTTGAGGGGCCGGGTGATGGCGCGGACCAGAACCACGGCAAAGACGCTGCCCAGGGTCACCGAGAGGAGCCCGAGCAGCAGGGACAATTTACTCCTGGCAGCGGCCCGCCTGTCGGTTTCCCCGGCCCTTGCATTCACGTGTTCCTCGGCAAGGGCGCCGATGCTGGCGATGGCCGGTTCCACCTGATGCACCACTTCCCGCATCTGTTCAATATCGGTGGTCATTGCTCCATACGCGCCGACCAGCCCGTCAAAGGCCTGCTCGTATTCCGTCAGCCTGGCAAGGACGGCTCCGACATGTTCTTCACTGATGCCTGCCCCGTTGACCTGATGGACCAGGCGCTGCATCGCTTCCCGCACCTGCCGGCTTTCTTCCGGATCATGGCGCAGCAGATAATTTTTTTCCAACCTTCGCAGCTCCAGCAGCAGCGGCCTGACTTCGGGAATCAGCACGCTTTTGATCGCCTCTTCGATGATATGCGCTTCCTTGCGCATCTCCTCATACAGGGCCTGCTTTTTGCCCTGATCGGCATAATTGGCGATCAGGGCCGTAACGGCGTCCTCATAGCGGAGGATGGCCTCCTCCTGCGTCTTTTTCGCCGTGGGCTCGCAGGGACTCACGGCAAGGAGATTCCGGTAAGCGGCGATGGTGTCGATCAGGAGCTTCTGATAGTTCCGGCTACCGGTCCGCAGGTAATCCTTTTCCCAGCGCCGCAGCATGAGGAGGTTCAGATAAAGATCGTCCACGGCATGCTCGCGCAGATCCTTCTCCATTTCCCGCGCCGCCTTGCCGAACACCCCCTGATAGCCTGAAAGGTGGTCGAGCCCCATCTTTTCCGAGGAATCGACGACCCGAGCAAAGGTCTCGCGGTAGGTGGTGATTTTGGCGATGATCTGCTCGGCGCTTGCCTTGATGTCTTCGTAGCCGTTGGCAACGGCAAGGTTGCGCAGGGTTTGCGCATATTCGACCACCTTGTTGCTGTTTTCCGTCAACTGGTCGAGATATTTTTTGTCCTGCCGGAGGAGAAAATCCTTTTCATTACGCCGGCATTCCAGCATGCCGACATGAATATCCCCGGCCAGCCGGCCGATGGCAATATCATTGGCGATCAGGTCATCGTAGCTGCCGACGACATTGACGACGGTGGTGTGGTAAATCCCCATCACCAGCAGCATAAGCAGCAGGATGAAGCCAAAGCCCGCCCCGATTTTCGTCCCGATCTTCCAGTCTTTCACGCTGTTCATACCCATGATCCCTCCACGGCTGTCAGGTTGTTTCCCCTGGTTATCCATATGGTTGATTTATTGATCCTCTTTCAAAATGACCACCTGCACCGATCGGCTAACCGTCGGCCAGGACCACGTCTATGTCGAGCAGGGCGACGATCCGCTGCTTGCCGGTGGTCAGCACTCCCTGGAAAAACTCGCCGCGGGTGCCGCAGATATTGGCCGGTGCGCCTTCGATATCGGTCGCGGCCGCCTCGATCACTTCCCCTATCCGGTCAAACAGAAGCCCCACCTGTTCGCCGTTCCAGTTGACGATCACCAATCCCGGCTTGTCCTCTCTCAGCGCGGTCCCGGTAAATCCCATTTTGCGGCGCAGATCGATGATGGTGATGATCTGACCGCGCAGATTCATTATTCCCCGGACATAATCCCTGGCCAGGGGGACCTTCGTCACCGCCGGCTCCTCATTGATCTCCTGGACCCGGGCGATATCGACCCCGAGCTGGGTCTCATCGATGAAAAAGATTGCAAACCTTCTGGTGACATCCGCCCTATGGCTTTTTCCGCCTGCCTGCTGCATATCTTGCCTCTTTTCAAACGGTTCCCGACGAATACCGCGGTCTGTTGCCGATCATCCGATCTTCGTGAAAATATTTGTGATGTCGCGGACCAGATTCTCCCGGTCCAGCTTGATGTGATACGCCGTCACCCCCAGTTCCCTCCCCCTTTCGACATCCGCTTCATCGGCCAGGGTGGTCAGGACGATGACCGGCAGACCGGCCAGGCGCGCATCCCCTTTCATCCGAGAGATCAGGGCGAAGCCGTCCATTCCGGGCATTTCAATATCCGTGACCACCATCGCGACCCGCTCGGGATCAGCGGTCAGCAGATCCCAGGCCGCCCGGCCATCCTCGGCCTCCAGGACCACATACCCCTCCTCCTCGATAAAACGCCGCACCTGGGTCCGGAAAAAGGTTGAATCCTCCACCAGGAGAATGATCCCCTTGCCGCCCGGCTTCGGCGCCGGAAGCGCCTGCTCCGGTGAAAACCATGCCGGACTGATCGTCCGGATGAATTCGACAATGTCCACGATCATGGTTGTTCGCTGGTGAATGATCGCCGATCCGGCAATGCCCGGCTGCCTGAGCGTCCGGTCATCAATGGCGAGGTGCTCCTCGACGACCCCCAGGGGCGGGACGGCCAGCAACCCGAACTCCCGGCCGCCAATCTCGAAAATGATCACCACCAGCGAGGTACACTCGGCGATCCTGGCGACATTGGCGACCTCTTCCAGGGCAAAGACCGGCAGAATTCCGTCCCGGTATCTGATCACCTTCTGATTGCTTCTGATCTCAATGTCATCGACCATGATCTGTTCAACACGCTGGACCTCCCGCAACGGCACTCCGCAGTATTCCCCGGGCCCGTTGTGAAAGAGAAGGAGCGATTGCCTGATCCCGACAACCCGCCTCAGTTCCTGCTCGGCGTTGATCTTTTTGGCCTGCCCTGCGTCGACGATTTCCCTGAGGCCGGCCAAGGCGGAGAGACCGGGAACATCGAGAATCAATGCCACCCGGCCATCACCCATGATGGTCGCCCCGGCATAGAACGCGCACTGGCTCAGATGCCGGCCCAGGGGCTTGACGACGATCTCCACGGTATCATGGACATGGTCGACCACCAGGGCATAACGGCTCAACCCCGCCTGCAGGACGACGATGTTGACATCACTGCGGGGATGGTTGCGCCTGTCCTCAGGCAACGGGTCGACAGCGCCCTTCTCCGGCCGTTGCTCCCGGTCCGGGGCGCCACTTCTGGACAGACGCTCGTCAGCCAGCTGTGCCCGCCGGTCCGGGCGAAACTCGCCGGTTCGGGGATCGAAATAGATCCGCTGCAGGTCAAGGAGATTGTTCAACTGCAACAGGGGGAGCAATTCGCCGCGCAGCATAAGCACATCGGCGCCGCTGACCTTGCTGATCTTCTCCCGGACCTCCGCGGCCGGGATGCGCAGCAGTTCGGCCACATGGATCTGCGGCAGGGCGAACCGTTCGTTACTCGCGGAAACGAGCAGGCTCGGGATGATCGCCAGGGTCAGGGGCAGCTTCACCCGCACCGTCACCCCCCGGCCGGAGCGGGAATCGAGCTCGAGATGGCCCCCCATCTTGTCCAGATTGGTCTTGACCACATCCATGCCCACGCCGCGCCCCGAAATATCGGTGATCTTTTCCGCCGTGGAAAAGCCGGGGAGCATGATCAGATTGAGTTTTTCCTTCTCCGTGGGCAGCGACTGCAAATAGTCGGCGCTGACCAGGCCTTTTTCCAGGGCCTTGGCGGCGATGGTCTCACCGTCGAGCCCCTTGCCGTCATCGCTGATTTCAATGATGATCTGGCCCGACTCATGAAAGGCCTTCAGCCTGATCAGCCCGGCGGGCGGTTTGCCGTCTCGTTCCCTGACCTCCGGCAGCTCGATGCCATGGTCCACCGCATTGCGCACCAGATGGGTAAGCGGATCGCTCAGGCCCTCGATGATCGCCTTGTCGACTTCCACTTCCTTGCCCTCGATCTCCAGATCGATCTTCTTGCCCACCTGCTGCGCAAGGTCACGGACCATCCGCGGGAACTTGCTGAAGATATTGTTCACCGGCTGCATCCGGGTCAGCATGATCGATTCCTGCAACTCGGAGGTGACGACGTCTATGCGCTGGCAGGCAGCCTTCAGGGCGGCCCGGTCCCACCTGGCGAACGACTGGAGAAGCTGGTTGCGGGCGAGCACCAGCTCCCCGGCCCGGTTGATGAGCTGATCCAGGACATGGACCTGCACCCGCAGCGAATCAGCCTGGACGCCCGCCGATCGCGCGGGCGGGCGGACCCGTTGCTCCTTCGCCGGGGAAGCCGCCCCCGCCGGAACCTCGGCGCCCGCAGCTTCAGGCGCCGGTGCTTCCTGGACCGGCGCCGCCTCTTTCTTTTCTTCCGCCTCGTCGCCGACGAGATGGACGGCGCGCGCCTCAAGCCCCACCAGGGTACCGATCAGATCGGGCTCCACCACGGTGGAAAACAGGACAAAAACCGGAAACCGCGAAAACAGCTCCCCGCTCTCCAGATCGCCCATCACCGCAAGATCATAGATGATATCCAGAATACTGCCCTGTTCATTGAGGATGGTGACGAAATCCAGAGGGGTTTTGCCCCGGCGATGAACATCCTTGAGCAGATCGAACTCCAGGATATAGAGATGACTGCCGTCCCGGCCGGCCTTGCGCAGATCAAATTCCGTCATCTCAAAGACCACCGGCACGCCGGGGTGGCGGACCTCAACCCTGCGGCTGACGCTCGTCTTCTCACTTTCGGGGAGATGGCGGGCGGTCAGCTTTTCCAGGGCCGCCACCTCCGCGGCAATATCCATCCCATTGCTGGCCGGGGGGTCGTCCAGCAGCTCACCCAGCCGATCAAAGGCCTTGAGGATAACGCTGACCACCTCGGGCGCCGGTTCCAGCCGTCGCTTGCGGATCAGGTCCAGAACATTCTCGGTCCGGTGCGACAGTTCCTTGATGGTATCCAGCCCCCAAAAGCCGCTGCCGCCCTTGATGGAATGGGCGGCCCGGAACATCTTGTTGATGGACTCCTCGTCGCTGTCGGCGCCCTCCCGTTCCAGGGCCAGGAGGTCGCTTTCTATGCTTTCCAGGTGCTCCCGGGCCTCCTGAACGTACATGACCAGGATATCGTCCAGGGATAAATCATCGGACATGACAGGTTCTCCCGTAAAGTTACCGGTCCCTCAACAAATGCGGGATCGACGCCGGCATACTCTGCAACGTGTTGAAGTCGCAGCAACGGATGCTCGGTATTTTGCGTTTTGGCGAGGCCATCTCATGCGGCGCGGGGTTTATCTGAGGCTGAAATGCCTGTCCAGCCGCATATTTTTCAGAAGTTGCAGGATGTCCCCCGAAATATTGACCAGCTCAAGCCGGGCGTTCCGTTTCATCAGGGAGTTGTGGGTGGCGATCAGAACCCCCAGGCCCATGGAATCAATCATCCGCACCCCTTCCAGGTCCACGGTAAGCAGAACATCCTGTTTATCGACAACCGCCTTCAGCTCCTCCCTTAACTCCCCGACCATGGAGCTGACAATATCCCTGCCCGGCCGGATAACCACCTTTTCCCGAGTTTCTTCAACATTACTCATCGTTATCTCTCCCAGACCGCGTTGCGCCGGATTCTGCGTCAGGCACTCCCCTGACGCTACCCGAACACGACGACATGAAATTTTTCAGGACCAGTGTGATCTCATTGCCTGACGCATTGAACGAGACCGCATCAAAATATCGGCGCAGGATGGCAAGACCGTATCCCGATTCCTTGAGCACGTCCTCCTCTCCCGGCTCGGGCTCGCGAGGCAGGTACCCCTTGCCCTCATCGCTGCTTTGCAGATACAGATTGCCGTCCCGCAGAAAAATCCTGAAGCGGACGGTTTTGTTCGAATCGCCGCCGCAACCATGCACGACGGCATTATTCAGGATCTCGCGCGTCCCCAGTTCCACGGCAAACAAGGGTGCCAGTCCCTGCTCCCGGAGAAACCCGGCGACCCGGTGGCAGACGCGATCGACATTGGCAAAGGTTGCCGAAAAAATAATCGTCCAGCCGTCTTCGTCCCTGCCGCACTGATAGCGCCCCGCCTCCACTCCTTCCCTGTCGGCCCCGCGGCCTGCTTCCTTCGACGCCATCCCCCCAGACCCCCTTAGATATCCACGCCCAGAAGAAGGAGATCGTCTTCTGCCGGCCGCTCCCGCGGAAAAAGCATCCGGGCGATTTCCGGTACGGCCGAGGTCAGGGGAAAACCACGAGTCGCCAGGGCGGCCCGCAACAGATCAACCCCGCCCTGCTCTCTTGCCCTGGCCGTTCGGGAATGTTCGATAATGCCATCCGAGTACATGAACAACCGGTCATTTTCCGCCACCGCGAATTCCTGGCCGACAAATACCCCGCCGGCGAAAGCCCCCAGTGCGTCGCTGTTGCCCTGTAACCAGACGGGTTCGCCCTGGCCGGGCAGGAGGAGCAACGGAGGATTGGCGGCATTGACGACGCTCAGGCGCATGGTGTTGCGGTTGAGCCGGACATAGGCCGCGGCGATATGCTGTTCCGGGGTAAGCAGGCTTTGCAGTACCCGGTTGATGATGGTCATGGACTCCTCGACGGTGAGTACCTGGGAAGAGTTGTAGCGAACCAGCGCTTTCAGGGCTGAGGTGGTAAAGGAAGCCGCCAGATCATGGCCGCTGATATCGGCGACAAAATAATCCCACACATTGTCGGTTACGGCAAAGACATCATAAAAATCGCCGCCGGCATCGAGAAGAGGTTTGAAATGGACGCTGAACCGCGCCCCGGGAATCTCCTCCGGATTCACGAGAATCGCCTGCTGCGCATCCCTGACCTGTTTGAGGCGCACGGCCTGCTCTTCAATGATCCGCTGCAAGGAGTAGTTGAGACGCAGGATATTCCGCACCCGCATGAACACCTCTTCCTTTTCAAACGGCTTGGAAATGTAGTCCAGGCCCCCGACGGAGAGGCCTTTGATCTTACTCCTGCTGTCGGAAAGAGCAGTGATGAAGATAACCGGAATGGCATGGGTCAGCGGATCCTGCTTCAGAATCCGGCACACCTCAAAACCGTCTTCCCCGGGCATGACCACATCCAGCAGGATCAGATCAGGCCGCTCCTGCCTGGCAAGCTCGACGCCCTCCCGGCCGGACAACGCGGACACAATGGCGTAGCCCTCCTTTTGCAGGAGCGCCCGCAGCACGACGAGATTGATCTTCTCGTCGTCAATCAGCAGAATGGTATATCGTTCTTTTTGCATGCCTTACCCTCCCTCGGCGCTTGCTTGCCCAGCAGAGACCCGAAGAGTCATTCTTTCCGGTCCTGACCGGAATCATCGGCCTTACCGGCATTCCTGCGCCAGACGATCTCAAGCAGTGATCGCTCCCCTTCCCCCGGTTTTCTTTCCCGCCGGGCCAATAACCCGTCTCCCCGCTCCTGGTGGTCAAGGATCGACTCAAGCAGGGCCCGCGGTTGAGCAACCGAAGCCTTCACCCCTTCAGCAAGGCGTGATCCAGGAGACATGTCCTCCACCTCAACGGTCTCCGGGGGGAAACCGGCGTGACGGGCGGCAGGAGGGGCCGGTCTCTTTCGTGCGGCGGCCGCGATCCGCTGTTGCCTCTCCGGACGGCTTGCCGATCCCTCAGGCGGCGGGGATGCGGCCCCAAAGGCCGCCGGTTCTACGGGCGATGGTGGAACGACGTTGCGCGCGGTTCCTTGTCCGGCGGCGGGAGAAAACCCGGTCGCTTGCTGGGCGGGCACAAGGGGGGCGCCGACCGCATCCTTCCGCTGATAATACATCCCCTTCAGATGGCGACGGCAGATGAACTGCGGCGCCACTTCGCTCAGGCTCTCCGAACCGCCGACGATCAGATAACCGTCCCTGTTCAGGATCCTGGCGATCTTCCGGAACAGTTCCCCCTTGTTGGACTCGGAAAAATAGATGGAAACATTCCGGCAGAAGATGATATCAAAGGGTCCGATACCGTAGAACGGCTCCAGAAGATTCATTCGGCTGAAACTGGCCAGCATGCGCACCTCGTCCCTGATCCGCCAGAACCCGTTTTCCGCCACGAAATATTTGTGCAGGAGCTGCTCCGGCAGGCCGCGCTCCACCTCATGCTGCGAATAACGGCCGGCACTGGCCCGGGCAACAACCCGGCTGGAGATATCGGTCCCCAGCACCCGGATGTCGTAGCCGCCGACATGGGAGAGGGTCTCCAGGATCGCCATGATGACGCTGTACACTTCCTGACCGGTGGAACAGCCCGCGCACCAGATGCGGATCTGCGCCTTGCCGGCCTGGGCCGGTCGCCTCTTCCGGTCGATGATCTCCGGGATGATCTTGTGCCTGAGGATTTCAAAGGGGAGGTGATCTCTGAAAAAATAGGTCTCGTTGGTGGTGATCGCGTCGATCACCCTGCCGCGCAGGTCCCCGTTTTCCGCAGTTTTGGCGCTGAACAGAAGGTCCTGAAAGGAAGTGCACCCCTGGGCATCAAGAAGGGACTGCAATCTGTTCTCCAGGAGATATTTTTTGTCCCGGTCAAGGGCAATGCCCGAGATTTCCGCTATATATCGCGAAAAATCCTGCATTTCCCGCGGGGTTATCCTGATCATCGGCAACCTGCGTCCATTCTGCGATGTTTCCCTTTCTCCGGCAGGCGATCAGGCGGCGAGGGACTGCCGCTCGTCCTCGCTGTCCGCATATCTGAGGGCGGTCCGGTAAAATTGTTCTTCCACGGCCAGAAAGGCTTCGATGACCGCCGGATCAAAGTGTCCCGGCTGGGTCCGGCCGTCTCCCCTGGAAATAATCTCCACGGCCTTCCGGTGCGAAAATGGCGGTTTGTAGACCCGTTTGCTGATCAGGGCGTCATAGACATCAGCCATGGCCATGAGCCGCCCCGAGACCGGGATGTCTTCGCCGCGCAGTGCATGGGGGTAGCCGGAACCATCCCAACGCTCATGATGGGTCAGGGCGATCTCCGCGGCCAGGGTCAGAAACGGAACATTCATGCCCATTTTTTTCCTGGCGGTCATGATCGCGCTGTAGCCGAACAGGGTATGCTTTTTCATGATCTCCATTTCCTCCGGGGTAAGGCGACCCGGTTTCTGGAGAATATGATCAGGGACGCCGACCTTGCCGATGTCATGCAGGGGCGAGCATTTCTCCAGCAGCTCGACGGTGGCGTCGCGCAACTCATCCCTGAACCTGGCATGGGACCGAAGTTGCTCCGCCAGGAGCCGGACATAGGTCTTGGTCCGCTGGATATGGCCTCCGGTTTCCGGGTCCCGGTATTCAGCGAGGCTGGCAAGGCTTTCAATGGTCGCCTCCTGGGTCAGGGCGATTTCCCTTGTCCGCTCCTGGACTTTTTGTTCCAGAATGAGGTTCTGATTGCGCAGTTCCAGGGTACTCCTGCGCAAAGACAGATGGGTCCTGATCCTGGACTGGACTTCCAGGGCATCAAATGGCTTGGGGATATAGTCCACCGCGCCCAAACTGAATCCTTTGGTCTTATGCCGGGTATCGGCCAGGGCCGTTAAAAAAATCACCGGGACCTGCTCCATCCGCGGTTCCCCTTTCAGCATGCGGCATACCTCGAAGCCGTCCATGCCGGGCATCATGACATCGAGGAGCACCAGGTCGGGCTGGATCTCCCGGGCAAGTTCCAGGGCTTTCCTGCCGTCCTGGGCCAGATAGACCTGATAGGAGGACTTGAGAAGCCCGTCGAGAACTTCCAGATTGATCCTGCTGTCATCCACAATCAAAATTTTGTTGCAGGTGAGTTCCATCATTGCTCCCATACTCCACACATCACTGTTCACCTCTGTTCCCTGCGGGGTCTTCCTTCCCGGCCAGAGGGGCCAGTCCGGACAGCACCCGCTGCAATTCTTTTTCAAAGCGGTCGATGAGTTCCTGGGGCACCTGCCCGGTTTCCCGCAACAAAATCGACTCAATCTCTTTTCCGAGCCGGTGCAGAGCAATTGCCCCGATATTTCCCGCTGCGCCGCTGATGGAGTGGGCAAAGGTCAGGACATCCATTCGTTTCCCCTCCCCGGCCCATGCCGAGAGGTTGCCCGGGGCGGCGGCATAGGTTTCATGGAAATAGCCGAGAATCTGCAAGTACAGGTCCCGGTCTCCGGCCAGTCTGGCCAGGCCGTCAGCAAAATCAATGCCCGGAATGGCATCGATCGGACCGGCCGTGCCGCCGCAATCGGCCCTGGTGATCGAACCCGCCCTCTCCATCGCCAGCCACTTGATCAGGACCTCAGTCATGTTTTTCAGCTCGATGGGCTTGGCAATATAGTCATCCATGCCGGAATTGAGCGCGAGCTGCCGGTGCTCCTCCATGGCATGGGCGGTCATCGCGACAATGGGCAGATCCCTGCCCTCCGGGATGCGGCGTATTTCCGCGGTGGCCTTCAGGCCATCCATCACCGGCATTTCCATATCCATCAGGACAAGATCGTAGCTGTCGGCAACAACGGCCTTAACCGCCTCCGCGCCATTTTTTGCCGTATCCACCCCGATCCCTAATTTTTCAAGAATCTTGACCGCATAAAGCTGATTGATCGCATTGTCCTCCACCAGCAACACCTTTTTGCCGCGCATGGCCCGCAGGTCCTTTGCGTTGTCCTTTGTGCCCAAAATCCCATTCCCTTTGCATGACGAAAGTTGCATCACCCGTTGGACGGTATCAAGAAGCTGTGATTTGATGATGGGCTTGCTCACGTAGGCGGAACAGAAATCACGATTTTTCAGCTCCGGCTTGATGGCCAGCCCGGTGACGCAAATGGAGCGCACCTTCGGATGATCCCTCATCCATTCGACAAAGGGATTCACCTCAAAGGAGGACGAGGTGACGTCAACAATCAGCAGGTCCGGCTCCTGCCTCGCGTCGCCGCTCATGTCCGCGAATCGGGCAATTCCTTCCTCGATACCTGCCGCCCACACCGTCCGGATCTTGACATTTTCCAGGAAATGGCACAGCAGCGCCCCTGACTCGGGACCGGGATCAACGACGATTGCCGTCAGTCCCGCCAGCTTGCAAACGGGATCTCCCATGGCTGTCTCTTTGAAGGGCAGAGTCAGCATAAAACTGAAGGTGCTCCCCTTGCCCACCTCGCTCTCCACGCAGATCCTGCCGCCCATCATCTCCACCAGACGCTTGCATATCGTCAGGCCGAGTCCGGTGCCGCCGTACTGGCGGGTGATGGACCCATCGGCCTGGGTAAAAGGGTTAAAAAGCGAATCCACCTGTGCCGGGTCCATGCCGATCCCGGTGTCCTTCACCGAAAACCCAATGATCGCCTCATTCCCGGTAAGGCCTTCGACCCGGGCCTGAATGGTCACTTCGCCCTCACAGGTAAACTTCACCGCGTTGTTGGCAAGGTTGGTCAGGACCTGCTCGAGCCGGAGGGGATCGCCGACCAGAACCGGCGGGACCGCTTCGTCAAGGTGGAAAAGCAGTTCTATTCCCTTGTCATACGCAGGCAGCCCGATGACGTTTTTCATATTGCTGAAAATATCATCCAGTCGAAATTCGATGGCCTCCAGGGAAAGCCGGCCCGCCTCGATCTTGGAGAAATCCAGGATGTCGTTGATGATCTTGAGCAGGCTCTTGGAGGCGCTGCTGATATTCTCCACGTAATGGACCTGTTGCGGATCCAGGGAGGACATCCTGATCAGGTTGCCCATCCCGATGATTGCATTCATCGGGGTGCGGATCTCGTGGCTCATCCGGGCCAGGAAATCGCTTTTGGCCGCGTTGGCCATTTCGGCATTGGCCTTTGCTTCACGCAGGGCCCGTTGATTCTCCTTAATGTCGCTGATATCGCGGATGGTCGCGGCAAAGAGGGTATGGCCGGCCAGCCGGGCCGTCCCGAGGGACAGGGACAGCGGGAAGGTTGCCCCCCCCTTGCGCCGGCCACGCAGGGTGAGTCTCCTGCCGATGGACGATGACTTGCTCCGGCTGAGCTCCCGGAAAAACCGTTCCGCCCTTCGGTGGTATTGCTCCGGCAGAAGCAACTGCACCTTCTTGCCGATCAATTCTTCGGCAGAATAGCCGAACATGGTTTCCGTCGCCGGATTGCAGGACTCGACAACCCCTTCCTCGCTCACCGTGATCAGGCTGTCGGTCACCCCGTCCATGATGGAGCGCAACCGCGCTTCACTGCTCAGAATTGCATCCTTGGCCTTCTTTTGTTCGGTGATGTTCTCCTTGACCGCGATGAAATGGGTGATCTCTCCTTCCTGATCCTTGATGGGCGAAATGACCACGTTTTCCCAGAAAATCTCACCGGCGCGGGTTTTGTTGGAGAGTTCGCCCCGCCAGATGTTGCCGGAAGAAATCGTGGCCCACAGATCCTGATAGACTTCCGGGGATTGCCAGCCCGATTTCAGAATGCGGGGGTTCTCTCCTATGGCCTCTTCGAAGCTGTACCCTGTATTGCGGCAGAAGGCGGGATTGACATACTCGATATCACCCTTCCGATTGGTGATGACCACGGAAACCGGGCTCTGTTCAATGGCCCGGGATAACTTGCGCAGCTCCCCCTCGATCTTGACCCGTTGGGTGATGTCCTCGCAGATGGTGATCACCCCAAGAATTTCACCGGACTCGTCCCTGACCACATCCGATACCAGCGATACGGGGAACTCGCTGCCGTCCTTGCGCCGGGTCTTGCTCTCCCCATTCCAGGCGGTGAGCAAATCCATCTGCTCCCGCCCCTGGCCCTTAACATATTTGCTCGGGGCGATGACCCTGATATGTTTGCCCAGCAGCTCATCCGCATCATAGCCGTGCATGGCGGCATCGGCGGGATTGATGAACCGGATGATGTTTCCGGTATCCCTGAAGGTTATGCCGGTCCGGGTGGTATTCACCGCCTTTTCCAGAAGGAGAAGCCGCTGCTCCGCCTGCCGGCGCTCGGTGATATCCCGGGAAACGCCGAGCACGCCGGAAGGGACATTGTTGCGGTCCCGGAGAAAACTCACCCGAACTTCCAGCCAGACACGGCTGCCATCCTTTCGATAGGCCTCGATTTCCATGTTCAGATATCGTCCGGGCTTCCCCTTGCCTGACTGTTCTATCACCAGCTGGTCGCGCAGCACGCCCTTGACGAAAACCGCTGATTCCGGGGTCAGGGAATCCTCGACGGACATGCCGATCATCTCTTCCGGGGAGTATCCCCGCACCGTTTGCACCGCGGGACTGATATAGGTGATCTTCAGATCGAGATCCGTGGTCCAGATGATGTCGGAGGAGTTCTCCGCCAGCAGGCTGTACCTCCGCTCACTTTCGGCAATGGCCATCTCCGCCTTTTTGCGATCGGTCACGTCCCGGACCACCAGAACAAATCCTGGTTCGCCGGGCTCGGAGGATTGAAAGGTGTTGACCGTCAGTTCCAGATGCCTGCCCAGGTGTTCATTGTAACATTCGATGGTGTGGGGGTATTGCCGTGGTTGGTCGTCATCGAAGATGCACTGATTGAACAGGGCATAATGATTGCAGTCGGCCTGCCTGGGGCAATGCAGGACATGATGAAACATCCGGCCCTGCTCATGCTGAGCCTTAAGGAGCTTTTTGAAGGCCGGGTTGGACCTGACAATTTCGTGCCGGCTGTTGAGGATGACGATGCCGTCCGGGATATTGGCAAAGGTTTCCTCCCAGTTTTCCCTGGCCAGAGCAATCTTTTGCTCCATCGACTTGCGGGTGGTGATATCCTCCACCATGGGCAGCAGGTATTGCGGAGCGCCGGCCGCATCCTTGACCACCTTCACCGACAGATGGCCCCATGCCGCTTCTCCGTCCTGCCGGATGAACTGAAGATCCAGGTTATATTCATCCAGTTCGCCCGAGACGAGTTTGCCGACCCGGCCATGACACTTTTCCCTGGTCTCCGGATGCAGCAAGTCGACAAAATCCCTGCCGGGCAGCTCCTCCCGCCCGTACCCCAGGAACTCCGCCAGTTTACCGTTGGCGTTGGCGATGGTTCCGTCGATGCCGACGATGGCCGCGCCAAGGGGTGCGTCATAAAATGTCGTCTTGAAGAGTTGCTCGCTTTCCCGCAACGTCTGCTCAATCTTGCGTTTGTCCGTGATCACCTCCACCAGGGGGATGACCTGGAAATAATAGAGGAGAGGTGTAATGAGCAGCAGGAAGAGGGCCGCCTCAAGGGTGGAGGACATGAGCGAGGACCAGTCCTTGCAGATCGGATGCAGGGTCATCATCAGGGTCAACTGCAACAGAAAAACCGTCATGCCGATGAACAGCGGATGAACCCTTTTCCGCAGGCGCGGCGGTAAAAAGGCCACGTTGCTGTGCCGGTGATTGCGCAGGACAACAACAGCCAGCGCCGTGAGGACGACAACGATCAGGGCAAGCAGCAAAAGAGTATTGTTGCGGACAATGAGCGCCAGCCGCCCCTCCCCCTCTTCATTGAAGAACAGAACCTTGAGGGTTCCCCTGACCGTATCCCTGTCCATGAAGGGAACATATGTTTCCGTAAGGGTTTGCTCCGTCCCCTCGCCGGTTGCGCCGGGAAGGCGGGCGGTTATCCTTCTGCTGGAGACCTGACCCTGGACGGCCCGGTCGAGACAGGCGGCATCGTCATCAATATCCGCAAGATGGGGGTAATCAGAATAGAGGACCTCTCCTTTTTCCGTAACAAGCTCGATGGCCGCCAGGTTGAATTCCCCGGCAACCGTCGCAAAGATTTCTTCATTTAGCCGCTGCCCGGGATTTCGCAGGTATTCGGCCATCATCAGTGAGGACAGTCGATGGGCTATCCCGGCGGCCTCCTTTTCCTGCCGCCCCAGGGAGTACTCTTCGTAGGAAGGGGCGATCAGCGAGGCAACAAGCAGGATGCCCAGGGCCGAGACAATGACCGCAACTATGTGGAAGCGTTTGATCTGCATGGTCGTCAATGTATCCTGCCGTTCAGGCGCCCCTGCTGAAGATCGATGCCTTCGGCATCTTTGCCGCCGCGATCCGGTTGCCCACCTGGTGCATCAACTCGGAGGCAGGTTCCATGTTGTCCACCCGCAGGTTGAGATTGTCGGAGAAATATCGCATCAAACGAGCCTCTTTCAAAAAGAGCGTCGTTGTGAGATCGAGAGAAACATACGCCGGGCAAGGATGAAGTGTGAAATCGCCCGCATTTGCTGCCGTGTTGACTTCGCCATTCCTCCTCCGCCTGCTTCGTCGAATTCCGCCGTCCGTCCCTCTGGATGAACAGCGGATATGATCTTCCATTCATATCTTAGCGGACGGACAGAATTCCACTATCGGCGATTCATGGATTGTTTTGCGCGGAGAGACCGACATCGTGTAGGGAAATCCCTACATTTCAGAAGCCTGAAGGCAGAGAACGTGGAAGACCTGGATAATCCGGAAGAGGGACAGGGGGGCGGGTAATGAGGGGCGGGAACGAGGGCTTGCCTCTCCGAGGGCATACCTTGAGCGACAGATGCGGAGAGGGGCAATGATCGCCGGACCGAGAAGGGCTTCTCCGAGATTCAAAACACTGCAACGCCGAACCTCCCCATCCCCTGTCCGCTGACTTCTGACTTCTGAATCAGCAGATCTTATGTTCGAGGGCGTAGCGGATGAGCTCGGCGGTGTTTTTCAGATTCAGTTTTTCCAGGATCCGCGCCTTGTAGGTCGTCACGGTCTTGGCGCTGATATTCAGGCGCTCCGCTATTTCGCTGATGCTGGAGGCCGAAGCCAGGAGACGCATAACCTGAATCTCCCGGTCGGAAAGCAGTTCCAGGGAGGAGACCCGGGACGTCGAGTCAATGGCATCGGCCAGGGCCAGAACCACGGTGGGCGAGACATACTTGCCCACCGTCATCACATCGTGGACCGCCTTTGCCAGTTGTTCGGGGCTGCAATCCTTTTCCAGATACCCTGCCGCCCCGGCCCTGAGAGCACGGATGGCATAGTTTTCCTCAGGGTACATGGAGAGCATCAGGATCTTGAGCCGAGGAAATTCGTATCTCAACTGCTTCAAGGTATCCAGACCGTCCTTATTGGGCATGGAGATATCCAGGAGCACCAGGTCGAAATGGCGTTGCCGGACCGCCTCGAGTGCCTCGAAACCGTCACCGGCCTCAACGACCAGATCAGCTGTTCGCGACTGCTCAAGGATACTCCTGATTCCTTTGCGCAGGAGCACATGATCGTCGACAATCAGAATGGCATAGCCCATACGCTGCTCATCGATGCGTGGTCATGGCGGACGGGACCTTGAAGCTGAGGGTCATTGCCGTCCCGTTGGAGCGGTCGACGGTCAGCGCCCCCTTGAGCTGCCCGGCCAGAAAAGAAACCAGTTGCAGACCGAAGGTCGTTGCCCCGGTCGGATCAATATCCGGCGGCAGGCCGGTGCCGTTGTCGGCCACCCGAATCTCGATGTGCTCATCGCCGGGATGTTTGTGGATGTCGACTTTGATCAGCTTTTCCCGCTGGTCGCCGGGAAAGGCGTGTTGCAGTGCATTTGCAACCATCTCATGCACGATCAAACCGCAACTGAGCGCCCTGGCGCCGTCCAGAATTATGCAATCCGCGGAAACCGCGATCTCGATCCCCCTGGCCGCAGCCGTCCCCTGACTGACCTTGCTGAGCAGCAATTCCAGATAATGGTCGAGACGCAGGGTATCCCCGTCCTCCGAGGTGCGGATTACGTCGTAGAGCGCCGAGATAACTCTAACCCGGTCGGCGCCCTCCAGGATGGCCCTTTCCGTCCCGGAATTCCCGCAGGAACCGGCTTGAAAATGCATGAGGGCGGTAATGACCGCCAGATCGTTCTTGACCCGATGCAGAAATTCCCGCCGCATCCTTGCCATCCGTTCGCGCATGTCCCGAAGCTCCCGGCGATCCCGGTGGCGAAGCAGGGCGATATTGACAGCCTCGGCCAGTACGGCGGAATCGGTCGGGACCGGCACAACCCAGGCCGCGCCGGCATCATCGGCTTCCCGGAGCAGTGAGGGAGTCACCCGGCCGACCAGGAGGATCAGGGGCAGCGGCTGGCAATCCTGGAACCGGCGGACAAGATGCAGGCCCTCTTCTTCAGGATGGACGCAGCCGACGAAGACCAGATCGGGACGCGCGGCGGCAACGGATTCAACGACAAAATCCTCAGCCCCTGCCTGCTCGAAAACCACGCAATGACCAAGCTTCTCCGCATGGCTGCGGGTCTCCCGGCAGGCGGGTGCATCATCGCCGCAAACAGCTATTTTCAACTCCTCGGATTTTCCCATTTCCCCAAAGACTGATGAACCCGCAAAAACATAAAAACACGCCACCGATGGCTCAGCACAAAAGTTCGATATACAGGTAAGCGAACGGAGTCAGACTCCGAGGCGTGGTGGTGTCGGCCACGCGCAGACGTACACAGGGTACGTCGAGCATTGGCCGAACCCGCCACAACGCAGTAGATCGGACTTTTTGCGACGCCAT
>QZJD01000042.1 GCA_003604995.1 Desulfobulbus sp. | reverse complement strand
ACCGTTTTCTTAACCACGCCCTTGCGGGTGACCATCAGGACGAACTGAGGCGCGCCCTCCTCGGTCTTAAAGGTCTTGACCGGAAGAATAGCCGCCACCTTCTCGCCGTCGGCGAGCTCCAGCAGGTTGACCAGGGCCTTGCCCCGGGAGATACGGCTGGCCAGCGGCAACTCGTAGACCTTGCGCCAGAAGACCTTGCCGTAGTTGGTAAAAAAGAGGAAGGTATCCAGGGTAGAGGCGGTGTACAGGCTGGTGACGAAATCCTCTTCGATGGTGGTCATCCCTTTGATCCCCTTGCCTCCTCTCCGTTGCGACCGGTACAGGGTGATCGGGTTGCGCTTGATATAGCCGGTATGAGAGACTGTGACCGCCATCTCCTCCGGGGTAATCATATCCTCGGGCAGGATCTCGTCCGGCGCGTCGATGATCTCGGTGCGGCGGCCATCTCCGTAATCGGTGCGTATCTGCTCAAACTCCTCGCGGATGATCTGCATCACCAGGCCGTCGTCACGCAGCACCTTATTGTACCAGGCGATGCGCTCCAGGGTTTCGTTGTACTCGCTGATGATTTTTTCCCGCTCCAGGCCGGTCAGGCGCTGTAAGCGCATGTCCAGGACGTTCTGCGCCTGGATCTCGGAGAGATTGAAGCGGGCCATGAGCCCTGCCTTGGCGTCGGCCGGGCTGGGCGAGGCCTTGATCAGCTCCACCACTTCGTCCAGGTTGGTGATGGCTATTTTCAGCCCCTCCAGCAAATGGGCCTTTTCCTCGGCTTTGCGGAGCTCATAGGCGGTGCGCCGGTAGACGACCGTCTTGCGGTGGACAATGAAGTATTCGAGGGTCTGCTTTAAGTTGAGCACCTCGGGCCGGCTGTTGACGATGCAGAGCATGATGATCCCGAACGACTTCTGCAGCGGGGTCATCTTGAAGAGCTGATTCAACGTAATATCAGGTATTTCATCCTTTTTAAGCTCAATGACGATGCGCAGGCCGTGCCGGTCCGATTCGTCGCGCACCTCGGCGATGGAGGTGACCCGTTTCTCCTTGACCAGCAGAGCGATCTTTTCCACCAGAGAAGCCTTATTCTGCTGATAGGGAATCTCGGTGATGATGATCGATTCGCCTCCGCCCTTGCGTTGTTCGATATGGGTACGGGAGCGCATGATCAACACTCCGCGTCCGGTCTCATAGGCCTCCCGGATCGCGGCCCGGCCGCATATGAACCCGCCGGTCGGAAAATCCGGCCCAGTGATAATCTCCATCAGCTGGTGCACGGTTATGTTCGGGTCTTCGACCAGGGCGATCAGGCCGTTCATCACCTCGGTGAGGTTGTGCGGAGGGATATTGGTGGCCATACCCACCGCGATGCCAGAGGATCCATTGATCAGCAGGTTGGGGATCTTGGAGGGAAGAACCGCCGGCTCGGTAAGCGAGTTATCGTAGTTGGCGATGAAGTCGACAGTTTCCTTATCCAGGTCAGCCACCAGTTCCTGGTCAAGCCTGGTCATCCTTGCCTCGGTATAGCGCATGGCCGCCGCTGCGTCGCCGTCCAGGGAGCCGAAGTTGCCCTGCCCGTCCACGAGTGGATAGCGCAGGTTGAAGTCCTGCGCCATGCGCACCAGGGTGTCATAGACCGCAGTGTCGCCGTGGGGATGGTATTTACCTATCACGTCACCGACGATCCTCGCTGACTTGACATAAGGCCGGTTGTAGGTCGTACCCAGTTCGCGCATGGCAAAGAGGGTACGGCGATGCACCGGTTTCAGGCCGTCGCGGACATCGGGCAAGGCCCGGCCGACGATGACCGACATGGCATAATCCAGATAGGATTTGCGCAATTCTTTTTCAATGGAAACAGTAGGCCCCTGTTTTCCTGTTGTTTCTGTTGTTTCAGTCATGGGTACAAGTCCTGTTCAAAGCAAAGCTCCGGAACTACCGGGGCATATTTTGGTTAACACAATAGTATTATTTCAGATATCCAGTTCGGAAACTTCCAGGGCATGGTTTTGAATGAAATCGCGCCGTGGTTCTACTTTGTCGCCCATCAGGGTGGTGAACATCTCGTCGGCCGCCTCAGCGTCATCAATGCTGACCTGGACCAGGGTTCGCTGCTCCGGGTTCATGGTCGTTTCCCAAAGCTGTTCCGGATTCATCTCACCCAATCCCTTGTAGCGCTGCAGATGGCTCCCTTTGAAGGTTTCATCGCGTACCGTCTTGATCAGGTCGTGCCAGTCGGCCACCCTTATCTCCTTTTCCTGGCCGCTTGCCCCCAGACGGGTGAGGGTAAAACCGCCGCGCAGATATTCGCTGATGGCCGGATACACTTCAATGGCCTGGCGATATTCCTGGATCAACGGGATGTTGGGACCCAGGGTGGTCATCATATGTGACTGGCCGCGGAAAGCTACATCTACTTCATAGCAGGAAGGACGCCAACGGCAGGAACGAATATTCCCGATGACCGGTCCCAGAGGCTCCAGTACATTTATTAGTTTTTTCAGAAAATCCATATCCTGGAACTGGTCCGCGGAAACCACCTCGTTCTCAAGGAGAAAGAGGGTCATCTGTTCGACGATGTTCATTCGCTCAAGACGTTCACAGATCCGCTCCATATAGGAGAGTTTTTTCAATACATTGACCATGGCCTCTTCGGCAATCTCCTCGCTCCCCTCCCCTTTGATCCGCAGGATCTGGCTGGCCTGGCTGTAGAGAAAGTCATTCAAGGCTTCGTCATCTATGAAATACTGCTCCTTCTTGCCCTTGCCCAGCCGGTAGAGGGGCGGCTGCCCGATATAGACATGGCCGTTTTCGATCAGCGGCAGCATCTGGCGATAAAAGAAGGTGAGGAGCAGGGTTCGGATATGGGCACCGTCAACGTCGGCATCGGTCATAATGATGATTTTGTGATAGCGGAGTCTTTCCTTGTCGAACTCTTCCCGGCCTATACCGGTGCCGAGCGCTGCGATGAGCTGCTTGATCTCCTCGCTGGAGAGAATTTTGTCGAAGCGGGCCTTTTCCACATTCATTATTTTTCCGCGCAGAGGGAGAATGGCCTGGATGCTGCGATCTCTTCCCTGTTTAGCACTGCCGCCGGCCGAATCGCCCTCGACGATGAAAATCTCGCGTTCCGCCGGGTTTTTACTCTGACATTCAGCGAGCTTGCCGGCCATCATCACAGACAGACCTCCTTTCTGGCGGGACAATTCTCTGGCTTTTCTGGCCGCTTCGCGGGCCCGGGCTGCTTCCACCGCCTTGGTGAGGATTCGTTTGGCTATCTGGGGATTCTGTTCCAGATAAATACCCAGTTTTTCGTTGCAAATAGTCTCGACAATGGATTTCACTTCGCTGTTGCCGAGCTTGGTCTTGGTCTGCCCCTCGAACTGCGGGTTGGGAACCCGAACAGAAACCACGCAGGTCAGACCTTCCCGAACATCATCGCCCCCCATCTTTGCCTTGAGATTTTTCGGGACGATATCATCGCCGGCATAGCGGTTGATGCATTTGGTCAGGGCCGCCTTGAAGCCGACCACATGCGTACCTCCCTCGCGGGTATTGATGTTGTTGACAAAGGAAAAGAGCCTCTCTGAATACCCGTCGAAATATTGAAAACAGACATCCACCTGGACATCTTCCTTTTCGCCGGTGATGAAGATGGGATCGGGGTGGATGGGCGTACGGTTGCGGTTCAAATATTCCACATACGAAGCAATACCGCCCTCATACTTGAATTTATCCTCTTCACCGCTGCGTTCGTCTTTGAGATAGATACGCACCCCAGCGTTGAGAAAGGCAAGCTCGCGCAACCGGTTTTTTACTGTTTCATAGGTAAAGACGGTTGTTTCGGTGAAAATGGTTGAATCGGGCTTGAAGGTGACGGTGGTTCCGGACTTATCACTTTCGCCGATCACTTCCAGATCCGAAGTGCGCTGCCCCAGGGCATAGGTCTGCCTATAGACCTTGCCGTCTCTTCTTACAATGGCCGTTGCTTCCTCACTGAGGGCGTTCACAACCGAGACGCCGACACCATGCAGGCCGCCGGATACCTTATAGGTGGAATGATCAAACTTGCCGCCGGCGTGCAGGGTAGTCATGACCAGTTCCAGAGCCGACATTTTCTCCGTTGGGTGCATATCCACCGGGATGCCTCGCCCGTTATCCTGGACGGTCACTGAATTGTCCTGGTGAATGGTGACCGTGATCCGATCGCAATGGCCTGCCAGAGCCTCATCAATGGAGTTATCCACCACTTCGTAGATCAGATGGTGCAAGCCCTCCTCGGCGGTATTACCGATATACATGGAGGGACGTTTGCGCACCGCCTCCAGTCCATCGAGAACCTTGATCTGTTCTGCACTGTAGGTTGATTTTTTTTCTTCTTTTTCGGTGGTCATTTGTAGTTTTCTCAATTTATAAAAGATAAATTATTAAAAATAATTTTTAATAATAGTGATTTTTTTTTCAATTCTTTGAATATTTATTATTATATCATAATTTCATTGGCATAATAATACTTACAAAACCATCATCTTCTTCTGATTCTATAAGACAAGGACTTTCATCTGAACTTATATAGGCATTAATAATATTTCCTTCCATAACTTGGAGTGTATCAATAAAGTAACGGCAATTAAATCCAAGCGTGAGTGGTTCGCCTGTATATGTAATATCAAATTCATCTTTTGCACTGCCAAAATCTGCATTTTGCGAAGAAAGAATCATATGATTGCTGGATATTTCTATCTTAATAGCCTTGAACAGATCTTCAGTAAAAAGATTTATTCTTTTCAGAGCCTCTAAAAAACGTAATCTGTCTATTGACACCAAATTTTCCTTGGATATGATATTAAGAATCCCTTGGAAATCAGGAAATTCTCCCTGCATCAACCGGATAATCAGCAGAGAATCCTCGCTTTTCAGGACAGCCTGCTTTTTTTCCAGACCGAAAAGGAAGATATCTTTGTCTTCACAGAATTTGCGTATTTCCTGTATTCCCCGTCTTGGGATAAGAGTGACCTGATTAAACAAAAGCGAACGTATCTTTTGGTCAACCTCCTTGGTCATGATGGTCAGACGGTGGCCATCCGAAGTGACTACCT
This sequence comes from Desulfobulbus sp., assembly GCA_003604995.1. GTDB lineage: Bacteria > Desulfobacterota > Desulfobulbia > Desulfobulbales > Desulfobulbaceae > UBA10518. Next base: position 33,703 of record QZJD01000042.1, on the reverse strand, counting down.
TCAAGAAAACCTTGTCGTTCTGTTCCTCTTTCTGAAGAAGAGCAGCGTTGAGGCTGTACATATTTTCCTTGTCCTGTGCTATCGAAAACACAGTCTTATCGATCAGATCGGAAAAGACGACCGATGGCATTTCCACCAGGTTTTCCTCTTGATATTCAGGAAATTGGGGAAATTCATCACTTGGCATTCCGGCCAGCTTGTATTTGCTTGACCCGGCGGTAATGTCCACCCAATTTTTTTCCTGTTCCTGAAAAGTAAGAAAAGGCGAACTTGATTCTCTTGCCAGTTCAAAAAGTTTTTTGGCGGGCAAGGTAAGCACACCCTGTTCAAATACCTCAGCGGCTACCGTTTGTTTCAGACCTATTTCCAGATCGGTGCCGGTAATAACGATCGTATTCTGCCCTACCTCCATAAGGACATTGGCAAGGATGGCCAGATTTCCTTTTTTGCTTGTGATGTTAAGCTGGGCGCCTATGGCTCGAAGGAGGTTGTCACGGGAGATGGTGAAATGAAATGCCATAACAAGTTTTTCCTTTGTATAGAAAAGATTGTTGTTGTGTTTAGGGCTGTTACTTTGTTAATTTTTTTTATAAGATATTAAAATTAATAGATTTTTATTGGTTTATAATAGTTGGAAAAAAGGGTTTTATCTTTTGGGATAACCGGAAAAAAACGTTATGCACAAATGAATCAACACCCGTTTGAACAAGCTGTGCACTGGTTTTTGAAAAAAGAGATATTCAAACAATATTATTAACCGAAAACTCTTGAAAATACAAATAAATAAATACATAATACTCCATGAAAAATTGGGATACGAACCGGTTAGATACCAAAGTGGATGCCCTGTTAAAAGATGGAAGGGAAAGAGGGGTATTTTCAGGGGCGGCGGTGGGGATTTACCGGTTTGGGACAAGGGAAGTAAGAACGATACAATTCACAGGTACAACCCGAAAGGATTCGCACGAAAAAAACATCTCCCCGCACACGTTGTTTGATCTGGCTTCTCTGACCAAACCGCTCTGTACGGCGTTATCAATATTTTTCCTGATCCAACAAAAGGAAATGCAGTGGGATACGAAAGTTTTCGATATTCTTCACTTCTCCTGTCCTCCAGAATTGCGGAATATAACCGTTGATCAACTTCTCAGTCACTCTTCCGGTCTCCTTGCCTATATCCCCCTTTATGAAAAACTTCCTCCTATTCCTGATGAAGGTAATAAAATAAAAATCATTCAGGCATTTCTCCGGGAGAAAACTGCTTATGTACCAGAAAGCAGGTGCCTCTATAGTGATATAGGTTTCATGTTACTGGGATCTCTTGTCGAACGGATAAACGGTGAGGGTCTTGATATATTTTTTCAAAGAGAAATAACCGGACCCTTGCAACTGACGGAAAGTATTCTTTTCAGACCATTGTCTGCTCAGAATAGGGGAAGCGAGAATATTGCGGCAACGGAATTTTGCCCGTGGCGGCAAAAATTGATTCAGGGTGAAGTGCATGACGAGCATGCCTGGCTGATGAATGGGGTGGCAGGTCACGCCGGTCTCTTCGGAACGGTGGGCGGCGTTATGCAGTTATGCGAGCATATACTGCACCAGTGGAAGGAGAGAAGCGTGCATCCAGTCTTGAGCGCTTCGGTTTTGCGGAAGGGTATGGAAAGAAAATATCAAGGACAAACATGGAGCAGGGGGTTTGATACCCCCTCAACCCACGGATCAAGCGCAGGCAGTTATTTTTCAAAAAAAAGCGTGGGTCACCTGGGATTCACGGGCACCTCATTCTGGATAGATCCGGAACATGATGTGGTTGTTGTTTTCCTCAGCAACCGTATTCACCCCACGCGTAACAATGAAAAGATAAAAATGTTCCGGCCTGTACTGCATAATACGATTATGGAAGAGCTGCTAATAAAAACGCCCTTGTAGAAACAAGGGCGTTACACAACAGGGTATATCTAAATAAAAAAACTTGTTACCACCAACTGATGGTCTTGTCCGCAGCCATAATCTTGTCCACCAGCTGCGCGTAATCAGGATTTTCTACGTTGAGATTAAACGTATCTACTTCACGGTCCCGGGACACGATCTCCACCAGTTTTTTGGTGGTCTCATCAGGCTCAGAACGATAAACATGTAATATTTTCATGACCAATACTCCTTGAATACAATCTATTTGATTCCGTAAGGAACAATAACATCCATTTCTCGGAGCTTTTCACCAAGCTCTTCAACGGACATGGCTTCGAAGCCATTGTTTTCAACATTGGCCTGGACATTGGAATATACTTCCCCTTCCATGTCACGGAGCATTTCCAGACGATCTAGGTTATTGTCATCCAGTTTGTCGATTTCTACGTTCAGGAGATGGGTATAGGCGTACATGTTTTCCACGGCCAGACCGAGAGCGGAGCGCATCCCATCAAGCGCGTAATCTTTGTTCCTGATAATGAAGCATGATTTTTTGTATTCCATTTTCCACCCCCTATAAGCTCAGATAACATTCATAATCTTCGATAATGATGCCATGTTGAGTCTGGGTGGCCATTTTTTCCTTAACCATACCAGCCGGCACAACATTTTGATCAAATCCCATCTTGCGATAACTGTCCAGACAGATGGAAACATCAGCAATTTTGCAAAGCCCCTCAAATTCAGGATCCTGGGTCAGTTTGGTTGCCGTCCAGGTAAAAAACAATTTAACCTTACAACCCTTATCCACAGCAGCCTTGGTAACACCAACCACATGACGCATGTTATCAGGATTGGTGACAAATATGCCTAAACTTTTGGCCATGATACCCTCCTCAAATAAGAAGCGGCGCCTTTCCTGTTTGAGGAAACGCGCCGTGAATTAGTTGATAAAAAACAAGAAATCAACCTTTTTTGATAAAATAGGCGGTGTATCCCTCTTCGTCCTTCAGCCCCAAAAATTCATGGCCGGAACGTTCACACCAGCCGGGGATGTCGTTGCGGGAACCAGGATCCGTCCCTTCAACCCGCAGGATCTCGCCGGAGTTGATCTTGCCTATTTCTTTTTTGGTGCGAAGCAGGGGCATGGGGCAGCTCAACCCTTTGGCGTCTAATACTGCCGCAACATTGAGTCCGTCTGGTGCTATTTTGTCACTCATCTGATAATCCTCCTACCATGTAATGAATTGAAAGGGCTTTTGAAAACAGGGTGGTTTTCACAAGCATCAAGGAAAGGGCAGTACCACAAAGTAACTGCATAAATCTCCTTGATAATCGGTTTTTATACTGAAAAGGGTGGGGTCTGTCAAGGCTAAAATGAATGGCAATTCAAAGTGTTTTTTATATATAATTGTTTGATATTCCTATTTTTTTTATGTTTTACAGAAACGACAGGGAGAATATATTCACTTAAGATCCTTGACAAAAATAGGGAGCACAGGTAAAAAATTTTTTACAACTAAGGTTTTCTCCTCTCAGAGGAGGGAAAGGGATGAAGCAGAGGCAATAACAACGTCGGCACCGAACCAACAACAAGCTGGAGGAGGGGTCAGTATGGGTGGAAAAATTAAGGAACTCTACAACAATCTCTGTAAAAAGGAATGGGATCCCATGACAACCGGGATACTCATCGGTCTGTTCAGCATTCTGATTGCCGCCTGGTGGCGGCCGTGGGGGGCTGTAGGCGCTGTTCGCAACTGGGGTGACTGGATCCTGTACGGGATAGGCATCTACTCTGACCCCGCGACCCTGGAATCCTTAGGATTCATTGATGAAGATGGAGAAAGCCTCCTGAAGATGTCCATCTGGTATAATACCGGCTCGGTCATCGGTCTCGGTTTTGTCGGCGGCGCTTTTTTGTCCGCCTGTCTGGGCGGCCAGTTTGCCCTGCGCTTCCCCCCGATTCGGGAGTGGGTTAAGGCGGTGATCGCCGGCATCCTCATGGGTATCGGCGCAACCTTTGCCGGCGGCTGCAACGTCGGCGGTATGTTCAACGCCATCGGCAACCTGAGCGCTCATGGATTTGCCATGTGGTTTGGTCTGATCTTCGGCGTTCTTTTTGGTCTCTGGCTCCTCTACAAGGAAATGGAGCACATCACCTGGGGCAGCGGCGGAGCCAAAACCATCGATTTTCCGATACAAGTTCAGTTTGTCGTGGGGATAGCGGTACTCGCGGTGATGATCTGGGGCGCGTACCAGTATGCCAATTACGATGGAGATGAGGCCGCTGACTATATCAACTCCTTGCCCGGCATCCTCCTGATTGCCGTGGCACTCGGCTACACCATGCAGCGGGGTCGCTGGTGCATGGTTCAGGGATTCCGCGAGCCGCATATGACCGGCAATGCTACCATGGCCAAGTCCGTGGCCCTGACCATCAGCATCGTCGCCGTCGGCACCGCGGTGCTCAAGTACGGGGTTCCTGCCCGGACCGGTGGCGAAGCAGTGCTTGCCGAAATCAACTATGTCCGCGGCACCTTCGGCTGGGGCGGCGTGTTCGGCGGTTTTGTTTTCGGCTTGGGCGCCATGCTGGCGGGCGGCTGCGGTACCGGCACCTTGTGGCGGGTCGGGGAAGGGCAGCTCAAACTCTGGCTGGCCATGATTGTCTTCGCCCTTTCCGCCTCCCTGAGCGGTTTGTGGGTGAAATCCATGGCCTGGGAAGAAAACGAGGTCCTGGGTAAATATGTGTACATGCCCGATTCCCTGGGCTACGGACCGACCCTGGCGATCATTCTTTTTGCCATGGCCGCCTGGTACGTCATTGTCACCTGGAACGAGGACAGCAACAAACTCATCCTTCCGATGTAACCTCCCGGAAGGACAGCTTCACGCAAGCGCGGTGCCGGTTGATCCTGCACCGCGTTTTTTTTTTGCAGCCCGATTTCCGAACGGTGTACAATCCAATCTATGTACGGAACAGACAGAAACCTCCTGCGGCAAAGAATACTCAAGGAGCGGGCTGGGGTATCTCCTGATTTGCGCGGAAAGTGGAGCACGGCGATCACCGAACGGATACTCTCACTGCCTGAGCTGGCGAAAACGGAGATCGTTTTGGTCTATATGCATTTCCGGAGCGAGGTGCAAACGGATAGACTGATCAAGGCTCTCTTGACACGCGGCAAGACCGTCTGTCTTCCCGTTACCCTTCCCGAGGAACATCGTCTTCTGGCGGTCAGGATCTCCGACCCCCTCCACGATGTGGAGCCGGGCTATCAGGGTATTCCGGAACCAAGGCCCGGTTTGCTCCCCAAGGCGCTAGTCCCACCCGGCGACATTGACGCGGTTATTGTTCCCGGTTGCGTCTTTGATGCATGCGGTGGCCGCCTCGGCTACGGCGGGGGGTATTATGACCGTTTTCTTGCCGGAGAGGCGCCGGCCGCTCATCGTCTTGCCCCGGCCTTCGCGCTGCAGGTCGTCGACCGTGTTCCCTGTGAACCCCATGATCAGCTCATGGACTATCTGATCACTGAAGAGAACCACTATGATTGCAGGAGTAATCGAGATGCGCAGGACCGCTGTCTATCGCCATGATCTGTTTCTGGAACACCAACCGGGTTTTGAGCACGTGGAATCCCCGGATCGCCTGCAGGTGGTCTACGAGGCCCTGGACAAAGCGGACACGGGACCTCGGCTCTCTTTTCCGACATTCGCCGCTGCCACACCGGAGATCATCGGCCTCAACCATTCACCTGCCCTGATCAAGCGGGTGGCGGAGACCGCCGGACGCAGGCACGATTATCTCGATGCCGATACCCAGACCTCTCCCCGATCGTATGAGGCGGCCTGCCTGGCCGCGGGCGCACTCATCGACGGTATGCAGCGCATAGCCGCCAAAGAGGTGGACAATGCCTTCTGTCTGGTCCGGCCGCCGGGCCATCATGCGGAACGCTCTCGGGCCATGGGCTTTTGCCTGTTCAACAATGTGGCCATTGCCGCGCAATTCGGTCTGGCCAGGATGGGGATGAAACAGATCCTGATCGTGGACTGGGATCTCCACCACGGGAACGGCACCCAGCATAGTTTTTACGGGACGGATCAGGTTCTCTATTTTTCCACCCACCAGTACCCCCATTATCCCGGAACCGGCTCCCTGTTTGAGATCGGAGAGGGAAAAGGGGAGGGATTCACTTTGAATTGCCCGCTGCCCGGGGGGCAGGGGGACAGGGATTTTCACCGTATTTTTCAGGAACTACTGGTGCCGGTGGCCAGACAGTATCGACCGGATTTTATCCTTGTTTCCTGCGGTTTTGATATCTATGGCGGAGATCCCCTGGGGGCCATGCGGGTTTCAGCTGAAGGGTTTGCCGATATGACCGGAATCGTCCAGGAGTTGGCTGACGAAATCTGTCAGGGACGTCTCCTGATCACCCTGGAAGGGGGATACAATCTGCACGGGATGCGCGACGGCTCGCTGGCGGTTTTGACCGCTCTGAGCGGTGAACAACTTGCGCCCGACTTGCCGGCGTTTCAGCAAAACCTCCAAAGCAAGGAGAACATCTCCGCCGATGAACAGCCGATATATCTGCGCCAGGCCATCGACCTTGCAAAAAGCTATTGGAAAATGTAAACTACAAATATGTAAGTGAGTTTAACGGAAAAATAGCGGGTTTCTGAGTATTTATCCTACTTGACCGGCAGGGAAATGGGCGCAAAGATTCTGATCGCGGACGACGATGACCTGGTACGCAACGCGGTCGAAAAGATCCTGACCATGTTTGACTATGAAGTGGTCGCCGTTGCCAGCGGCAGAGAGGTGCTCAGGACGGTAACGGACGATTTCGACGTTATAATCCTGGACATCAACATGCCGGATATGGACGGCTTTCAGACCATCGAAGGCTTGAACAGACAGCATTGCGATGTGCCGGTTCTTTTTTTGACCGGTGCCGGTTCCATGGACTACGCGATCAAGGCGATCAATCTGGGCGCCTATGATTTTATGACCAAACCCATTGACGATATTGAGTTGTTTCACGTCAAGGTCAAGCGGGCCATAGAAAAACGCGGTTTTATCCTGAAGGAAAAGAACTACCGCAAAAACCTGGAGTACGAGGTTCGGGAAAAAACCAAGGAACTCGCTGAAAAAAACGTGCTCCTGGAACGCTACAGCCTCCAGCTTGAAGAGGCGACCGTGCAAGTGATGTCCTCGCTGCAGGCGGCCCTTGAAGAAAAGGACATGTATACCGCCGGCCATACCCGCCGGGTCACCCAGTACTCCCTGCTCCTGGGGCAGGAAATCCAACTTTCTCCAGAGGATATGGTGGTGCTCGAGCGGGCCTCCCATTTCCATGACATCGGCAAGCTGGTCATTGACCTTTCCTGTATCCAGAAGCCCGGCAAGTTGACCGCGGAAGAGTGGGCCCTGATCAAGAAACACCCGGAAGTGGGGGCAAACATCATCCAGCCCCTGAAGTTCACCGAACGGGAACGCTCCATAATTCTGCATCATCACGAACGCATTGACGGGCAAGGGTATCCGGAGGGCATAGGCGGCGACGACCTGGATACCCTGACCCGGATCATCACCATAGCCGACAGCTATGATGCCATGACCTCGCGACGCAATTACCGGCGCAACCTTACCGTTCCGGAGGCGGTGAGCGAGCTGCGCCGCTGCGCCGGCACCCAGTTCGATCCGCGGCTGGTCGAGGTTTTTGCCGGGATCATCTTCAGCAATAAATCCGTCGCGGTTCATTAACCGCCTCATCCCCTGTTGACAGACAGATCCGCAGATGTCAAAGTAGAGGCAATTTTTACCCTCTACCTTGAACCTATCGCAATCCATGAAGATCACCAGAGAAGAAGTGGAGCATGTGGCGCGCCTGGCCAGGCTTGAACTGCGCCCCGAGGAAATGGACCGGATAACGGGGCAGCTCGATACACTGCTCAGCTATGTGGCCAAGCTGGAGGAAGTGGACACCACCGGCGTGGCGGTGACCACCCACTCCGGCGTCGAAGGCAATGCCTTCCGCGAGGATAAGGTCACCCCCTCGCTTCCCCGGGAAAGTGCATTGAAGGGGGCCCCCCGGCAGAATGGTGAATCCTTCGTGGTGCCCAGAATCCTTTCCTGAGATATATCCATGGACTTGTTTACTCTGACCCTGGGCGAGGCAAAGGCCAAGCTTGACCAGGGGGAATGTACGTCGGTTCAGTTGACCGAATCTCTTCTTGCCAGAATCGAGGCCGTGGAGGGACGGATCAATTCCTTCATTACCCTCGACCGGGAACAGGCCTTGCGCCAGGCCGAGCAGGCCGACCGGGAGAGACGGCAGGGGAGGGCGGGCAAACTCTGTGGCCTGCCGCTGGCCAGCAAGGACGTGCTGTGCACCAGCTCCATGCCCACCACCTGCGGTTCCCGGATCCTGGAACATTTCGTGCCGCCCTACGATGCGACGGTTATCGAGAAATTGCGCCGCGAGGGGGCGGTACTGCTCGGCAAGCTGGCCATGGATGAATTCGCCATGGGCTCCACCAGCGAGAACTGCGCCTTCGGCACTCCCCACAATCCCTGGCGGCCCGGCTATGTGACCGGCGGTTCCAGCGGCGGTTCAGCTTCGGCGGTGGCCGCGGACCAATGTCTCGCAAGCCTGGGCTCGGACACCGGCGGCTCGATCCGCCAGCCGGCCTCGCTGTGCGGCATTGTCGGAATGAAACCCACCTACGGCCGGGTTTCCCGTTACGGCCTGGTTGCCTTTGCCTCCTCCCTGGATCAGGTCGGCCCCATGACCAAGGACGTGCGGGACTGCGCCCTGCTGATGAACGTGCTCAGCGGTCATGATCCCCGGGACGCCACCTCCAGCGCCAGACCGGTCCCGGATTATACCTCCGCCCTGCGGGACGGACTCAAGGGAGTCAGGGTCGGGGTGCCGGTGGAGTATTTCGGCGCAGGTCTTGATCCGGAGGTGGAGCGGGTGGTGCGCAACGCCATTTCCATGCTGGCGGATGCGGGGGCGGAAATCATCGAGGTGTCCCTGCCCCATACCGAGTACTGCGTGGCGGTCTACTACCTGATCGCCCCGGCCGAGGCCAGCTCCAACCTGGCCCGCTACGACGGGGTGCGCTACGGTTACCGGGCGCCGCAGGCTGATTCACTGCTGGACATGTATCGGCAGAGCAGGTCCGAGGGGTTTGGCGACGAGGTCAAGAAGCGGATCCTGATCGGCACCTATGCCCTGTCCGCCGGCTACTATGACGCTTACTACAAGAAGGCCTCGCGGGTGCGCACCCTGATCCGGGAGGACTTTCGGGCCGCTTTTGCCGCCTGCGACCTGATCGCTTCGCCGGTCTGTCCCACGCCGGCCTGGCCCATCGGGGAAAAGGGTGACGATCCGCTGGCCCTCTATCTCTCCGATATTCTGACCATCTCCGCCAATCTTGCCGGGATACCGGGAATGTCGGTGCCGGCCGGTTTCAGCGGCGACGGTCTGCCCATCGGCCTGCAGCTGCAGGCTGCCCATTTTAACGAGGAAATCCTGCTCCGCGCCGCATGGAACCTGGAAGGGCGGGCCGGGGTCAAGGGCCGGCGCCCGGAGCTCGTCTGACCATGAAACTGCAACCCGCACCCAATATCAGCACCATCACTCCTTATCCGCCGGGCAAGCCTCTTGAGGAGCTGGAGCGCGAATATGGCATCACCGGCTCCATCAAGCTGGCCTCCAACGAGAACCCCTGGGGTCCCTCGCCAAGGGCCGTCAAGGCCATTGCCGGCGCGCTCACTTCCCTGCACCGCTATCCGGACGGTTCCAGCTATTACCTGACCCAGGCCCTGGCCGGGTGGACCGGCGCCAGTCCGGCGGAGATCATCCTCGGCAACGGTTCCAACGAGGTGATCGAGTTCCTGGTCAAGGCCTTTGTCCAGACCGGGGACGAGGTGATCACCAGCCATCCCTCCTTTCTCATGTACCAGAAGCTGGTTCAGGTCCGCGGCGGGGTCAACACGGTCATCCCCCTGCGCGACATGCACCACGACCTGGCGGCGATCCTGGCGGCGATCACCCCCCGGACCAGGCTCATTTTCATGGACAACCCCAACAATCCCTGCGCAACCCTGATTTCCCGCGAGGCCTTTGCCGATTTCCTGGAACAGGTGCCGGAAGAGGTGGTGGTGGTGCTGGACGAGGCCTATGTGGACTTCGTGATGCCGCCGGAGCTGCGCATCGATGTTTTTTCCTATATCCGGAACCCGGAGGGCAGGGCACCGGTGGTCGCCCTGCGGACCTTTTCCAAGGCCTTCGGCCTGGCCGGGTTGCGGGTGGGTTTTGGCCTGATGCATCCGGAGATCGCAGGCCTCCTCCACCGGGTGCGCCAGCCCTTCAACATCAATCTCCTGGCCCAGATCGGGGCTACGGCCGCCCTGGAGGATCTTGCCCACTACGAGATGACCATCCGGGAAACGAGCCGGGGCAGGGCATGGTTGAGCGCGGAGGTGGAGAAGCTCGGCTGCCGGGCCTACCCATCCCACACCAATTTTTTCCTCATCGATGTCCGGGGCGATGCCACCCGCCTTTATGACGCCATGCTCCATCAGGGGGTGATCGTCCGCTCGATGAAGCCGTACGGGTATCCCGATTTCATCAGGATCACCGTGGGCACGGAAGCGGAGAATCAGCGCTTTGTCCTGGCCCTTGCCACCTGTCTGCGGGAACTGAACTATGTCTGAACCTCTGGCGGTGGTGACCATCGACGGTCCTTCCGGCGTCGGTAAATCGACGATCAGCCGCCGGGTGGCGGCCCGGCTCGGTTTCACCTACCTGGATACCGGAGCGATGTACCGGGCCGTAGCCCTGAGGTGCCGGCAGGAGAACCTTGCGATCACGAACGAAAAGGCAGTGGCGGCGATTTTGCCCTTGCTGAATATCCGGTTGTTGCCGGCACGTTCCGAACAGGAAGAAACCCGGGTGATTCTCGATGGGGTGGAGGTGAGCGAGGAGATTCGAACCCCGGAAATCAGCATGCTCGCCTCGGCGGTGTCCGCTCTGGGTCCGGTCCGTTCCGCTCTGACCAGGATGCAGCGGGAGATGGGGGCAACGGGAAAGATCGTGGCCGAGGGGCGGGACACCGGCACGGTGGTCTTTCCGGGCGCTGCCTGGAAGATCTACCTGGACGCCTCTCCGGAGGTGCGCGCGAAAAGACGGATCCGGCAGCTGCGGGAACGGGGTGAGGAGGTGAATGAGGCGGAGATCCTTGCCCAGATCGTAAAAAGAGACCGGGACGACAGTGAGCGAACCATCGCGCCGCTCAAGGCCGCGCCGGATGCGGTGCGGATCGACTCCACGGGCATGAGCGTGGACGAGGTGGTGGAGCAGGTGCTGGGGGTTGTTCAGCAACAACAAAAGGCCGGTTGATCCGGCCTTTTGTTTGTTGGGCAGCTATATAGGTCGGATGAGTTGTAGCCCGGATGAAACGAAGTGGAATCCGGGGTCGTTCTTATTGAAGTGTTTTACGTAGATTAGGTTAGGCCGTCAGGCCGTAACCCAACAATCAAGTACTTACCTCAAACGTACTGTCTTCAGCTCGCCTATCCATCTTGTTCCTTTTCTTTGCTTGCCCTGTCAATCGTCTGCCGAAGGGCAGACAACCAAAAGGAACCAAAAGAAAGGGCTCCCGTGCCACCTGGTTCCGCACGGAGTCTGCGCTTACCTATCCTTTTCGGCAGCTTCCGCGGTGCTCAGCAGGTGGCAATGGGAAGACGGCAAGGCAAGCTCAATCCAGGGTTTCCATGGGCCGGCCGCAGCAGTTGGGGAGCGAGTCGCCGGGCTTGAGGTTGGCGTATTTGTTGCAGATCTGGCAATAGACCGTGCACTCGGCTGAAACCGAATGGTCGCTGTAGTCGGTCGTGCCGCCGGGCACCCCTTCGATGACGAAGCGCGCGGTATTGGCCTTCTGCGGGACAAACTCACCGATGGGGGTCAACTGCTTGGATTCCTTGACACAGTCCACCAGCACCCGCCACAATACTTCCAGGTCCGCGGTCTCCCGCGGCGATTCCGGGGAAAACTCCACGACGTTGCGGTCAACGATTATTTTCATGGTCTTCTCTCCTAAAGCACGGACCGGATTTCCTTGCCGGCCAGGAAGTCGTTGAGAGTGCGGCCTACAGTCCGGCCGAGTTCCACGCACTGGGCCAGCTCGCCGTGCTCAGGCACGTACTGGACCCGCAGGCCTTCATGACAGAGGGTGAATTTCATCTCCTTCATCGCCTCGTTCATCAGTTTGACCGCCTCGCCGGACCAGCCGTAGGAGCCGAAGGCGGCGCCGATCTTGTTGGTCGGCCGCAGTCCCCGCATGTACATGAGAAACCCCGCCATTCTGGGAAGCATGCCGTTGTTCAGGGTGGGACAGCCGAGGATGATCGCGCTGGCATCGAGGACATCGGCCATCACGTCGCTGCGGTGGTTGACCCGCAGGTCAAGGAGCCGGTAGCTGATCCCCTCGTCCTGCAGGCCGTCGGCCACCGCCTTGGCCATCATTTCCGTGGAATGCCACATGGTATCGTAGATGATTAAGGCGTTGCCGCGGCCTTCGTGCACGCACCAGCGGGAATAGGCGTCCAGGACCTTGCCCGGGTTGGCCCGCCAGATCACCCCGTGGTCCGGGGCGATCATTTTGATCGGCAGGTTCATTTCCTGGACCTTGGCGATGAGCTTTTTCACCAGGGGCGAGTAGAGGGTCAGGATGTTGGCATAGTATTTGGCGCACTCGTACATCAGGACATCCTGGTTGACCTCGTCGTCGAACCGCTCGCTGGTGGCCAGGTGTTGGCCGAAGGCGTCGCTGGAGAACAGGATCTGGTCTTCCTTGACATAGGTGAACATGGAGTCCGGCCAGTGCAGCATCCGGGTTTCGAGGAAGGACAGCGTCCTCTTTCCCAGGGAAAGGTCCTCGCCGGGATTGACGATGTGATAGGGCCAGTCCTCGCGGTGGAAGTGCTTGAGCAGTGCCTTGTGGCCCATTTTTGAGCAGATCACCTTTTCCGGCTTGACCAGATCGATTATCTCGGGAAGGCAGCCGGAATGGTCCATTTCCACGTGGTTGACCACGATGTAATCGATTTTTTCCGGATCCACGATGTTGCGGATCCGATGGAGCAGTTCGCTCTTGTAGGGCTGTTTCACCGTGTCGATCAGGGTGATCTTTTCATCCATGATCAGGAAGGCATTGTAGGTCGTGCCCCGGTAGGTGGAGTAGCCATGAAAATCCCGGGTCAGCCAGTCCACGGCGCCGACCCAGTAGATGTTTTCGGCAAGTTCAATGGGTTTCATTCTGTGTCCCTCCTCGAATATGGAAAATTATAGGGTAATAATCGAGTAATCCTGTTTGATGAAGGTGGCCATAGACGGATGACCATGGTTGTCCCCGATCAGGGGGATTCCTTCCGCCGCAATGGCCTCGGCTACCCCCATTTTGGTTGCACAGGCCCGGCAGGCACCGTAGATCATACCCCGGTCTTTCGCCTTGAGATAGAATCCGTGCAGGAAATGATCGGGCCGGGCCATTTCAGGGATCAGCCTGGTGGCCTCCCCTTCGACGACGATTTCCCCCCACATCCCATTTTCATCCAGGTCAATAGCATAAAGGAGGGTGTGCAGAAAGCACAAGGGATCGGGGCGGAAGGCGAAAAGGACGACTTTGGTCATAATTCCTGCCAAGGTGAAGTGGAAAGGGGCGTGCTGATAAGAATTTCCGTTTTTCTCTCATGAGGACGAACGGCATTATCTCAGCGCGAAAAATCCGTCCCCGGTGGCTTGGCGCGGGCATGATGCCATCGGGGACGGGAAGGGGCAGTTCAGATTGCTTCGAATTCGTCTTTGCCCGCTCCGCAGACCGGGCAGGTCCAGTCGTCGGGAACATCCTCGAAAGCGGTTCCCGGGGGAACTCCGTTGGCCGGATCACCGGCGGCCGGATCATACTCGTACCCGCAGATGCGGCACTTGTACTTGCTCATGCGCTCACCTCTGGCTTAATCAATGTGGATAGGACGGGGTTTGGGTTCTCGGCGCTAGCTCTTCCAGAGACCGTGCAGGTTGCAATACTCTCTGGCCGTGACCGTGTCGGCCTCGATGCAGAAGACCGCTTCCGGGGCCATGCCGGGCGCGAGGTTCGCGCGGTAGACCTTGCCGTCGGCGATCAGTTCGATCCATTCGATCCAGTGTTTCTCTTCCATGGGGTGGGGAACGCTGCCGACCACGACCTTGTAGCCGTTCTCGACCTTGGAAATGACCGGGACATGCTTTTCCTTGGCGGCATCAACGGTATTCTCGACCATGAGATCCATAGGTTGTCCACAACAGACAAGTTCGCCCGCACCGGTATGCAGGACTTCGACAATATTGCCGCAGAGGGAGCACTTGTACACTTCATTTTTCTTGGTCATGGGATTCTCCTTGGCTATGGGATTATATTTTTTATTGTACCACGCACATACTTTGATATCAAATCGAAAATCGGTTTTTTTGCCGGGGCTGGCTGCTACCAGTTTTCGCCCAGCAGCTGGAAGTAGGCCTGGGGATGGGCGCAGGCCGGGCATTTGACCGGCGACTCCGTTGCCTCATGGAGATAGCCGCAGTTTGCGCAGTACCAGATGACCGAGTTGTCCCTCTTGAATACGCGGCCGCCGGTGATGTTGTCGACAAAATCCAGATACTGTTTTTCGTGCTGTTTTTCCGCTACGGCAATGGCGGTGAATGCAGAGGCGATTTCGATGAATCCTTCATCTTTCGCTACTTGAGCGAATTCAGGATACATCTGCGAGTATTCGTAATTTTCGCCTGCCGCCGCCGCCTCCAGGTTTTGCAGGGTATTGCCGATGATGCCGGCAGGAAAGCCGGCCATGACCTGAACCTCGCCGCCCTGGAGGAATTTGAACAGTCGTTTGGCGTGTTCCTTCTCCTGATCCGCGGTTCGCTCGAAGATCTGGCAGATCTGGATGTACCCTTCGTTGCGGGCCTGTTTGGCGAAATAGGTATAACGGTTTCTGGCCTGCGATTCTCCGGCAAAAGCGGTCAGCAGGTTTTTTTCGGTCTGGGAGCCTATCAATTGCGCCATGGTCGTTCCTCCTTTAAGCGATGGCTTTTTTTCCTTCCGGGGTTATTTCATACTTGCAGCGGACAGGGCTGGCGATATAGCCTATTTTTTTGAGTGCGGACAAGTTTCCACTTACCTCTTTGGCATCCAGTCCGCTGGCCGCGGCGATTTCTTTGCTGCCGCAGGGGTTCTTGCTTAGGGCCAGAGTCCGCAGGACCTGGTTCTGGCTGGCGTTGAGCGAATCGGACTTGCATTTGGCACATCCCATGCTGCTTCCTCCCTGTTCAAAATGTTTTTTCTGGCAGACCGGACAAATCCCGGTAAATTCAATCCTGCATCCGGTTATCGCATAGCCACGGTCGTCATCGGGCTGCGGCACCTGGGTCTCCGATTCCAGCCGGATATTGTCGACCCGGTGACATTCCAAGCAGTAAATGTGGTTGTGTGGCCGCACCTCCCAGTCAAACCGTTTCTGGCGTCCGCTAATCTCAATTTTTTTGATGGATCCTGCTTCGGCAAGGATTTCCAGATTACGGTACACCGTGGCCAGGCTGATTCGGGGCATCTTTTTTTTCAGCCGTTGGTGCAGCTCATCCGCGGCAGGGTGGCCGGTGCATTTGGCCAGCTCCTCCAGGATGACTTCCCTTTGATGGGTCATGCGGAGTTTTTTCATGGTGTTTAGAGAATGGTTATCATTTGTGAAATTCTTTTATTAGTAGTTGATAACTATTCTCGTGTCAACAGAATTTTGGGTTTTCGGCAACAACTCCTGGATAATATTGGGAAAATAAGGGTGGAGCGGGATAAGATACGCCACCCGGCTGAAAATTGCCGGCAGGTAAGGTCCATCATGCCAGTAACGGGGTGATGGATGCCGGTCGGGTCTCCCTCCTGTTGCAATTACGGCAAAGGAGGGAAATCCTTTGCCGTAACGAGAAACGCGGAGTTATTCCAGCACAAAATCGTCGCGGCGGTTCTGGGCCCACGAATCCTCGTCTTGCCCGAGAAAAAGAGGCCGTTCCTCACCATAGCTCACCGTACGAAGCCTGGATTCCTCTACACCGGCTTCGATGAGATAGGTTTTGGCGTTCAGTGCCCGACGTTCCCCCAGAGCGAGGTTGTACTCATTGGTGCCCCGTTCATCGCAGTTGCCTTCAATGACGATTCTGGCCATGGGATTGGCTTTCAAGAAATCAGCATTCTGATCGAGCCTGGAAAACTGATCGGGTCGTACGGCTGCCTGGTCAAAATCAAAATAAATCGGCATGAACTGTTCCGAAGAACGACCGTGAAGCCGTTTGTACTCATCACTGTATTGATCTCCCGGCAACCCGTTGCCGCCGCCAAGCCTGCTTCCCGCATCCAGCGCCTCTTCGCTGGGTCCGTCCTCGGAATATTGGGGAGGGGCATATTCAATGTCCTTACCGGGGCCGCCGGGATACGGGGCGACCTGCTCCTTGGCGCAACCGGACAGCAGGGAAGTGGACAGGGCAAACAGGGAAACTACGACCAGACGGGACAATGTCTTCATGGCATCTCCTTGACGCAGTTGAATGGAAGAAAGGCTGGGGGATTGGTTGAACATTCTACATGTTTGCCTTGCAACGTCAAGAAAAACTTGGGGTTCTCCCAAGGTTACCGTCTGGAAAGACTGATAACCGGCGACTTTTCGATTTCTGAGCCTTTCTGCTTCCCGACCCGGCGGGACGAGAATCCGCAGAGTTATGTCGCCTGGGCCCTTCGCCATCCTTCGGCCTTCAGGCGGGCTACCCGGTCGATATTCCAACGGTTGATCCGCTGAAGATACTCGTGTGAATCCGTTTTAAGCAGATCGATGATCGCGCTGCGCTCCGCTAGAATGTCCTGCTGTTCGCCCGGGTACAACTCCTGCCAGGTGGCATAGCCGCTGTCGAAAAGAAAGGGCGGGTCAATGGCATCCGGCGCCAGCTGGAGCTTGGCGGCTGCGAGGAAACGGGCCAGTTCCAGATCATATTCAATGAGCCAGCCGTTGTCCTGCACCATGGTCTCGAGATCAACCGGTACGGCACCGGAGCAATCAGGACAGAAGAGTCTGGCAATTACCTCCTCGCTCATGATATTGTCACGCAGATGGAATTGGATGCGATGCTTGCCGCATACACAGGTCTTCCGAACGTCGATACACATGGGGTTCTCCAGGAATAATTAGTAATGATTATTAATAAAGAATTTTGGCTCGGTCGGCAAGAAAAAATTGTCGGTCCTGCAAAAAGCGCGGAACCGGCGCCGGCACGTCTTCTAATCCGTGGAAGTCTCCGTGGCGGGTGCTCTGGATATTTCCTTTGGCGATCTCGGAAAAATTAACTGCTCATTCGGAATGGGCGGCAACCGCGTAAACAACCTGATAGGGTGGGTTATGAACAAGGTA
Organism: Desulfobulbus sp.; assembly: GCA_003604995.1. Lineage (GTDB taxonomy): Bacteria > Desulfobacterota > Desulfobulbia > Desulfobulbales > Desulfobulbaceae > UBA10518. The sequence continues at coordinate 16,302 of QZJD01000042.1, read as the reverse complement.
TGGCTCTGGGCGGCGGTTTTCAGCAGCGTCCTCCTCTGGTCGGCTATCAATCCCAAGGACTACCTGACCTGGTTTCTGGAAGTGGTGCCGGCGCTCATCGCGGCCGCGGTCATGCTGGCCACCCGAAGGAGCTTTCCGCTGACCCCGCTGGTCGCGGTGCTGATCCTCCTGCACTGTATCATTCTCATGGTCGGCGGCCATTACACCTATGCCGAGGTGCCGCTGTTCGACCGGCTGGGCGAGGCGTTCGGCTGGCAGCGCAACAACTACGACAAGCTGGGGCATTTTGCCCAGGGATTTGTTCCGGCCATGGTTGCCCGGGAGATCCTGATCCGCAAGAGGGTGATCAGCACTTCTTCCTGGCGAAATTTTCTGATCGTCTCGTTCTGTCTGGGCTTCAGCGCCTTTTATGAACTCATCGAATGGTGGGTGGCCCTCCTCAGCCGGGAGGCGGCGGAATCGTTTCTCGGTACCCAGGGCTACGCCTGGGACACCCAGTCAGATATGGCGTGGGCGCTTGGCGGGGCGATAATCGCGCTGATCCTGCTGGGCAGGCTGCATGACCGGCAACTCAATCCGGTTGGCCCGGCGCGCTGAGACGATTTGCCGCCCAACTCAGCGGCAGGCGGCAAGCAGCCGTTGCCAGTCGACCCGGTGGGCATGCGGCCACGTAGGCAGGACGACGATGTTTTCCGGAAAGCCGTACCGCGGCAGGGCCCTGGCAAAAAGGCGCAGGCTATCCTGGACGATCTCGCCCGGAGCCCCGTGGAACAGGTTGTACACCAGGCCCGCCAGTCTAAGCCCTCTTGCCCGGAGGATTTCCAGGCTCAGCAGGGTATGATTGATGGAACCCAAGCGGGGCGAGGTGACCAGGACCAGGGGGTGGCCTTCGGCAGCCAGGTAGTCGAGCAAGCTCAACTCTTCCTGGAGCGGGACCAGGAGGCCGCCGGCTCCCTCCAGCAGCAGCCACTCGAAGCGCTGGGCCAGGGTCCTGGTGGCCCTGCTGATCCGGGCCGGATCAATGGTTGTTCCGGCAAGTCGAGCGGCCAGGTGCGGCGAAGCGGGAAAGGGAAAGCAGTAGGGGCAGGTCAGCCTGGCTTCGTCCTCCTCAAGCCAGCCGCATTCCATCAGGCGCCGGTGCAGAAGGATGTCCTCCGGACGTTCCGCGCAGCCGGTCTGCACCAGCTTCTGGGTGATGACCGGCTGGCCCTGTTCGATGAGATAACGGGCCATGAGCCCGGTGGTCACGGATTTTCCGATGCCGGTATCGATTCCGCATAAACAGAGGGTGGGCATGAGCGTTTTCCTGCGATTTTCTGGTCAAGGGGATGGCGCATTGATCCGATTGCTGAACAACGGGCGTTCACTATAGCGATTTTTTTCAGCGCTTGCCGCAAGTATGATGAAAAGGCGGTTATTCCTTGCGGGCCAGGCAGTAGATCGGGTGATAGGTCAGCGATACCCCATGCGCGGACCTGAAGCGTTCCATGTACTTCCGGCTGAACTCATCAAGCCTTGCCCTCGTCCAGGTTTCCTTGCGCAGGGCGTTCACCCCGGTCTGGCGCAGGTGGTGGAGCAGGGCCAGCGGATCGGGAAGATGGAGGGGCAGCAGCTCCTCCTCGCAGGAGAGGAGGGTGAACCGTGCGGCCACCATCTGCCGTAGTTCGGACAGGGAGTGGTAATCAAGGCCGATGCCGGTTATTTCCCGAAGTTCTCGAAGGTTGTCGGTGCCGTAGATGGAAAAGCAGAGTATTCCCTGCTGGTTGAGCCGCTCATGCAGCCTGTCCAGCAGGGCGGGCAGGTCGCTCAACCAGTGCAGGGTTGATGAGGAGACGACCAGGTCCAGGCGCTCCGGCAAATCAATGGTTTCTATGTCGCCGGCAAGAAAGTGCAGCGGTGTTCCGGCAGGTACCCTTGCCGCAACCAGAGGGGCGAATTCCGGCACCAGATCGTTGACATAAAGGGCACTGATCCCTGGGAAACGCCGGATGAGACCTGCGGTGAGAATGCCGGTACAGCAGCCGATTTCCAGAACTCGCCGGGGGGGCGGGGCAGGATGGCTTGCCAGCAGCCGCAGCAGCCGGTTGGCGACCTCCTGCTGGACCAGGGCCTGCCGGTCATAGGTGGCCGCAGCCCCGGCGAAACGGAGGCGGATGGTTTGTTTGTCCGGCAAGGCCATTTATGCTTCCGCCCGGAGCAGGGCGTCCCAGTCGAGGTCGTAGAAGGGAAAGTGGGGGCCGCTGAAGAGCCGGCATCGTTCCCGGCCCCAGGCCCGTACCTGGTTGCGGCCGGCAAAGATCCGGTCCCTGGCGCCGGCAAGCACGGCGGTGTAGATGTCCGGAGCCGGTCCGAGCGCCGACCAGTGATTTCGCAAGGCTGCCAGTTCCTCGCCGATCTCCTCGTCGGGCCGCTCGGGCCGCTGGTTCAGAAAGCGGGCCGCTCCCGCCCGGTCGTCGAACATGCTCCGGTAAAATTCCGTCAGGGCAGCGGGAGAGAAGGTTGTGAGCATCTCCGCAAAGGCCTGTTCCGGAATGCCGCCCCGGTCATCAATGGGGGTCAGGGTGCCGTTGACGGCCACGGCGGCACGGAGGTGCCGGCGGTACCCGCCCAGAAGGTGACCGGCCACCCAGACGCCCATGGACCAGGCCAGCAGGTCCACCCGCTGATACTGCCCCGGGAAAAATTCCGCCGGTTCGGGCCGGCCCAGCTCTCGGTAATCATAGAACATCAGCAGATCGTGCCCTTGGGGAACGATGGGGCGGAAAGGTTCCGGATCCATGCCCCAGCCCGCGAAAAAAAGCAGGCAGCAAGGCTGCCCGGAACGGCTGAGCCAGCAGGAGCGCATTATCTCCCCATCGCCTCCGCGATCAGTGCCGGCAGGGGAGCTAGCTCCGCCGCCGCCATGTCGGCGGTCAAAGACAGGCGAAGGCGGGCGGTCCCGGCCGGTACCGTGGGTGGCCGCACCGCGGTGACCCAGTAGCCGGCCTCCCGGAGCTGGAGGGCAACGCGGACGGCCGCCTCGCTTTCGCCGATGCCCACCGGCACGATCTGAGACGTGCCGCCGGTGGGCAGGCCCAGGCGAACAAGCTCTCGGCGCAGCCCGGCGGCCAGGTCGTGCAGGCGCCGCCGATCCGCGCCCATGCCCGGAATCCGGTCCAGCACCAGGAGGAGCCAGCTCAGGCAGACCGGCGGCAGGCCGGTGGTGTAGATGAAGGAGCGGGCCCGGTTGACCAGGGTGTCGGCCACTGCCTGCCGGCAGGCGACAAAGCCACCCAGGCCGGCCAGGGCCTTGCCGAAGGTGCCGAAGAGCAGGTCGATATCAGCGAGCACCCCTTCCTGTTCCGCCAGCCCGAGACCCCGGGGGCCATAGACACCCACCGCGTGCGCCTCGTCCAGGTAGAGAATGGCCTGAAATTCTTTTTTCAGGGCGATGAGCCGGCGCAGATCAGCCGAGTCGCCGTCCATGCTGAACAGCGATTCAGAAACCAGGAAGACATGGCGAAAACTGCGCCGCTTGCGGCGGAGCAGCTGAGCGAGATGATCATAGTCCTGGTGGCGGTAGCGGACGGTTTCGGCCCGCGACAGGCGCATGCCGTCGATGAGGCTGGCATGGCAGAGCCGGTCGGCCAGGATCAGATCCCCCTTGCCGGCCAGGGCGGGGAGGATGCCGGTGTTGCCGTGATAACCGGAATTAAAGACCAGACAGGTCTCGCTACCGTACAGATTCGCAATTTTCCTCTCCAGAACCGTATACAGGACGGAATTTCCGCTCATCAGCCGGGAGGCCGTGGCGCCCGGCGCAAAGCGCTCCAACAGGGTACGCTCGTCAATTCCCCGATACAGTTCCGCGACCAGCTCCCGGTTGCCGGCCAGGCCCAGATAGTCGTTACCCGACAGGTTGAGGCAGGGACGGCCGGAAGGAGCAAGCAGACGGCCTTGGCCTGTCCCGGTAACGTCGACCAGAGCGCGGCGCAGTCCTTGCCGGTCCAGTTGGTCCAGCTGGACCGAGAGATGATCGTAGAAATCGGTCATGCCCGGATTTGCCTGTAGAAAAGGGCCTTATTTGATATAGGCGCGGTACATCTCGTCGTTGAAGCCGACCAGCAGACGTGTGCCTGTTTTCAAGGTCGGCGCTCTGAGGGAGCCGGTCCGCCCCAGGCAGTGGGCCAGAATTATTTCCCGGGAATCAGTGGCCGGATGCAGAATGACCATTTTTTTTCCGCTGCCGACGATGATTTCCTCAGCTTCCTTGAGCAGTTCCCAGGCCTTGTCGCCCATTATAGGCGCCCGGCGCGCTTCGACGGTCTCGCCCATGGTGATTTTCCTCTTGGCAAACACATCCTGTGCCTTGCCGCACGATCCTCATCCTTTGCGCAGATACGCCCAATCGATATGCATAAATCCCTCACTGACCCATTCGTCCTGTTTGCCAAACCTCCCGGATGGCGCCGTCCGCTGGTCCTGCGGCAGGGTGTACCCCGGCAACAGGAGAAAGCAAGAGCCGTCGCCATCACTTCCTCATAGTACCCCATCCTGCCCGTCCCTGCTATGTTTTCCCGGATGCGGACCCCCTGGCATGCCGGCGCGTCCGGAGCGAGCCGCGGACCGGTACGCGGGAAAGGTGCATGGAAACGGTTACACAACTGGACAAAATTCGGTGAATTTTATATGATGGAACATGGTGACTCAAGCATGGCGTAACACGTTTTCGCTGAATGCGAAGATCTCCGAGGGAAGGGTAGTTGCAGCGGAGAAACGCTCCCGAGGAGCGTTCGCCGTACTTCTCGGGGTTGTCTGCCTCGTTGTTGTCTTCGGCCTGCCGGCGCCGGCCCTGGCCGTCCAGCAGCACAGTGGCACCGAGGGTCTCGTCATCCATCAGCTCGGCCATCTCCTTTTTCTGTTCGGGATGATCTTCCTTCTCTTTCGGATGCGGCATCCGGAAAGCCGTCGTCTGAGCAGGGGCAGCGGCTGGTTAGAGTTCAAGCTCTGTGTCATACTGATCATTCTCTGGAATCTGCTGACCTTTTACGGTCACTGGCATCAGGAGCTGATCAATCCGGACAAGTTTGTCACCAGCGGCGGCAGAACAACCGGATTCATTGTTTCCGGTCCCTTGGACGCGCTGTTCTATTTGAGCCGGCTGGATCACCTGCTGCTGCTGCCGGCCTTTGTCTTTTTGCTCCTGGCCCTGCGCAAATGGAGGGAGCAGGAATGACTGTCAGCTGGCTGCCGGTCATTGCGGTTGATGTCTTCGGTTCGCTGCTGACCCTGAGCGTGGCGACGGTCTGCGCCTGGCAGTCCTGGCTCTGGATCAGGCGCAGACCCGATGATACCTTCCGCGATTACATCTTTCTCCTGACCCTGGCCTTTGTTTTTTTTGCGGTTTCGCGCTCGGTCGGCCATCTGGTCAAACAGGCCCTTCTGTATTTCGGACATGGGGCAACCTGGGCCCTGATCGCCCCGTACAGCGGCTCGGTCAACACCGCGGCTTTTATCGTCGTTTTTGCCTTTGGTATTTATTTTCAGCGGTTTCAGAAGGTCCATCTGGCCCTGCGCGATTATAAGGACAACCTGGAACTCCTGGTGGCGGAGCGGACCAGGGCGCTGGATAAGGAGAACCGGCAGCGGATGGCTGCCCAGGAAGAACTCCGGCAGGCCAACGCCACCCTGGAAAATATTTTTGCCAGTGCCTCGCCGCTGTGCATCACCGGGATGGACTATCAGCTTCTGCGAAGCAACGAGGCCTACCGGCGGATCTGGCCGGGAGGAGGCCATGACGGAACGCCGCTCACCTGTTCCGCCTCCCGGCCAAGCCGGCACTGCCACACGCCGGATTGTCCCCTGGAACAGATCCGGGCGGGTCGGGACGAGGTGGTCGGGGAGAGTATCCGCCACTTCGAGAAAATGGAGGATCGGGTCTTTTTGCAGACGACCAGGCCCTTTCGCGACGCGGACGGCAAACTGGTCGGAACGGTCACCTCCTTTCAGGAGATCACCGCCCGGAAACGTGCCCAGGAAGAACTTGCCGCGGAACGGGAGCGGCTGGCGGTCACCCTGCGCAGCATCGGCGACGGGGTGATCACCACCGATGTCCAAGGGCGCGTAGTCATGCTCAACCGGATGGCCGAGCAACTGTGCGGCTGGCGGCAGGATGAGGCACAGGGGCGTCCTCTGCATGAGGTGTTCCGAATCGTCGCCGAGGAGGGTGGCGGGCCGGTGGCCAATCCGGTGGACAAGGTGCTGGCCACCGGGACCATCGTCTCCCTGAGCAACCATACCGAGCTGGTCGCCAGGGACGGAACCCGGCGCAGCATTGCCGACAGCGGTGCGCCGATCCGTGACGCGCAGAGCAGGATCATCGGCGTGGTCCTCGTCTTTCGGGACGTCACCGACCGGCGGCGCCTGGAAAAGGAGATGCTCAAGAACCAGAAGCTGGAGTCGGTGGGGTTGCTGGCCGGAGGCATTGCCCATGATTTCAACAATATCCTGGCGGCCATCCTGGGCAATATCGACCTTGCCCTCCATCGCCTGGGCGACAGCGAACGGGTCGGCGCTCTGCTGGTGGAGGCGGAAAAGGCCTCGCTGCGGGCCAAGGGTCTGACCCAGCAGCTGCTCACCTTTGCCAAGGGGGGCAGCCCGGTGCGACGGACGGTTTCCATTGCCGGGGTGGCCAAGGATTCGGCTCAGTTCATCTTGCGGGGCAGCCCGATCCGTTGTGAGTTGGATTTTCCTGAAGAGCTCTGGCTGGTGGACATCGATCCCGGCCAGATCAGCCAGGTGGTCCAGAATATCATCCTTAATGCCCGGGAAAGCATGCCCGAGGGCGGCAGCATCCAGGTACGCGGTCGCAACCTCTCTGAGCCGTCATCGGACGGCGGGGATCCCCGCGATCTGGTGGAGATCACTCTGGCCGATCAGGGGCCGGGCATCAGTCCTGAGATCATCGACAAGCTCTTTGATCCCTATTTCACCACCAAAAAGAAGGGTTCGGGCCTGGGGCTTGCCATCTGCCATTCCATTGTCAGCCAGCATGGGGGAACCATAGGGGTTGCCTCCGTTCCCGGCGAGGGGGCGACCTTTACCATTCGCCTGCCGGCCAGCAGGAACACGACCCGGAGCGACGAAGACGCGACCGCACCGTCCTTTTCCCTGCACCAGAGAAAACAACGGGTACTGCTGATGGATGATGATGAGATGGTTATCGATATTGCCCGGGAAATGCTCAACCATCTGGGCCATGAGGTGGAGGTAGCCGGTGATGGAAAGGCGGCGGTCGACCTCTATCAGGAAGCCCTGAGCCGGGGGCAAAGGTTTGATGCGGTGATTCTCGACTTGACCGTCCCGGGGGGCATGGGCGGCAAGGAAGCGGTCCGGGAACTGCTCTCCCTGGATCCGAATGCCCAGGTTATCGTGTCCAGCGGCTATTCCAACGATCCGGTCATGGCCGACCATGTCGACTACGGATTTTGCGCCGCGGTGGTCAAACCGTTTCGCCTGGAAGACCTGGCCGCGGCGATGGAAAAGGCCCTGGCCACCGGATCGATGCCTGATTAGAGCCCCCCTTCGCTGCGTTCCGTTTTCCGGGCAAGTTCAGCCGGGTCCTGATGGATGATCACATCCGCGCCCGGCCAGGAGCGGAGAATTTCCTTTTCCACCGCCCGGGCGATTCCGTGTGCCCGGACCAGGGGGAGTTGATCCTCCAGCTCCAGATGCAGCTGGATCATCATGGTCTGGCCGGACTGCCTGGTGCGAACGTCATGAACGCCTTTCACCTGCGGGGGGGTCCTGGCGATGCGGATGATTTCTTCGCGGATCTCCGGCGCGACTTCCCGATCCATGAGCATTTGTCCTGCCTCATACCCGATTTTTCCTGCGCTGTAGAGAATATAGCCGGCGAGGACGATGGCAAAGACCGGATCCAGGCCCGGCCACCCGTAGTGGGCCAGGAGCAGGGCGGCAATGGTCCCCAGGTTGGTCAATACATCGGTGGCGTAGTGGAGCGCATCGCCGCGGATGGCCATGGAGCCCGTCTTGCGGATCACATGTTTCTGATAGAGGAGCAGGCCGATGGTGGCTACAATGGCCAGAATCATGATGCCCAGGCCGACCGTTACCTGGCTGACCGGGGTCGGATTGCGCAGCCGGTCGATTGCCTGCACCATCAGAAAGAAGGCGGAGCCGGCGATGAAGGAGGCCTGGGCCAGGCCGGCAAGAAACTCGGCCTTGCCGTGCCCGAACCGGTGTTCTTCATCCGCCGGGTTCAGGGACCAGCGCACCGCGAGCAGATTGATGAAGGAAGCGGCGGCGTCCATCAGCGAATCCACCAGGGAGGCCAGGACGGTGAGGGAACCGGTGAGCAGCCAGGCGATCAGCTTGCCGCAGATCAGCAACAGGGCCACAAGCACCGAAGCATACGTTGCCCGTTGCAGGAGGAGGGCGTTGGGGGGGGGAGATTGTTTCATAGGTTCAGCCGTGGGTGTCTTCGAGCCCTTTGCTCTCCGTACCTGAACCGGATTTCGCCAATGAAATGATCCGGCCGGTGCTTTCATCGGGGTCGATGGGCATTGCGCTTCATCCCCGCATTGACCTGGAGGCGACACATAAAAAAAAGGCCGTGAAGCTGCCAGGCAGCGCACGGCCCAAAGATTGCCTTCATGCCCGATGAAGGAGATGTCAGCACCCCTTGAGGCTTCAACCTCCCGAGGGCTTCACCGGAGCTTCGCTCTGCTGCTTGGCGTCCGAGGCAGAGGACAGGATGCTGCCCCGGCTGAGCTTGACGCGAACGCCGTCTGCGATCTCCAGGGTGGCGATGGTGTCGGTCAGCCCGGTGATCCTCCCGTAAATTCCGGCGCTGGTCACCACCTCGTCCCCCTTTTTCAGGCTGCTCAGGAAGGCCTGGTGCTCCTTGGCCTTTTTCTGCTGGGGCCGGATGAGCAGAAAATAAAATACGACAAAGATCAGGATGAGCGGAATGAACGAGGCCAGCCCGGCGCCTGCCGGGGGGGTCGCGCCGCTCTGGGCAAAGGCGATGCCAGTCATGGAATATCCTCCGTGGTAGTCAGATCAGTTAAGGTTTATCTTGCTCCGCGGCGTCACTTCGCCGCAGGTAAAAATCCCGCCGGAAGGCCGCAAAACGGTCCTCGGCAATGGCGCTGCGCATCCGGGCCATCAGGGAACAGTAGTAGTGCAGGTTGTGGATACTGTTCAACTGATAGGCCAGGATCTCCCTGCTTAAAAACAGGTGGCGCAGATAGGCCCGGGAATAGTTGCGACAGGTCGTGCAACCGCACTCCTCGTCCACCGGCCTGGGATCATCACGATAACAGGAATTTTTTATAACAAGTCTGCCCCGGGAAGTAAAGAGCATTCCATTTCTGGCATTGCGGGTGGGCATGACGCAGTCGAACATATCCACCCCGCGGTACACGCTTTCCACGAGGTCTTCCGGGGTGCCCACCCCCATGAGATAGACCGGCTGCTCCCTGGGCAGACATTCCACCCCGGCCTCGGTCATCTCGTACATCTGTTCCTTGGGCTCGCCCACCGACAGTCCTCCCAGGGCATAGCCGTCAAAGCCGATGTCGATAAGAGTGCGAGCGGTCTGTTGGCGTAGATCCGGATACATGCCGCCCTGGACGATGCCGAAGAGCAGCTGGCCGGTCGGCGGCTGCACGGCCCTGGAACGGGCGGCCCAACGTTCGGTGAGCGCGGTGGCCTGTTCGGCTTCCTGCCGTGATGCCGGCCAGGGGATACAGGTATCCAGGACCATCATGATGTCCGAACCCAGATCGGTTTGCACCCGCACCGCGTCCTCGGGGCTGAGAAAAAGACGGTTGCCGTCCAGATGGGAGCGGAACTCGGCGCCTTCCTCGCTGATCTTTGCCAGCTCTCGCAGGCTGAAGATCTGGAATCCCCCGGAATCGGTGAGGATCGGCCGGGACCAGTTCATAAAGGTGTGCAGGCCGCCCAGTTGCCTGATCAGCTCGCTGCCGGGCCGGATGAACAGGTGGTAGGTATTGCCGAGGATGATCTGAGCACCCAGCCGGACCAGGTCTTCCGGGGGCACCGCCTTGACCGTGGCCTGGGTGCCCACCGGCATGAACACCGGAGTCCGGATCACGCCGTGCAGGGTGGTCAGTTCGCCGCACCGTGCCCGGCATTCGCTGGATTGGTGGAGCAGGGCAAAGGGAGAGGTTCCGGCAGGCTGCATATTGGTAAGCTCAGGGAAAGTGGTTCATCTCATCCGGCGACGGTTGCCGCGATCGCGGTCAGCTTGTCGCGCTGGTGCTCGATTGATCGGGTCAGCTGAAACTGGGTCAGGGCCCGGCGCAGATTCTGGCCCGGCTCGGTCACCTTGAAGTAGCGGTTGCCCTCCAGATGATCCGTATAGAAGCGCAGGCCCAGCTCAAAAGCGATGAGGGCCACCGCCTCGATTAGCAGGCGCAGATCCTCGCCGGAGAGCAGGGCGCGGGCCTCGCTTCTGTAGCCAGCCAGCCAGGCGGCGAACAGGTCCGGGGCAAAGAAGACCCGCTCAGGGTCCGCTGGCGTCTCGCCGGTCGGGTTGCAGCAGGAGCGAAGGGCGTCGCCCAGGTCATGCAGCAGAAGTCCAGGCTTCACCGTATCCAGGTCGATGAGGCTGATGACCCGCTCTCCCTCGTCGTCGAACAGGAAATTGGCCACCTTGGGATCGCCGTGGATGATCCTGCTGGTCAGCTCTCCTCGTCTCATTTCGAGCAGACTTGCCGTTGCCCGTCGCTGCTCGATGAACTGCCGGCAGAACAGGCTCTCCTGCCCCGCTCTGTCTTCGGTGCGGGTCTGAACCTGGTCATAGCGGGCCAGGTAGCGGGGGGTGACGTGGAAGCCGGGCAGGGTGTCTGCGAGCAGAGCCGAATCGAGGGAGGCAAGGGTGCGGTGGAAGTAGCCCAGAGCCCGGCCCAGTTCCCTGGCCTGTTGTGCCGTGCCGATAGCCTGGCGGGGGTGGCCGCCCCTGATTCTGTTCAGCAGGCGCCAGGCTGCGCCGTCTTCGGCGAGATAGGTATCGCCGCCGGCGCCCTCGTAGAGGGCGAGGGGCTGCCAGGGGGGGGCGTCGTCCGCCCGGGCGGAGTTCCCGGTGCGCAGGTGTTCGGTCACCAGGCGCAGGTTCCGCATGACCAGGGCCGGGTCGGGAAACACCTCGGGATTGATCCGTTGCAGGATCCGTTCTTCACCCGTGGTCAGGGTGAGGAGAAAGGTGTCATTGACATGGCCGCCGCCGAACGGGGCGATGCCGGCAATATCCTCCAGAGCCACAAAAAAAAGGGCGGCGTGGCGGGCTGGGATCAAGAAGGTGCTCCGGAGGAATCAGGCCGGCCGGCCCTGCCTCTGGCAACGGCCGCCGGGTATTTTTCCGCATTGCGCGCCAGTTTTTCCTCGGCCGCAGCCAGCAGGTCGATATCCAGCTTGTCGGCCAGGCGGACCAGATAGATCAGCACGTCCGCTACCTCTTCCCGCACACCGGGGAGTTTTTCCAAAGGCAGCGTCCTGCTCTGTTCCTGGGTCAGCCATTGAAAATGTTCCACCAGTTCAGCCACTTCGACGCTGAGGGCCATGACCAGGTTCTTGGGCGAGTGAAACTGATCCCAGTCCCGGTCGGCAGCGAAGCGCCGCAGGGCAAGGGTAAGATCGTTGAGGTTGTTGATCATACAAAATGGGACGGCACCGGCAGGGCCGGTGCCGTCGTCCGTGGGCTCGGATAAGATTATTTGGCAGGGGCGAGCACAATGTACTGGCTGTATTCCCCGGCCCGGACCAGCAGCAGCACCTTGGCCTCCGGCTTGACCCCTTCCAGGGCCTTGCGCAGGTCCTTGATGTTGCGGACCCGATGCCGGTTGACCTCCTCGATGAGCTGCCCCGGCTTGAGGCCGGCCAGGGCCGCCGGGCTGCCCTCCTCGACCTCGGCGATCAGCACCCCCTGATCAGGGCGGTAGCCGAACTGGCCGGCCAGCTCCTCTGTCAGATCCTGCAGGGTCAGGCCCATGCTCTGGAGTGATTCATCGCCGTTGACGCCGGCCTTGGCCATTTCGGCCGGCTGCTCACCGATGGTGATCCTGATCGTTTTCTTCTTGCCGTCCCGGATGACCACCGCATCGACCTTGCTGCCCGGGGCGATGAGGGCCACATTGTTGCGCAGGGTCGAGACGTCGGTGACCTCGATGCCGTTCAGTTCGATGATCACGTCGCCTTTTTGCAGGCCGCTCTCGGCGGCCGGCGACTTTTCGGCGACCTCGCTGATCAGGGCTCCCTTCGCTTTGTCCAAACCAAAGGATTTGGCCAGCTCCTCATCCACATCCTGGATCACGACGCCCAGCCAGCCGCGGGTCACCTTGCCCTGCTTGAGCAGCTGCTCCTGAATGGCCTTGGTCATGTTGATGGGAATGGCGAAACCGATGCCCATGTAGCCGCCGCTCCGGGAAAAGATCGCGGTGTTCATGCCGACCGCTTCACCGTGGATGTTCAGAAGCGGCCCGCCGGAGTTGCCCGGGTTGATCGCCGCGTCGGTCTGAATGAAGTTTTCGTAGTCGTTGATGCCGATGCGGTTGCGGCCCTTGGCGCTGACCACCCCGACGGTGACCGTCTGGTTCAGCTCAAAGGGGCTGCCGATGGCGATCACCCATTCGCCCACCTCCAGCCGATCCGAGTCGCCCAGGGGGAGTACCGGCAGGTGGTCGGCCTCGATCTTGATGAGCGCCACGTCGGACTGGGGATCGGTGCCGATGACCTTGGCCTTGAACTCCCGCTCATCGGCCAACCGTACGGTAATGGTGTCGGCCTCGCCGACCACGTGGTTATTGGTCAGGATCAGGCCGTCCTTGGAGATGATGAAGCCGGAACCGGCACCGCGCTGCTTGAATTCGCGCTGTTCGTCCTGGCGGGGATGTTTGAACTGCGGCCCGAAGAACCGTTCGAAAAAGGGATCGTTGAACAGGTCGAACTCGTGACCACTCCCCTTGACCGATTTTTCCACGCGGACGTGGACCACCGCCGGCGCGGCCTGCTTGACCACCGAGGCGAAGGCCTTGGCCGAGCGGTCGAGCAGGGCGATGTTTTCGTCCTCGGCGGCGTGCAGCGGCGGGGAGGCGGCCAGGGCAAGGAGCAGGAAGAAAAGCAACCCCGCAAGCAGCGGCAGGGTGGTTACTGATTTGGTATGTTTGAACATAGGAATACTCTCCGGATGAAATTCACAATTTCCACCGCCCGTTGCCGGGACGGCGACTCTGGTCGACTACAGGCAAACAGTGGAAAATATAGAAGGTATAATTATACCTGCGTCTCCATCCGTCAAGGAGGATTACGGAAATTCAGCGGACCGGCATGACGGATCATGCCCTGCGCTGGTTCCCGCATCAGTCGAAAAGGTCGCGAAACACCTGGCCGAGAAGTTCCATGTCATAGGGCTTGCAGACCACACCTTTGAAGCCGTGCGCGGCATAATCGGCCATGATCGGGTCATTGGCATAACCGCTGGAAACGACGGCCCTGACCCCCGGATCAAGCCGGGCAAGCTGTTGCACGGTTTCTCTGCCGCCCATCCCGCCGGGGATGGTCAGATCGAGGAGTACACCGTCAAAGGGATGGCCCGATTCCATGGCATGTTTAAACAGGGCTATGGCCTCGGCACCGTCACGGGCGGTGGCGGTATGGAACCCCATGAGGTTCAGCATGTTCTCCGCCACCAGCAGGACATCGTCGTCATCGTCCATGATCAGGATGTGTTCTCCGCTGCGCAAGGATCGTTTTCTCGGCTCCGCCTTGGGTACGGGTTGCTCGGCGGCGGCGGGCAGATAGATGTGGAAGGCGGCGCCGCAGCCATATTCGGATTCGGCAAAGATCAGTCCGTCATGGTTCTTGATGATGGAGTGGCAGGCGGCAAGTCCCAGGCCGCTGCCCTCCTGTTTGGTGGAAAAGTAGGGGTCAAAGATGCGGCCCAGGTGTTTTTTCGGGATCCCCACGCCTTGGTCGATAACGGAGAGATGGACATAGTTTCCTGGCCGCAGGGGCAGCCCACAGCGCTCATCCACGGTCTTGTTCGCGGCCAGGATGGTGATGGTCCCCCCCTCCGGCATGGCCTGATCGCCGTTTTTGACCACATTCTGGATGACTTGGCTGATCTGGCCGACATCGATCTCCACCGGCCAGAGGTCATGGGGCAGCTGTATTTCGCAGCGGACATTGGAACCGCTCAGCATGAAGGAGGTCGAGTCGCGGATGATCTCCCCGAGATCCGCCGCGCTTTTCACCGGCGCGCCGCCCTTGGCAAAGGTGAGCAGCTGCTGGGTCAAGTCCCTGGCCCGCAGCGAAGCGTTTTCCGCATCGCAGAGGCGGTCCAGCACCTTGTGCTGGTCGGTCCGGGCAAAGAGCTTGGCCATGGAGATATTGCCGAGGATGGCGGTGAGCAGGTTGTTGAAGTCATGGGCGATGCCGCCGGCCAGGATGCCGACGGATTCCAGCTTCTGGATCTTCTGCAGTTCCTGCTCCATCCGTCGTTTGAGGGTCACGTCCTGGAAAAAGACGGCCATCCGGCTAGGTCCGGTCTGAAAGGCGTGGACGCTGAACGACCCCTCAACCCGATCATCGGCATAGGTGATCTGCTCTGTCTGCCACGAACCGCCGGTCCGACAGATCTCCCGGTAGCGCTCCGGAACTTCCGTATCCCTGAGGGCCGGGAAGGCCTCCTCGATGGTTTGGCCGACAAAGCGGGCACAGTCAATCCGGAGAAGTGAGTCGGCGGCCGGGTTGGCGCCGGTGAACACCAGGCGGTTGTCCGGTTCCAGGGTATAGAGAAGGATGCCCTCCGGGCAGGAATCGATGATGCTTTTCAGCTTGTGTTCACTTTGCCGGAGGGCCTGCGAGGCCTTGATCCGGGCGGTGATGTCGGTGATGATCGAACAGAGGGCGGTGATCCGGCCCGCTGCATCACGCATGTAGTTCCAGTCGACCTGAACCTGGATCTCACGGCCGGTGGCGGTTCTGTTGGTGGTGAAGAAGGACTCGGGCCGTGGTTGCTCGGTGATGATCTGTTGATAGTATTTCCGTAGATTGTTCTTTTCCGCCGGGTCTTCAATGAAATCCCAGACGTACCTGCCGACCAGTTCGCCCTCGGTCACCTCGTGGATACGGTGGTGGGCAGGATTGCCCAGGATGATCCGGCCCTCCCGGTCACTGATCTGGATGCCCAGGGAGGCGGTTTCCACCAGGGTCCGGTATTTTTCCTCGCTCTCCCGCAGGGCCTGTTCCATGATCTTGCGGCCGGTGATGTCGAACAGAGAGCCTTCCGCCCAGAGCGGCCGGCCCTGCTCGTCGCCCAGGATCCTGCCCCGTTGGAATATCCAGCGCTCCCCGCCGTCCTTGCGAATGATCCGGTACTCACGGTGGATGATATAGCCGGGCATATACCGCTTATCCCTGTCCTCCAGCAGCAGGTGCAGATCCTCCGGGTGGACGACCTGATCCCAGCGCGGCCTGCCGGCCAGGAAATCCCCCGGGAGGTAACCGGTGATCTCCTCCACCGCCCCCTCGAATAATACCGGGGTAAAGGTTCGGATATCCCCCCGGTAGGCTATGCCGTGGAAATTTTCGATGAAGGAGCGGTAGCGGTGTTCGCTCTCGCGCAAGGAACTTTCAGCATGGTGGAGGGCGGTGATATCCGTGCAGACCCCGCCGATGGCGTACAGCCTGCCGTGTTCGTCATGCAGGGGGAATTTAGCGGTGAGAAAAACATGCTCACCGTCGGCCAGGGGGATTGTTTCCCTGAACTGGACCAGCGTGTTCCGCCGGCGTACTTCCTCATCCTGCGTCCGGAACAGCCGCGCGACCGGCTCCGGAAAAACCGCGAAATCATCCAGGCCCCGGATCTGCTCGTTCCGTACTCCGGCGAGTCGGGCAAATTGGTGGTTGATGAGGAGATAGCGGTATTGGGCGTCCTTCAGATAAATGGGCAGATTGGTGTTGTCGAGAATCGCCCGCAGATACTGTTCAGTGCGACGAGCGCTCTCCGGCTCGCCATGATGGCGGGCAAGTTGCCGCTCCAACTCTTTGACGCGTTCTTCCAGCTCTTCGTAGGTCGGCTTGTCGTTCATGGGGCTTCCGCCCTGTCTCTCTTTTTGGGTTCAGCGGTGCGGCGGCGCACGATGCGGAATGCGGCAACTGAAAAATCAGTTATATCCTGAGCCTCTTTCAAAATGACCACCTGCTCCGATCGGCTAAAAATCTCCTGGACGGCGTCTTCCTTGTGAAATCGTCCTCACCGTAGCGCTGCTACGCTTC
>QZJD01000067.1 GCA_003604995.1 Desulfobulbus sp. | reverse complement strand
TTGCCAACGCCACCGGCTGCTCGTCGATCTACGGCGGCAATCTGCCCACCACCCCTTACTGCAAGCGGGCCGACGGCAGGGGGCCGATCTGGTCCAACTCGCTCTTTGAGGACAATGCCGAGTTCGGACTCGGCATGCGCTATGCCGTTAACAAGATGGGGGTTCAGGCCGCCGAACTGTTGGAGGAGGCGGTGGCGGCAGGGGTTGTCACCGCGGCGCAGCAGGCGGAGATCATGAGCGCGCCCCAGACCAGCCAGCTGGAGATCGAGGCCCAGCGGGAACGGGTTGCCGTCCTTAAAAAGGCGCTTGAGGGCTGTTCGTTTGCCAAGGCGCGCCAGTTGCTGCACGTGGCCGACTATCTGGTGAAAAAATCGGTGTGGATCGTCGGCGGTGACGGCTGGGCCTATGATATCGGTTACGGCGGTCTCGATCATGTGCTGGCCTCGGGTGAAAACGTCAATGTGCTTTTGATGGACACCGAGGTCTATTCCAACACCGGCGGCCAGATGTCCAAATCCACCCCGCGGGCGGCCACGGCCCAGTTCGCCGCGGGCGGCAAGCGCATGCCGAAAAAGGACATCGGAATGATTTTCGCCACCTACGGCAACGTTTACGTGGCCAAGGTGGCCATGGGCGCCGATCCGATGCAGGCGGTCAAGGCCTTCAACGAGGCCGAGGCCTATAACGGGCCGTCGCTGATCATCGCCTATTCCCATTGCATCAATCACGGTATCGATATGTCCAGGGGGCTTGATCAGCAGAAAAAGGCAGTGGCCTGCGGACACTGGCCGCTCTATCGCTACAACCCGGAACGTGAAACGCAGGGGGCCAACCCTCTCATCATCGACAGCAAGGTGCCGTCCATGCTGTTTGCCGATTACGCCATGAACGAGAACCGCTACCGGGCGCTGAAAATCACCAATCCAGCCATGTTCGACGAGTTGATGAGCAAGGCGCAGAAGGATGTGGAACGGAGCTGGCGTTTTCTGGAAGGCCGCTTCAAGGCCCTGGAGCTGGAAGTGAAAGGTGAGGCGGATGCATAAACTGTTAACCGATGCGCCGGGCAGCAGAATGCTGCTGCTCGGCAATGAGGCCATTGCCCGGGGCGCGGTGGAGGCGGGGGTGGCGGTGGCGGCCGCCTATCCCGGCACCCCGTCGTCTGAGATTTCGCTCAACTTTTTCCAGCTGTCCCGGGAAAGCGATCTCTCTTTCGAGTACAGCGTCAATGAAAAGGTATCGCTCGAGGTGGCGGCGGCGGCCGCCGCCACCGGCGTACGGGCCATGTGCGTCATGAAGCACGTGGGTATGAACGTGGCAGCCGATGTGCTCATGACCCTGGCCTATGTCGGGGTCAAGGGCGGACTGGTCATTCTGGTGGCGGACGATCCCTTCATGTTCTCCAGCCAGAATGAGCAGGACAGCCGTTACTATGCCAGGCTCGCAGGACTGCCCATGCTGGAGCCGTCCGGCATCGAGGAAGCCAAAGAGATGACCCGCCAGGCCTTTGATCTCTCCGAACAGCTCGGCGAACCGGTGCTCCTGCGCACCACAACCCGGATCAATCATTCCACCGCCGTGATCACCCTGGGGGACATCGCACCCCCCCCCACCAGGGGCGGCTTTGAACGCAATCCCATGTGCTATGTCACGGTGCCGGCGGTATCGCGTCAGCTCCATGTCCGGCTGCTCGACAATCTCGCTCGCGCCGAGATGCTGGCCAACGGTTCGGCATTAAATTTTGTCAGCGGCTCCGGTCGCTGGGGCGTGGTGACAAGCGGGGTGAGCTACGCCTATGTGACGGATGCCATCAGCGATCTCGGTCTTACGGAGCGGGTGCGGGTATTACGCCTTGGCTTTAGCCATCCGCTGCCAAAGGACCTGGTGCGCCTCTTTCTTTCCGGCTGCGACCGGGCGCTGGTTGTGGAAGAGGGTGAGCCGGTGCTGGAAGAGGCGGTGAAAGCCGCGGCCCAGGAGGGAGGGCTCACTCTGCCCATAAAAGGGAAGGGTGAAGCGTTTTTTTCGCGCCTCAGTGAGTACGATCCCGCCCTGGTGCGGGAAAAGATGGCAACCTTTTTCGGGGTTCCCGGCCAGGGCGGCCGCAGAGGAGATCAAGCCGATCTGCCGTCCTTACCGCCGCGCCCGCCCACCCTTTGTGCCGGCTGTTCCCACCGAGCCACCTTTCATGCGGTGAAAAAGGCGGCGGAAGCGCTGGATGCCATCTATCCCACCGATATCGGCTGCTATACCCTTGGCATGCTGCCGCCGCTCTCCATGGCCGATTATCTCATCTGCATGGGCTCGTCCACCGGTACAGCGGCCGGTTTCAGCAGGACCCTTGACCGGAAGGTGATCGCCTTCTGCGGCGATTCCACCTTCTTTCATTCGGCCATGGCCGGACTGGTGAATGCGGTCTTCAACAACCACAATTTCACCCTGGTCATCCTCGACAACGGCACCACTGCCATGACCGGCCATCAACCCCATCCCGGGGTGGACATGGAGAAACTGGGACTTTTCGGCTACGGCCGCATCGACATCGAGGAGGTGGTGCGGGCGCTCGGCGTGGGCCATGTGGCGATCATTGAGCCGTTCAAGCTGCGCAAAAGCATCGAAACCCTCAAGGAGGCCTTTACCTTTACCGGCGTTTCGGTGGTCATCTCGCGGGAGATCTGCACCCTTTATGGCAAAAGCCTCAAGCTGCCGGGCCGGAAACCGTTTATGGTGAGCGACCGCTGCCGCAACCATCGTGAATGCGTCGATCAGCTTGGCTGCCCCGCCTTTTTCCTCTCGGATAACCGGGTGGCCATTGATCCGGACCGCTGCACCGGCTGCGCCGTCTGCGCCCAGGTCTGTCCGGAAAACGCAATTGTTCCGGCGAAAACTGCTGCCATCCAAGGGGGGGTGAAATGAAGACGATACGGCTGATGATTGTGGCGGTGGGCGGTCAGGGAAACCTGCTGGCGGCCAGGGTGCTGGGTGAGGCGGCGCTCGTGGCCGGATTGCCCTTTCGCATGAGCGAGATTCACGGTATGGCCCAGCGCGGCGGGGTGGTGGAGTCGGCCATCGTCTTTGGCGAGGCGGCAAGTTCGCTCATTGCCGACGGCGAGGCGGATATCCTCCTTGGCTTTGAGCCGCTGGAAACCCTGCGGGCACTGGGCAAATGCCACCCGGCAACAGCGGTGGTCACCAATCTGGCGCCGCTGCCGCCCTTTTTCGCGGCGGTGGGCAAGGTGGCCTATCCTGATCTTTTTGAGCTGCAGGCCCTGCTGC
This sequence comes from Desulfobulbus sp., assembly GCA_003604995.1. GTDB lineage: Bacteria > Desulfobacterota > Desulfobulbia > Desulfobulbales > Desulfobulbaceae > UBA10518. The sequence goes on along the minus strand of QZJD01000067.1, from coordinate 37,742 downwards.
GCTCAAAAACCGGCAGCCTGCTGGCCTTTGACGCGGCGGAGCTTGCCCGCAAGGCCGGCAACGTGCTGGCGGTGAACATGGTCATGCTGGGGGCGTTGGCGGCAACCAATCTGTTGCCAATGAGCGCCGAGCATATCCGGGAGACGATCCGCACCAAAACCGGCGGCCGGTTCGTCGAGACCAACCTCACTGCCTTTGATCATGGATTCCAGCAGAAGTAATACGGATGAAGTTTCAGTTGCGCATGCTCAGGGTGTTTATTCTTTGCGAAGTTGTCCTGATTTGATACAAGTCAAGGAGAAGGGCGGCGATTCGTGGCAGATTCGCTGCCCCAAGCTGGGGCACCATATCCATTTTGCCTACTGCCGCACCGAGAACCTCGGTCGTCCCTGTCCGGATATCATTTTGTGCTGGCAGCCCCATTTTGCCGTGGCTGAGTATCTTCGCCGGGAATTGAGCCCCGAGGAGTGGTGCGATACCTTCGAGAAGCCGCTGCGGCCAAACATGCTTCTCCTGCTTTCCCTTGACGATGCCAACGGGGAAGATGCTGGTATCGTCAAGGGTTCCTCATCAATTCGTCAGTTGGCGACGACTATTTCCTTCCCTTCATCTTCGGTGGTCACGACATGCACGGCGGCGCCGCCTACCTTGATCTCGCTGTTGACCTTCAGAGTTTGGTTTGTGCTCATTCCCGCGTCTATGCTCGCCGTAAAATTTCCCCCATACTGATCGAGCAGTTCAACCTCGATGCCCCCGGAAGAGTTGTTCTTCAAAAGAACATTTACCGCATCCGCGCAAAAGGCTGAGTTCGCTGCGAGCAACCCGAACAGCAAAATGCAAATACAGAAAAAGCGGACCCTTCGATTCGGTGGAGCAGGTTCTGTGTTCATGGAGTTCTCCTTTTATGGGTTGATGATGGGGTTGTCGAACAGAGACCATCTTTTAAAAAACATGTGTTCGGGATTTTGTAAAAGATTTTCTTGACCCGGCCGGCAGCTGATAGCTGCATGTGCCCGTGCCTGGCCGTTTTTTTCGTATTTCTCCTTGTAATTATTTGATTCGTCCAGAAGATTAGATATATAATTTTTCTAAACCTGATATTTTTTTTGCTGCTGCGCCATGAAAATCTTCCGGCGCCATCGGGAATAGGCAGCTGCTGGTCCGCTCAGGGACTGAGGCGTCTTCGACGCACTTTGATCCTGCTTCTAAGCCATTTGACTTGGCTCGGCGGTAAGTGATATTATTATAATATTCAAGGCATGGATTCTGCCGCGCTTTTGACCGTCCGCTGCACGATTGCAGCAGTTGAAGACGGATACTGTCCTGAAGATGTGCCGACGGAATTTATTCCAGGATTTGAGGGGAATCAGGGAAAAGAGGAGGGGCCGATGAGGATAGTATTCGTTATCTTTCCGTTCATTCAGCTTTTCTGTTTGCTGCTCTGGGCCGGTCAGGGATATTCGACCACGCCGACCCTGCTGGCCGATATTCACCCCAGCGGCAGTTCCGGCCCTGGTTTTTTTGCCGTCTTTGACTCCAAGTTGTACTTCCGGGCCAAAGACCCGACATATGGAACGGAATTATGGGTATATGACGGGATCCATCCTCCCGAGAGAGTAACGGACATCAATCCGGGGACGGGGAATTTCAGTCCGCAGTACCTGACGGTGTTCAATAACAAGCTCTATTTCTACGGAAACGACGGCACCCATGGCACGGAACTTTGGGCCTACGACGGGGTGAGTCCGCCGGTCATGATTGCGGACATCAATCCCACGGGCTCCTCGGATCCCATGTATTTGATAGTTTTCAATTCCAAGCTCTATTTTTCCGCCAACGATGGGGTGAACGGCATGGAAGTATGGTCCTATGACGGCACTAATCCTCCATCCATGCTGGCGGACATCTACCCCGGAGCCTCAGGCTCAATTCCTACATATTACGCCGTTTTCAACTCAAAACTCTATTTCTCGGCTAATGATGGCACGCACGGCAAGGAGCTCTGGGCGTATGACGGCGCCCTTCCCCCGGCCATGGCCTATGATATCGCCCCCGGGGCGGATACGTCCGTGCCGGGCGAGTTGACGGTATTTCAGTCCAAGCTCTATTTTTCCGCGAGCCCGCCGGCAAGCGTCTATGAACTTTGGTTTTTTGACGGGACCAATCCTCCCGAACAACTGGCGGATATCAATCCGGGTGATGCGAACGGCTCCTATCCCGATATCCTGGCAGCCTCCGAAACCAGGCTTTTTTTCGCCGCTGATGACGGAACGCACGGCTGGGAACTGTGGTCGTACGACGGCCTGAATCCGCCGGCGATGGTGGCGGATATCATTCCCGGAGAGAACACTATCTATTATGGCGCGATATACAACTCCAATTTCTATTTTGATGCATGTGATACGACGAACGGTTGCGAGGTATGGATCTATGACGGGAATAACACCCCAACCCTGCTTGCGGATATCAATCCCGTCGGCGACTCCTTCCCTGAAGATTTTTTTGTATTCAACGGCAAGCTGTTTTTTTCGGCGGATGACGGCACCACGGGTCGCGAACCATGGGTCTATGATGACGGGACTTCGTCGCAACATTTTCCATGGATAATGTTCATGCCTGTCCTCATTCATCCCGAACCCCAATAGCCGTAAAGCCAGTATTAATTTCAGCCGTTTGAAAACATTGCGTGTTGGCGGGCGGTGATGCGGTCCTGCCGGCTGCTTACCCAACCAACCCGCAGTTGATCCGCCGGCATCGAATCCATACCACGCAGTCTGCCTCACCGTGCTTCCTGCGCAGGCAGGCCATACCGCATTTACATCCCGAACGTTGCCCAGCGTGTTTGTTTTACGAAGTTGTCCTGATTTGATACAAGTCAAGGAGAAGGGCGGCGATTCGTGGCAGGGTGAAGAAAAGTCAACCAAACCGATTTTTCTGAATATTCACACGGAGGTCAACAATGGAACATACGCGATGGGATGATTTTCTGGTGGCCGAGCACGAGATGATCGAGCGGGCCATGGCGGTGCTGAAGAGCTCTCTCGACGACCTAGAGCAGGCGGCGGCCAAGCCGGTGCAGATGATCCGCGCCCTGGATTTTCTCCTGGAATTCGGCGACAAGATCCACAACCGTAAGGAGGAGGAACTGCTCTTCCCGCTCATGGGCCAGCGGGGTATCCCCACCGAAGGAGGGCCTCTGGGGGTGATGCTCATGGAGCACCGGGCTGAGCGCGAACTGATCGCGGCCATGCTCATGCAGGCCAAGGGGCTGAAGAGCGCGACCCCGGAGGCCTGCGACGAGTACCGGCGCAAGGGTTACGATTATTTGAAGATCCGGGCCGAGCACATCTGGAAGGAGAACGACGTCCTCTACAAGATGGGGCAGCGGGTTTTCTCCGAGGAGGACAACGCCGCCCTGCTGGCCGGCTTCGCCAGGATCGACACCGAAACCTATGGCGATACCGCCCGTGTCAAGTTCCAGCAGATGCTCAAGGAAGTGGAAGAGAGCGCCAGGGTGCAGACCCGCCTCATCGACAACCTTTCCTCCGAGCAGCTCCACGGCATCATGGAGGCCATGCCCTTCGAGGTGACCTTTGTCGACGCCGAGGACACCGTGGCCTATTTCAACCGGCTGGACCGGGAAAAACTTTTCCCCCGCACCCGCTCGGTCATCGGCCGCAAGGTGCAGAAGTGCCATCCGGAAAAGAGCGTGAACACAGTGGAGGCCATCGTCGAGGGGTTCAAGAACAAAACCCGCGACAAGGCCGAGTTCTGGATCGATTTTCGGGGCGACAAGATCCTGATCCGCTACTTCCCGGTCTACAACGACGACGGCGTCTACCTGGGCGTTCTGGAGGTCACCCAGGCCATCGGCTGGATCCAGTCCCTGCAGGGCCAGAAGCGGTTGCTGGACTGAGGGAAATCTCCGCGGGTCGACCCTTCGGAGATCCCGGCTGCCGGGAGGATTCTCGGCAGCCGAAAAATCGATGGTTCTCAGGGCGGATGCCCGGCCTAAGCGCAGGGCAGGTCGATGATGATCCTGATCAGGTTCTCATCCTCCTTCCTGACCTCTATCATTCCGCCATGCTTGTGGATAATGATCTTGCTCATGGGCAGGTCCATGATACCCTTGTCGGTCCCGCCGGCAAAGGGATAGGCCACGGCAAAGGGGAAGAAAAAGCTTTCGATGTCTTCCTGGGAAATATGCGGAACATGGTAGACCAGGCTCAGCCGGACATGGTCTCCTCGTTTTCTGGTGCCTATTTTTATCTCACCCTTCCAGCCCTTGCGCTGCAGTCCGTTTTCGATCAGGTTCCAGATCACCCTGGCAAAAAGTTCGCGATCGATCCCGATCGGTTCGAGGGTGTCATCCAATGATTTCTGCAGGGTAAAATTCCGGTCACTGAATTCGGACTCGAACCGTTCGATCACTTCGGAAACAATCCTGTTTAGATTTCTGGGTACAAGATTGATGGTCTGTGGACCGATATAGGCCAGCATCATGGACAGGATTTTTTCAAGCTTTGCGACCTGCTCGACGATAAGCTCGCTTTTCTGGCTGCGTGGGTCGGTTTCGTCAAAGGAATTCCGCAGCAGCCGGCTCAGCCCTCCTATGGACATCAGAGGATTGCGAAACTCATGCGCCAGACTGGATGAAATATGGCCGAGGGTCTTCAGTTCTTCGGACTGGAGGATCTTGCCCTGCAATTCCCGGTTTGCCGTTACATCGATGACAATGCCGTCCAGTCCGACAAAAGCACCCTCTTCGTCGAACACCGCCACCGCATGATCCTGGCAATAGACGGTATGGCCGTCCCGGTGCAGCATCCGGTATTCCACGCTGAAATCCTTGAAGCGGCGCAAGCTTTTCTCGTGCAGGATCGCGACCTTTTCTCTGTCGTCCGAATGGATGTGGCCGAGCCAGATTTCATGGCTGCCGCTGACCATCTGCGCGCGCAAGCCGATCATTTTTTCCACGGCGCAGTTCAAGAGGACCATGGTTCCTTCCGGCGAAATCATGTAGACAATCAAAGGGACGTGCTCCACCAGTGCCCGATAGGTCTCCTCGGTTTCCCGAAGACTCCTCGTACGCTCCTCCACCATCTTTTCCAGATTTTCGGCATAGTCCTTGATGCGCTCTCTGGACTCCTTCAGTGAAACGAACATCTGATTGATTGCCTCGGCCATCACCCCCAGTTCATCTCTGCTTTCCATCGAAATGCCGGTATCGCGTTGGCCACTCGCGATCAGCTTTCCCGACTCGACGACCCGTTCGATGCGCCGGGTATAGAGCACGGCGATGCAGTAGATAAAGGCAACCGAAGCGCCGAACCCGACAAGACCGATGGCTGCGGCGATGAAGGCATATTTTTTGAGCAGGGCCAGCGTCGGGCCACGGTCCACGCAGAGTTCGACAACGGCGATGATCTGGTAGGAGAAATCCCGTACCGGGCCGGTGATGATCGCCATGTTGCGGCCATCCAGTTCGGTTGACCGTACCGCCACTTCTCCCTGTCGATAGCTTCGTTCGAACAGATCCGGGGAGAGGAAGGCCGCGCCGCGCGTGGAGGAAAATACCCTTGACGCGAGGCCCCTTGAATTGTCAGCAACATAGATCGAGACATCTGATCCGTAGGTATTTCGGAACTCTTGGAGAAAGGGGTCGTCGAGCGAAAGACCGACTTCCACCGTCCCTATTTGCGCGCCTTCGTAATAGACGGGAGCAACACCCCTGATGCTCATGCCGAAGACCCCTCTCTCTATTCCGCTGATGCTTTTGCCCGTTTTTTCGACCTGGACAATGGTTGGCCTGAACTCTGCCATTTCGTCCCCGAATTTTTCCGGAGCATGAACACGCAGAAAGGAGATGGCAGGGGGCACATGGAAATGGAGCTGTTCGACGCCGTAGCGCTGGCAAAGGACACTGTATCCAGGCAGCAGCAGGCCGAGAAGCCGTTGCCGGTTCCTGGCGGCAAAGGCGCGGGCCACCTCCGGATTTTCAGCCATCAGGTGGGCCAGGCTCATCGCCATGTTTTCCTTCAATTGAATATCATTGAGAAAGACCCGGTACTGGTTCAGGAGCTGTTTTTCCTCGTTGACGTGAATCAGCGATTTTTCGAAGCGATAAAAAACGATGAACAGGGAAATTGCCCCGGCCAGGGCAAGAAAAAGAAAGGGGACCAGCAGTTTCCACCTGAGGCTGATATCGTGAAACCAACGTCCGATCATCAGGGGCCTGCTCCTTTGCCTCGAATGATTGCCGGCAAGAACATCGTCCAGGGAAATTTTGTTGCCATTTTTGTCGGCAGGCCCGTCATCCAACCGATGTAGCGTGAATCCTTCATTCCGGCCATGGTGAACATCCCGCCGGTATAGAGGTCGCCGGAAGTATTGTTTATGGCAAGGGCATTAACCTGATTATTTGTGCCGTCCCCCAGCTCCGTCCAGGCGCTCCCATCCCACTTGGCAATATTCGACCCAGGGACCGTAAAAGCGCCGGCCGCATATAGATGGTCCGCGGTATCGACCCCCAGCGTTTTTACCGGGCCATTGGGTCCCCCGGCCAGCGCCGACCAGGCGGCGCCGTCCCACTTGGCGAGGTAATCCGCCGGACTGCCCTCAGCGGTGGTAAAGGAGCCCCCCGCATAGAGATTGCCTTTGCTGTCAACTATCAGGGCATTGACCTCGCCGTCGGCTATGCCCCCGCCGAGGGTGGACCAAGAGCTGACGCCATCCCACCAGGCGACCCTGTTGGTGAACCTGCCTCCCGCATACAGCTTGCCGGTGCTGTCAGAGGTCAACACCAATACGTCGTCCGACTCGATGCCTGGCAGAGCGGCCCACGAGGTCCCGGTCCAGCGAAAGACGTTTCCTGCACCGCCGCTGTACGTGCCCGCGTAGATCGTATCATTGCTTGTCACATGCAGGGCGTACACCCAGGAAGGGATGGCAGCCATCGGCGCCCAGGAGCTTCCGTCCCATTTGGCGATATATTCCCCGGTGACCCCGCCGACAGAGGAGAAGGTTCCCCCCGCATACAGGTTGCCGGACGAGTCGCAGGCAAGGGCATGCACCTGCCCGTCAGCCATGCCGGTGCCAAGAGCGGTCCATGCGGTTCCATCCCACATGGCAATTCTGTTTGCGTAGGCAGCACCGGCTATGCTGAATTGGCCGCCGGCATACAGATTGCCCGTCCCGTCCAAGGCAAGGGCATTGACCGTCGCGTTCATCCCGCCGGAAGCCATGGCCGACCAGCTGCTGCCGTTCCAATACGCAATTTTGCTGGCCGGATTTCCGCCGGCACTATCAAAAGTACCCCCGGCGAAGATACCCCCGGTACCGGAGAGGACAAAAGATTTGACCCCGCTGTATCCGGTCCCGAGACCGGTCCAGGATGCTCCGTCCCACCTCAGGATAAGCCCTTCGGGAGAGCTGAAGCCCCCGCCGGCATAGAGGTTGTCACTGCCGTCCACCCCGAGTGAGTATACATCTCCGTTGATGCCGGTGCCGACCGCTGACCAGGCGCCGCCGGTGAACTTGGCGACATAGCTAACGGGGATATACGCCCCCACCGAACCGACGCCGGTAAACCCTCCTCCCGCGTAGAGCACGCCACTGCTGTCCTTGGTGAGCGCATACACACCGCCCGGATATTCCATGCCCGGTGAAGTCCCCCCGCCCAGGGCCTGCCACGCTGAGCCCGTCCAGGCGGCGATGTAGCCGACGGCAACCGTGCCGGCATGGGTGAAATTCCCGCCGACGTAGAGAACGGCTCCGTCCCAGTAAAGTGAATAGGCGATATTGTCAACACCATCGTTGGGCGATGTGCCCAGACTGGACCACGAGCTGCCGTTCCATTTGGCGATATTGTTCGCCGGGGTTCCCCCAGCCCCACTGAACCATCCCGCCGCAAAGAGATTTCCCGAATCGTCGACGGCCAGGGCTATGACATAGGGAGTGCCAGCTCTTGACATGCCGCTGCCAAGTCCGGACCAGGTGCTGCCGTCCCATTTGGCCACCCCATTCACCAGTGTCCCGCCGGCATTGAGAAAAGCCCCCCCTGCATACAGGGTAGAGCCATCCAAAGCCAGGGACCATACCTCGCCGTCCATGCCGCTGCCAAGCGCCGACCATGCGGTGCCGTTCCATTTGGCGACCCTGTTGGCGGCTACACCGCTGACGCTGGTGAATGTTCCGCCGATGTAGACGGAACCGGACCCGTCCATAACCACCGCCTTGACTTCGTTGTTGGCGCCGGGGAGGCCAAAAACAGTCTGCCAGTTTTCATTCCCCGGGATCACTCCGTTCAGGGGGGTAAAGACAGGGGTGCCGTCTGTCCTCGTCGCCATGGAAAAGCCGGCTGGATTAACGCTGCCACGAGCCCCGTTGACAAGATCCAGGGTTCCGTCCGGCTGCAGCAGTGATTCCAGGGGGGTGGCGCCCGTCCCCGGTTGAGCCGGGGAGGTCCGAGGCAGCAGAAGGAAGGTGGCCACCATCACCATGAGCAAAAAAAGAAAATACCAGGGGCGTTGTACCGGGCCGGCAGCGCATTCGTGTCGTTTCATTTCTCCCTCCTTTTTCAAAATAAAACAGCCGGGTTCCCTCATATACGAGGCAACCCGGCTGTCTTTTCAGATCCGCGGTTTTCCGTCCCTGTCTTTCGGCAGGTTTGGCTTTTACTTATGACTTTGCTGATTGTTATACTAAAATTTTACTCTACGCGGATCAGCCATGTCAAACAGGATGCTTTGCTGGTTCGAATTACTTCGTCATCAGGCCTCATTTGTTGCTGAACAGATTCTTTATGTCCCGGGCGTAGGAGAGCAGGACGAGGAAGATGATCCCGGCAAGGATGGCGCGGATGACGTTGAGGTGCTGTTCGAGCAGGTCGAAAAAAAGGGTCCAGAGGACGATCGCCGCCAGGGTTCCCAGAAAGGTGGCGGAAAAATTCTTGCTGACCCTGAATTTCAGCAGGTAGCCGATGATCGAACCGACAACCGGGCCGGTCACCGGCAGGGGGGTCATGACAAACAGCAGGAGCCCAAGCCAGCCGTACCGTTCTATTTTGTCCCTGTATTTTCTTGCCTTTCGTTCCAGCCGGAGGACGTAGTAGCGGATGACCCGGAGCTTGATGTAGTTGTTGATGGAGAGGACCGAAATCGAATAGGTGAAACAGACGATGAGGACCTCCAGGTAGAAGTTGTAGGCGATGGTCCAGAAATGGTTGACACCGTTGAGGATGCACAGGCCGATCCCCGCCGCCCTCCCGCCGAAGGTGTGGACCACAAGGACGAGCCCGAATGTTTTGACCTTTTCCGGCCGGCTGTCGAAAAAATACCACGCAGCCCCGATCAGCAAAAGGCTCATGGCCACGCCGGCGCAAAAGATCGCCCACTCCGCCGTATGAAAGACTGAGGTATTCTTTCCCCCGTTCCGCGCCACGCCCTAGCTCCCGTTTGAACCGTCCCGACTCCGCGCTGATTTGCGCACTCGTCCTGTTATTTACCACATTTTGATCATTCAGCCGATAATTTCGTAATCTGAGGCCCTTTTTCAAGCATGATTGGCAGTTCCGCAAAAAAGAGCGAGACTGACGCCGGCACTCCTTGCAGCCCTTGTAAGCTCAGCTGCGGATGCCCCGTGTTTTGATTTTTTGCGGAGTAATCATCATCGTCTGAATCGAAAAAAAATGATTCCGGCGTCGGCTTGGCTTGTAAATTGTTGAAAAGACATAGTTGGATGTTCGCCGTTACCGCTCTCTACGAGCCGTTATTTCCGGAATAAATCGGAAGATGGCGTGTCGGTTCCAGGGTGGGTTGTTTGTATAACTCTTTAATTTTTAATATAAAAACCTATAAAATGTGCTAAGCGGTATTTTCTTGGTTCGTGACATTCCTGTCTATTGACAAAGTGATTAATTTAGTATAAAAGCTTCATCATTTAATGAATATATAAAATGATAATATAACTCATTTATATATCCTTAATTGTAATTGTATGTCGCCGTTTTTAAGGTTCTGGGCATGGCAACAGTTGACGGCCTCGCGATGCTCAAATCGGCATCAGTCCCGCAAAAGTATGGGGTTGGCAATAATTGATTGAAATGAGCATGTTTTAGCGCGTTGGTGACGAGCGATTTCCCGCTTGCGCTGGCATGAACGTATTAGGTGAGGTTGTCGTGACCCGTATGACCAGTACGTCCCTTTCCCGAATACTCTTCTCGATTATCCCGTTGGTTTTTGCCCTTATTGCCTCCTGGGCGGGGGCTGCCGATTTTTCCGTATTTCCGCTACAGATTGCATCCGATATCGCCGTTTACGAAGTAATCGGAGAGTATGACGCCGAACTACCCGATGGCACACCCAATGTGGCTGCCCGGCAGGAAATCGCCAGGCAATTCTATGCGACCCATCCTGATGACTATGATTTTCTGATAATTTTCTCAAATTTTGATTTCAGGATGCCGGAAAATGAGGCCGTCGCTTTTTATCAGGAGGTGAAAAACGATGTGCAGGGAATCGGCAAAGAGCTGATCGATAATACCTCGCTCTACGGCAGTCGCGGGTCGTTGCAGGGAGCCATCGACATGGGCAACGTCAACGCCATGGTGGCGGACCCCCTGGACCCCGGATACTCAGAAACAATGGCGACCCTGAGCCATGAGCTGCTGCACCGATGGGCCGCCCACCCGAAGTTCAGGAACGACGATAACAGCCTCAGCAGCGACCTGCTTGGTAAGGGTGGATATCACTGGAGTTTTCTCCTGGATACGGCGGGTTCGCTGGAATACGGGAACCGGTGGGTGGACAATGGCAACGGCACCTTCACCTCCCTTCCCGGGAGACGATATTTCAGCCCCCTTGATCTGTATCTGATGGGACTCATCGGGAAGGATGAGGTCCCGCCCATGCTGCTGATTGACAATCCGGAAATCGATCCCGAACGTCTGCCCGAACCCGGGGTCACCATCGAAGGTACCGCCCGCTCCGTGACCATCGACATGATCATTGCCGTCGAAGGTGAACGCGTTCCCGGTGCGGCCGATTCCCGAAAAACCTTCAGGGTGGGAACCATTTACCTTGTCCGGCCCGGGACCTGGAGCGAGGCTGATCTTGCCGCGATACGAACGGTAATGAACAGCTGGCCCATGTGGTTTTCCGGGCTGACGAATGGTCTGGGCAGGATCTCCGTCGTCGCTGAACCGTTGTCGGAGATTCCGGAGAATCCCGGCCCGGAGATGCCCCCTGTCGACCCGCGAACCGCTCCGCCTGAAGTCAATGACGGGGTGGCCTGGTTGTTGAATCATCAGAAGGCGGACGGCAGTTGGCAGGACAGCCCCTCTACCGCGGTCAGGGATACGGCCATGGCGCTCTCCGCCCTGGCTGATTTTGCCAATACCGCGGAGGCGTCAGATCTGGGTTTTTCCTGGCTGGAAAACACCTCTACGGAAAATATCGATTATCTGGCAAGAAAGATTGAGTGTCTGGGCGGGTCTGGAACCGATGTCGGGTCGTTGGTTGCAGAGCTGATTAACCGGAAAAATCCTGACGGCGGTTGGGGGAGCGGGGACAACTACGAAAGCAACCCGGCGGACACCGTTCTGGCGATGCGCGCCCTGGCCTCGGCGGGTGCTGCATCATCAGAGGTGGTTGGGCCGGCCGTTTCGTATCTGCTAAGCGAGCAGAGCAGCGATCGCGGCTGGGGTGCCGATGGCCGCGGTTCCGTTCAGACCACGGTGGAGGTCATCACCGCGCTCATTCCCTTCAGAGGCGAGTATCAGCTGGATGTACCCATCTCCGACGCCCTGTCCTTGGTGTACGCCGGGCAGAATCCTGACGGCGGGTTCGGCAACGGTGCCAGTACCATATATGATACGGCCCTCGCCTTGATCGCCATGCGGCAGATGGGGGTCAGGTCCGTGGTTGCAGACAAGGCCCTGGCCTATCTCCTTGCTCGGCAGTCCCAGGACGGCAGCTGGCAGGCCAGCGCAAGTCAAACCGCCCTTGCGGTGAAAGCTATCTGGCTGGCGACCCGTGAGCCTGATCTGTCGGTCGATACGGCGGAGATAGTGCCCACGCCGGATAAAATCACGTCCCTGCCCTCGGCGCTGAGTCTGGCGGTCACCGTCCGCAATTCCGGCATGACCGATGTGGCTGAGGTCAAACTGGTCCTTTATGAAGGTGCGTTAAGCGAGTCCGGGGAAGTCGGTGAACGGACGCTCTCCGTTGCCGGCCAGGCCGCGGAGACGGCTGTCTTCAACACCTCGATAACGGACGGCAGCCCCCACCATTTCTATGTGGTGGTTGACCCGGACAACCTGGTCAACGAGGCGAGCGAGCAGAACAATTCAGCCCTGCGCATCGTCTATCCGGAGGCGACCTATGATTTTGCCGTGGCTCCCGAGGATATCTCGATTTCCCCTTCCGAAGGCGGTATCTTTGAGCCTCTCGCCATAACCGCTACGGTCGTGAACAGGGGGACAGTTGACGCCATCAGTGTTCCTCTTCATCTTGTCGTGGAGCAGGGCGGCGTCCCGTTGACCGTGGTTGCCCGCTCCATAGATCTGCCGGCGGGACAGGAGGTTGATGTTGCCATTGCCTGGGTGCCGGAGATCTCCGGCACCGCTCTTCCTCTTTCCGTGGTTCTCGATCCCCACGAAACCTTTGCCGAATCAGCCGAAAACAACAATAGGGCGACGGTCGCCATAGATATCCATGGGTCTGTCAAGCCCGACCTGGCGCTTGCCTATACGGATATAGCCTTTGATCCTGTTCCGGCCTTCGAGGCAGGCGGGGCAACGCTGCAAGCAAAAGTACACAACCGAGGGTTTGCTCCGGTCACCGATGTCCGAGTGGATTTTATAGACGGCGAATCCGGGGAGGCCGGCGCGACCCTGATCGGTTCGGCCGTTATCGCGGCAATTGGTGCGAATGAAAGTGCGGATGCAGTGTTCGAGTGGGCCAAAATTCCGGTTTCCGGCGAACGGCTGATGACGGTCTCCATTGATCCGGACAACCAGGTCGAGGAAATCAGGGAAGAAAACAACAGCGCGTTCACCACTCTGCGGGTCCTGTCCCTGCCTGATTTCGCGATGAGCGAATCCGGCATTTCCTTCAGTCCCGAGGCGCCGCACGAGGGTGATCCGGTCACTGTGACCGCCATCGTGCAAAACAAGGGAGAGCAGCCGGGAAGCGAAGTGCCGGTGGCGTTTCGCGCCGGCGGTGAATTACTTGGTATGTCCGTGATTCCGGAGATAGCCGGTAACGCTCAGGCAACCGCCTCGCTCACCTTTGCCACGGACAACAGGGTAGGGATCATTGATGTTGAGGTGATTGTCGACCCGGAGAAGAGCATTTCGGAGCAGGACAGGGAAAACAATCGGGCCGTACGCGGGGTCGGCATCCAGAACGGGGATCTCTGGCTGTCCAACAGCTATATTTCGCCCAATGGCGACGGGATCAAGGACAATACCCGATTCGGCAACCGGCTGTCGGAGCCCCAGGACGTGACCGTAGCGGTGGTGAATGAAGAGGGCGAGGCAATCAGGGAATACAGCGGCCCTGATTTTACAAACACCACCTATGTCTCCCTGACCTGGGACGGTTTGGACAACAGAGGCCGGGTCGTTGCCGACGGCCAGTACCGCATCCAGGTACAGGGCAAAACCGGGATCGCGCTCTCCAGTCTTCTGGTGACGGTGGACAACAATCGCTCACCGCTGCTGAAGGCGGTCGGCACGCCGTATTTGTTCAACAACAAGGTTGAGTACCTGTTGCGAGGACGAAAATATAAGTGGCTCCCCGACGACAGCGCGATCATTGTTCATCTCGACGCAAAGCATCCACAGCAGCCCGAATATGACACAGGAATCTATTCGATTTCGCCGACAGGCGGCAGCATTCTCAGGATCGTCCCTGAGGAATGGAGTGAAGGGGCCGATGCGGAAATCGGGTATCGCTATGTATCAAATGCGAGTGACTGCAATACCAAGGCATGGATGCTCGTTGAATGTGATCAGGTCAATCCTGGTTTTTCATTCTCTGATGATGGCGCGATCATCGCTTTTATCCTGGAAAAATACAATAAGATTTCCAAACAGGTGATTCAGCAGCAGCTGTGGGCAGGCGATCGTTTTGGTGAAAAGCTAACCCCCTTAGAAACATTTGATTCTCTCGAGGGCGATCCCGAGCGTATCACCGATATATTCCCTTCCCCTGATGGGAGGCATATCGCCTATAAGCTGTATAACCAGAACAGTGATCGTCATTATTTCGCGATCATCAAAGCAGATGGGACGGAAAAAAAGATTTATACGCCTGACTGGGGAACTGGATTTGACTACCAGCACAGGCTGACCTGGGCTCCCGATGGGAACAGGCTGGTCTTTTCCGATGCTACCCATGCGGTTGTCGCGGATCTTGCAGGGGGTATGCAGGAAATTTTACCGGTAGAGAATGCAACGGTCTTTTTCGACTGGTACGGATCAAGCAGGATTCTTGTCCGGGACCTTGATGCGACGAACTGGCTATTGGATAGCTGGTCCGTTGGCCTGAATGAGCCCGATTATCCGGTATTTATCGCTGATAATTCCCGGATGCCTTATTCATGGTATGAGTTTGGTGGGTGCATTAAACAGGGAGCAACAGGAAGCGCCTCAAAGACACCACTTCTGCGCGATGGACATTTCATAGCAGGTTATTCTATCGAAGAGCTTCCTTTCATTAATTACTTGGTCTGCGATGTATATGGAGAATGTCAAAACACGAATTTAGTGAAGCTCGGGTTTCCGAATCCATCGTTGACGCCGGATTCGGAAAAAGTCGTCAATAACGATATAGACGGCATCCTGTCAATATTTGAAATTGAAAATAATAAGAAAGAGATATTCAAACTCGGATATTATGGATGCGATAACTATTTCGAGGAGGAATATAATATACCTTCTGAATATACTATTTGGCCTCCAACGGAAAGGGATTGCGCAGAGTGGAGCTATTTGGATATACCTCGATGGTATTGGTTTGATGACGAGACATTCCTTTCTCTATATTATGGCAAAAAGGAGCTCTTGCTGGCTTTAAATATTGCTAATGGAGAGCGGGTATACTTTGATGAAGATTCTGATTCCTGGAAGTGGAATATTAACTTATCTCCAAATAAAAGATATTTATCCTATTTAATATACGATAACATATCGAGGTCGTATGAACATTTCAAGGTGACGGGCTCCCTTCTGAATCTGACCGTCGAACTTCGACCCAACAAGACGGAGTCCGCGGTCAATTTACAGGGAATTGCGACCGACCTCAATTTTGCTTCCTGGCAACTTGAATATGCCGACCGGAAAACGCCCTCTGACTGGCGTCTCATTGCCCCGCCCAGGGAAAATCCGGTGGTCAATGGCATGCTGGCCACCTGGATTCCACCCTATGAAGGCTCCTTCCTGGTCCGCCTGACGGTCACCGACAAGGCCGGCAATACGGGCTGGGGCCGGCAGATGGTTACCTGGGGCAAGAAGTTCAGCGTCACCGATATCTATAAAACCGGCGAGTTGTTTTCACCCAATGGCGACGGAATCAAGGATACCGTGGGGCTCAACTACACGGTTCATGAGCCGGTGCATCTTGAGGTGTCCGTCCACGATAAGGATGGAACCCTTCTCAGGACATTTGAGCAGGACCATGCAAGGCCGGGCCAATACGGCATCGTCTGGGACGGCCGGGATACATCCGGCGGCATTGTCCCGGACGGACATTACATCATTCGGATATTCGATTATGAATTCTATGTCCAGGTCGATACCACCCCTCCGGCTGCCGGGCTGGAATTCAGTTCGGTTTCCTGCGGGCTTGAGGCCAGGCCTGCATTATCGATAGATCTATCCGGTCTTGCCGTGGACGCGAACTTGAAATCCTGGACCGTATCCTACGGCCTGGGCGGGACGCCCCGGGAGTGGATTACGTTCAGGAACGGAGAAGCGCTCCTGGCGGAAATCTTTAATGGCGTTGATCCTAAACTGGATGCTGACGGCAACCCTATCCCGAAACTGATCCAGCGATTTACCTCTGAAACCTCTCCATCCATCGGATTTCTCGGCAACAGGACATTCCGGATTTCGGTCGAGGATTTTGCCGGCAATCAGAGTGTGGTTTTTGCCCGCTTCAACGAAGAACTTCTCGTTCTTTCCCGTTGGGACGGCGACCGGATCGGGCTGACGAAAAATGAACCCCTGGGGACATGTGATTCACCTGATCTTCAGCCGAAAAATCTTCTGACACCCGGTACTCACACCCTGGCTGTGGTCGAGACCCTCGGGGAACCCATCAGTTCCGCGACGGTTCAGTACCGGATGAACATGCAGTGGCATGATGCCGGAGTGACCGTTGATCCGCCCGAGGAGACCATTGAGCTGGCTTTTGACACCTCATCGCTTGATCCGGAGGAGATCGTCGCGGTGCGGGTGAAGATGGTCGCCACAAGCGACATGGAATACTACTCGAATACCCTCGTCTTCAACCCCCCGCTGTTTCACGCGATAATGGGCTGCATCCGAGTTGGCAGCATGTCACCGCCCATGGCTGTCTTGGACGTGTCGCTTCTGGAAGATTTACACACTGTAACGATGCAGGCAAAGAAAACGATAGCTGGCTCGGTCGAATGGGGGGACTTGGCGGTTTACCAGGTTTTTCCAGGATATCCGTATCAGTTTGGGGTGCCTTCCCCTGAAAATCTGCCGGAGGGCTACAGCTATCCCCTGCGGTTTGTAGGAATTGGAGAGAGTGGCAAGATATATATCAGCAATGAAATGCCGCTTCCACCAAAGTTGTGCCCAGGCAATGGGGATATGAAGCAGTGCCTATTTCCTTGTCAAGAGACATTCTTAAAGGTTTTTTACGGATGGAGTAAGGGTGAATGCAATACTGTGAATAATGGATTCGTAAACATCTCTGTTGAGTATTGTCCCTGTGATGAACCGAAGGAATTGCCCGATTATGTGAAGTATTTTCTGGAAGAAAACAACGAGTGGCGTTTCCTCAAACAGTTTCAACCCTCCGGTGATTATTGGGGAGGCGCCACAATTGAGACAGCTGGTCTCCCGGAAGGAGAGTATCGGGTAAAAGTCGACCTGGTCTACGGTGAGAAGGTGGTTGAAGAGTTCAGATACAACACGTTGGTGGTCGACCGGACTCTTCCTGAAGCACAAATTACCTATCCAGCCTTGCCGGAACCTTTCTGCGCCAGGACATGGATGAATGATAATGGGGATGTTACCTATCGGTTTGTCGGCATCGAAGGTGTTGCAGCCGATGATGACAACATTTTCGGATATTCTATTGCTTATGGCGCGGGACATAATCCCAACAAGTGGTTTAATGTTAAGGGAAATGTGCCCTGCGTCCCGGAAGAGGGAAGTTGCGGCTATTACGACTTTGAACAGAAATATGGGCAACTCGGGATATGGGATGTTACAGACCTGGAACCCGTCGAGCACTCCCTGCAACTCATGGTGACCGACAAGTTCGGAAATACTTCCTGTCATGTCACCCGGGCCATGATTGACGTAAGTATGTCCATGACCGCTGATGTTGAACCATTCATTTTTTCACCTAATGCTGACGGGGTTCAGGACGAGGTGACTATCGAATATCAGGTAGGCGAATACGCGATCCTCGATATAACGGTCAGGCAGGTCGGTGTCGTACGAACGCTCATCTCGGGCCGGGAGATTGGCTACAGCTCAGGCAGGGTTTCCTGGGACGGGCTTGACGATGAGGGGTTGCCGGTTGCAGATGGCAGTTATTGGATACAGGTTCTAGCCCGGGACGGATGCGGAAACGTACTTGAGAAAAATTTTTATGTCACGGTGGACAATACCCCACCTTTCGCCATGATCAGTTATCCCGGTACAGGCGAATTCCCGGAGATCATCACCGAGGTGATCGGCACGGTCACCGATACGCACCTGGCAGGCTATACCCTCCAGGCCAGGAATGAAGCGGACGGATCGCTGGTGCTTCTTCACGAGGAAGACCTTGTTGTGGAAAACGGCCTTCTCGGCTCCTGGAATACCTTCGGCCTCACCGGGAACTGGGCGCTTGTCCTCCGCGCCGATGATCTTGCCGGCAATACCCGGACTACCATCGTGCCGGTGAGTTTCGGGGAGCGTGCCCAGCTGATCAGCGGCCTGAAGGGGGAACCGAGAATTTTTTCACCTAATGGCGACGGCAAATATGACGAGACATCGGTTGTCTACGAGCTGAGCGATGCCGTGGACGTCACCCTGGTTGTGGAGGATCTCCAGGGCAATCCTCTTGCCGGCGAGAGCACTCCCGGCGCCCAGGCTGGCAGCCACCAGTTCCTGTGGACCGGTCTGGATATGGAAGGGAAGCCGCTTCCGGACGGAAGCTACCGGGCAAAGGTGACCGCGACGAGTCTCTCCCCGCCCTTTGTCGTCCAGAGCGAAAAGAGTACCGTGGTCATCGACACCACCGCGCCGGCCATTGAAATAGCCTCCCCTTCTGATGCTTCCTATCATGGAGAGGCGGTGGAGGTGCGCGGGGCGCTGCGCGATCCCAACCTCCGAACATACCAGGTGACCGTCACCGGGGGGCCGGAGCCCTATGTTGTCAGCACAAACTTTGTCAGTAGAGATATAGAGTTTTCCGAATCCCTGGATCTGCCCGACGGCGAATATGCGCTACGGGTCGAGGCCACTGATGCCGTCGAGAATAGCGGAACAAAGGAAGTCACCTTTACGGTGGACAAGACCCGGCCGCGCATTACCCTGGACAGCCCTTCCGAAGGAGAATATTTCGGCGGGTCCAGGGCCGGGGTTGCGGTGCGGGGGAGCATCGAAGAGGCTAATTTACTGTCCTACAGAATTCAGTACGGTGCCGGGCCGAACCCGGTTGACTGGGTTGAACTCGCCTCCGGCGAGGCGTTGCCCCCGGACCCCCTGCTTGCCTCCTGGAACGTGGGGCCGGAGCAGAATTTGGCCGACGGCGACTATACGCTCAGGGTTGTTGCGGTGGACAGGGCCGGCGGCGAAAGCGAGGTCAGGGTAGTGGTGCATGTTGACAACCATGCCCCCGAACTTAGCCTGAGCGCACCTGAAGACGGCGAATTCATCAGGGAGGCCCTTGCCGTTTCCGGCACGGTCAATGACCGCTTTTTGAAGGAGTATACTCTGGAGCTGGCCCGGTCCGCCTGTGCCGACGCAATCAACTGGTCTCTGCTCAGGACCGGCGACCAGCCGATCCTGGACGGTCCCCTTGCCGCACTGCTGACCTTGCCGCCCGACGGAGTCTACTGCCTCCGCCTGACAGCCGAGGATCTCATCGGCAATACCGCGGCGCGGCAGATCGATTTCACCATTGATACCGCGCCGCCGGCGCCGCCGATCCTCTCCGGTCATCTTGAGGCCGGCACCGGAGTTGCCCTGCAATGGCAGGGAAATTCCGAGCCTGATCTCGCCGGCTTCAATCTGTACCGGAATAATGTCAAGATAAACAGCGTACCGATCCCCGGGACCGAGTTCCTGGATGAGGATCTGGCGGCGGGGACCTATTTCTATACGGTCAGGGCTGTTGATCTGGCCGGCTGGGAGAGCCCGGATTCCAATCGCGAGGCATTCACCGTGGACCTTGCCCCGCCGGAGGCGATGATCGCTTCGCCGCGGGACGGCTTCCGGGTGGGCAACTATATCGACATCATCGGTCGGGCCTACAGCGCCGATGATTTCAAGGAATACCGGCTCTTCAGCGGATTCGGCGAAAATCCGGAATCTTGGCAAATGCTGCGCAAATCACCGGTGCCGGTCGAGCATGGGGTTCTGGTTCGCTGGGACACCATCGACCTGGTTGACGGGCTGTATACCCTCCGGCTGGAAGCGGAAGACCTGAGCGGCAACGTCAATATCAAGACCGTCGCGGTGACCGTGGACAACACGCCGCCAGCAGCGCCGGTCCTCCGCACGGCCGCGCCGGACGGCTCGACGGTTACCCTCGCCTGGCAGGCCAATGAGGAAGCTGATCTGGCAGGATACCTGGTCTATCGGGACGGGCAACTAACCAATGCCTCCGGGCCGGTGGTGGGTGATCTCGCCCCCTACCTGATCCAAGGCCTTGCCTTCGATGATCTCGAAGTGCCGGACGGGACCCATGACTATTATCTGCTTGCCATGGACAGCGCCGGGAACCTGAGCGATCAGTCCAATTCCCTTGCCGTGTCCCTGGATACCCATGCCCCGCATCTGACAATTGTCAGTCCAGCGCCGGGCCTGGAGTTCGACAAGCCCGTTCCGGTCCGGGCCGAGTCGGAAGATACGGACATTGCCACGGTACAGTTTCAGTATCGGGCAGATAGCGGGCCGGCTTGGACGGATTTCGGAGGCATGCTGACCCAAAGACCCTATGTGGTCAGCCTCGACCCGGTGGCTCTAAGCTGGGAGCAGGGTTTGTATCGACTGCGGGCCGTGGCCACGGACTTGGGCGGCCTGACCGATACGACACCGCAGGAGTTGGAGGTCCAATTCAAGGATGTGACGCCGCCGGCCGCGCCTGCAGGGGTTACGGCCCAGGTCGACGGAGGCTTCGTCGACCTGGCCTGGCAGGAGAACCAGGAAGCGGACCTGGCCGGCTACAACGTGTACCTGGCGGCAAACAGCACCAGGAGGAACAGCGCTCTGCTGGCGGATCCGTCCTATATCGACCCGGAGGGCAGCAACTTCGGGCTGTGGGACGGGATGCATGCATATTACATCACCGCGGTGGACGTTTCGGGCAATGAAAGTACCGGCTCGCCGGTCATGGCCAGGGTATTCACCCCGCTGCTCAATCATCCGGCAACTCCGGTCCATGCAGCCGGGATCACCGTGGACGGCATAACCGTCCCGGAGGCCACTGTGGAAATTTTCATGACTCTGGCCGCGGGAAAGGAATCTCTCGGAACCATAGGGGCGAATGCGGAGGGGGTGTTTGCTCTCCCGGTCACCCTGACCGAGGGAAGCAATTCCCTGTTCGCCGTGGCAACCGACGGCAGCGGCAATATCAGCCGGCCGTCGGCGACGGTCACGGTGGTGTATGATACGCCGCCGGCAGCGCCGACAGGTCTTGCGGCGGTGGTTGACAATAGTGATGTCGCTCTTGCCTGGAACGCCAATTCCGAATCCGACCTTGCCGGGTACAACATCTACCGGACAACCTCCGCGGACGGGTGGGTGAAGGTTAATCCGGCGTTGGCAGCGGCCACCTCGTTTGTCGATCCCGGCCTGCGGAACAATACCTATCGATACCGGGTAACAGGGGTGGATCAGGCAGGGGGCGAGAGCAGTCCTTCCTCTGAAGCCACGGTAGAGGTGGCGACGCAGCCTCCGGCGCCGCCGGAAAATTTGACGGCCGTCTCCGTGCCCGAAGGCAGGGCCATTGATCTATGCTGGGATCATTCGCCGGATGCGGCGGCCGGCTATCTGCTCTTCCGCGGCCTGGTCGCCGGGGGCCCGTATATCAGGGTGAACAGCAGCCCGATCCCGGACGGCTGTTTTCGTGACAGCGGCTTGAATGATGGCACTGAATATTTCTATGTCGTGCGGGCTCTGGATGCATTCGGCAATGAAAGCGGAAACTCGAATGAAGCCTCGGCAATTCCGCAGGACATAATCGATCTGACTAAACCGCTTCTTTCTTTTCCCACCGTCAGTGGGCGTCCGTATCAGAGTCCGGTTGTCAGGGTGGACGTGGCGGGGAGCGCCGAGGCGGGCACCGTTGTTGACCTGATCCATGACCAGGAATGGATAGATACCGTTGACGCAGCGAATGGGCTAGAGCATACCGTGTCCTTTCTGACCGGATACAGAACCTATGAAACCGTCGTAACGCCAGATGGTGGCAATGTTTATTATTCACAGACAAAAAATAAATACTATCCCTATACATATTATATCTACCGGCAGGATCTCGAGACCGGAATCGAGACACTCATCGACCAGATACCCGAAGGGAGTTGGAGCCCTATGGTATCGCCGGATGGGACAAAAATCGCCTACAGTTATGACGGTGACGCGGGGCGAGCCCAAATAGGGCTTTATGATATCATCACCGGTGCGACGGCTCGACTTACCACGGCTTCGGATGTGGAGGAATTCGATCCCGCATGGAACAAGGATGGCACGAAGGTAGTCTTTGACAGCGACAGGGGGAACGGTTCCTATGATATCTGGTTCCATGATCTGAAGAGCGGGGAGACCACGCGGGTGACGGAAGGTTTTGAAGGATTTTACCCTGAAATTTCATACGACGGCCGGACGATTTCCTTCAGTTCCTGGGATAATGCCGACACAGATCAAAATCTGTACCTGGTGGATGTGAACGGAGGTTCTCCTGTCCTGTTGGAAGCTGATGTGGATTTTTCAGGGTATTATCCGTCCGTCGAATGGTCGCCGTGGACCAATCAGCTCGCCTTCAC
This sequence comes from Desulfobulbus sp., assembly GCA_003604995.1. Classification (GTDB taxonomy): domain Bacteria; phylum Desulfobacterota; class Desulfobulbia; order Desulfobulbales; family Desulfobulbaceae; genus UBA10518. The sequence continues at coordinate 15,281 of QZJD01000067.1, read as the reverse complement.
CGCCAACCGTGACGGGGTGTATGATATCTATGTCCATGACGTCGATACCGGCGAAACCCGCCGGCTGACGGAAACGGACGTTATTGAGTCCTACCTGCAGTGGTCCCCGGACGGCCGGCAGCTTGCCTATTATGTCGAAGCCGACGGTAAAACCGAGGTCCGGACGGTGGCGGTGGATGGCCAGGGAGAAGACCGGCTGCTGCACTCTTTTACCGGCAGCGTAGCCAGCGATTTCGCCTGGCTGCCGGCCGGGATCTTCTACCGGGCGGGTACGGACCTGCACCGGATCGTTCTGCCCGGCACCTTTATCTTTAACGACGTGTTACTGCATTCCGGAGCAAACATGTTCACCGCCAGGGCGCAGGACGCGGCAGGTAATGTCAGCGAGCCCGCGGACGAAATAGTCGTCAACATGGAAGCCGCGCTCATGCCGGACCTGGAAGTACTGGATCAGGATATCTTTATCCTGCCCGAGGCGCCGCTGGCCGGGGAAGAGACGACCATCGGGTTCATGGTACGCAATACCTCGGCCGTGGCCGCGGAAAACGTCAAGGCCGAACTTCATCTCTGGGATGCCAGGGACGTTGTCAGGCGGATCCACTCCGGAACGATCCCTTTCCTCGGCCCGCACGGCGAGGCGTGGCTCAGCGTCAACTGGGACAGTACCGACATGGCCGGGCGCAATACGGTCTATGCCGTTTTGGACAACGACGACGAGATTGCCGAATCCCGGGAAGACAACAACGTGGCGGTCAGGGATTTCCACGTGGCCGAGGAAGCCGGCCTCGGCTTCGCGACCACCCTCAACGGTTCGGAGTTCAGAAGCGATGAGGTGGTCGTCGTCGAAGTTGCCCTGCACAATAACGGTCCGGCTCAGGAGGTCCGCCTGGCGGTGACGGTGGAGGATGAAAACGGCGGGTTGGTCGAGGAGTTGACCAACCTGGTCAAAACCCTCCAGTACGGCGGGCACGAGACGGTGGAGCTGAGCTGGCGGGCCGGCTCGGTCCTTGCCGGCGCCTATCGGGTGCGCACGCTCCTGACCGATGCTACCGGCACCCTGATCGGCGAGTCGGCCACGCCCTTTGCGGTTCTGCCCGATCTTGATGTCGCGGCCGCCCTGACCATGGACAGGGCGGAATACGGCCCAGGGGAAAACGTCCTCCTCAATCTCGTTGTCGCTAACCGGGGCTGCAACGCGGTTCTGCCGGAGCTGAAGGTCAGGCTGACCATTGGCGATGCGATGTCAGCCCTCCATCTGGAGGAGCAGACCCTGGTCAATCTCCAGCCGGGAGACAGCGCCGCCATCAACGCCACCTGGAATACCGAAAGCACCCCTCCCGGCACATACCGCGCCGCCGCGGAGGTTTTTCTGGGCAACGAACGGGTTGCCGAGAGTGTCGGTGAGTTTGTGATCACGCCGAGCCTGCGGGTCTCCGGAACTGTCTCGATCGATCCGGGGATGATCTTCCAGGATGGGGTGGTGCATACCGGGTTCACGATCAGCGCCGACGGCAATGTCGAGGCGGGCGCGGTGCCGCTGAAGCTCCTGGTTCTGGACACTCGTGACTGGGCCGTGGTCGCGGCCCATGAGGAAACAGTGGTGGTCGGCACGGGACAAACGGTCTCCGGGCAGCATGAATTCGCCGCGCTGCCCTGGGATATCGGTGTGTATCAGGTCATGCTCCAATCCTTGCGGTCGGGTGCTCCCGAGAACCTGGCCGGCGATACCTTCACCGTCCGTGACGGCGTGGCGCCGGTGGTGACGGTCCTGGCGCCCGCGGAGGGGCGTGTCCTGAGCAATGCCTTTGATCTGGTGGTTACCGCCCTCGATAACGCCGGCGCGGTTGGAGCCGCGGAATATCAGGTGGATGGAGGTTCCTGGCAGCCCTTGTCCCTTGTCAACCCGGCAACCGGCAGATACGTGGCCAGGTGGACGCCGGTGGAGGCGGACGAGGGCACCCATACCCTGCACTTTCGGGCCACCGACCTGGCCGGCAACACCTCCGCTTCGGTGGCACGGACCGTCGTGATCCAGCCCAGGGTGGAGATGACCGCGACCCTGGACAAGGCCGCCTGCGGGATGAATGAGGCATTGACCGTGAACCTGGCCCTGGTCAATTCCGCCTGGCGCAAACAGGTCCACCTGCTCGTGGGGATCGAGACCGGGGACGGCGTACCGGTGGCGCAACTGGCCGAAGAGGACCTGGAGCTTGCCGCGGACGGGCAGCTTAATTTGCAGTATGCCTGGAACAGCGGCATCACTGCCGCCGGCGGGTATCGGGTTCGGGCGACCCTGATAAAGAATGAAGCGGTCCTGGCTGAAAGTACGGTGCCCTTTGTCATCAATCAGGTCCCGCTTCTGACCGGCACTCTGAGCCTCTCCGCCGACAGCCTGCCTGCTGGGGAACCGCTGCAGGCCATGTGGTCGGTGACCAACAGCGGCAATTTCGATTTCGCCGGCCTGACCGTGGAGCATGTGCTCGCCGATCAGGCCTTAACCCCGGTGCGGACCTGGAGCGAAACCATCGCCCTGTCCAGGGGGCAGACTGCCACCGGCACCATCCCGATTCTCACCGCCGACCTGGCCCTCGGCGGCTATCAGGTCTCCCTGCAGGCCCGGTACGGAGCGGAAGACTTTGCTCTTGCCGCTGCCGGGTTCGAGGTGGTCGACGGCAGTCCGCCGGTGGTGACGATCATTGCACCGGTCGAGGGCGCCCTGGTCGACGGACCCATCGAACTGGCGGTTATAGCCACGGACGATGCTACCGGCGTAGGGAGCGCGGAATACCGGATCGACCAGGGGGCCTGGCAGTCGCTGTCCCTTGCCGATCCTGCCACCAGCCGGTATGCGGCCCTCTGGAGTCCCGGGGCAACGGACGCGGGTGCCCGCACCATCGGTTTCCGGGCCACGGACCAGGCCGGTAATATCGCCGAGCCGGTCACCGTAGGGGTCACGGTTGAACTGTGCCGACCCTTTGCCGAACTGACCGGCAGTCTGTTGGCGTCTCCCGAGCCGCTGCCCACCGGTCGGGACCTGACTCTGGCCTACACCCTTGTCAACCCCTGCGTCGGCCCGCTGGAAGGCGTGAACATCCGGGTGCAACTCTATGATCAGACCACCGGGACCGTTGTCCACGAGGCATCGGAAACCGTCAATATTAGCGGGGGAAGCACCGCCACCGGCGATTTTGTCTTCTCTTCGTCCGGGCTGGCGGCTGGGCCATACACCGCGACGCTCGCGGCCTGGCAGGCGGACGGCGGGACCCGGGTGCTCGCCGAGGCAACTTTTGAGATCGTGCCCGACCTTGCAGGGGAAATCACCCCGCTTGATCAGGGCAGCCTCCTGGTATGGCTGAACCAGGGACAGGGCGATTGCCGGGAGGAAGACTCTGTCAAAGACCGACCCGGGGAGGGGCGGGGGCAGGGCGAAGAGCGGTCGCTTGCGCATCTTGGGGATTGCGGCGACCGATGCGCCGACTTCGAGAAAATAGTCAACATCCTCCGGCAGGCGGTTGGTTCGCTCACCGTGGTGTGTCGGCGGGCTGATTTTGAGCAGGAATTACGCAATCCGATCCATACCGACATCATGATCATCGGCGACCAGCACCCGCTGACCGATCATCATGACGACGAGCTGCGGGAGAAGGTCTATTCCGGCACGGGCCTGATCTCCTTTGCCTGGCATGTACCGGGCGACGGCAACGGCAATGCCGACCATAAGGAATCCTTCCTCGGCGTCACGGCAAAGGGGGTGCTGCCCGGGTCCGAGCGGACGATAACCCTTGCGGACAGCCCGGTCACTACCGCCGGGGTACTGCGGATCGATGACCGGCTCGTCCGGGTCGAGGCCGCAGAGGACACCGAAGTTGCCGGCCGGGTCACCGAGGCCTGCGGCGACGGGGATGACCGCGGCCGCGTGGCGAGCGGCAGACACCGCAATTGTCTCTATCCGGTGATTGTTCTGCACGAATACGGCCTGGGCCGGACGGTCTACGCCGCCTTTGACCCGTGCGAAACGTTTGACGGCCAAAATGACGAGCAGTTGGCGGAGCTGCTGGTCAGGTCCGTGGGCTTTGTCCATCGACCAAACCAGGAGAGCGAGTTGGTGCCCCATCAGCTGCAACCCTTTGCCCTGCACCTCTCCGGTCCGGGTCCGGACTCCCAGGTCCGGGTCAGCGCTACTTGTCCCTGGGAGATCACCCTCTTTGATCCGGCGGCCAATGACTGGGTGAGGGGGTATCCCTGGGAGGTGACCCTTTCGGTCCGGGCCGGCGAACCGGCGATTCTGCCCTACTTCGTCCTGGCCCCGGACCAGGAAGGGGTTTTTACCTGCGAGTTCGACGCCGGCACGGTGGAGGACGGCCGGTACACCTTGCTGGGGCAATTCATCCATGAGCTGACCCTGCGCATGGATCGCCGGCATCGCCTGGAAGAAGCAGCAACGATGATCAGCGGTCTCGCGGTCTCGCGGCAGGAACGGGCGAAGCGGGACAACGCCCTGCGCTCTCTGCGTAATATTCTCGAAAGGCCGGTAACAACGGGCGGGCAAGCCGAGCAGAACATCCATGACCTCGAAAAGGCCATTGAGTTCCTGCTGGCCATCGAGAGCACGGATATCGGCCCGCTCAGGCTGCGGCTGGATACGCTCCTGCGTATCGAACAGGGACGATGGTATTTCTATGAGTAGCCCAGGGCGCCAGGAAAACGGAACTGTTCCGTCCCGCTGCCGGCAGGATGCACCGCGGGTTAGCGCTGCTGGTATGGCCCTATGACGAATTCCGGCGAGAAAGGACCGATTTTCATGCGCCTTGGGCAACGATCAATCCTGCTGCTCTGTACCTTCCTGGTGTTCCTGGCCCCGACCCTGAGCCGGGCCGCAGACCTGGAGCTGGAACGAAACCTGCGGCAGGATCTGCAAAGGAGCAGGACTCTGCTTTCGCGGGTCGAGCGGGCAATGCTTGCCGGCGAGTCACCCGCCGGTTCGCTGGCGGACCTCAGGGAACTCGGCGAATCGATCCGTACCGGCCACCAGGCCCTGCTCGCCCAACTCGATGCCCGGGGCGATCGGCTGCAAGGCCTTGGGGCCACCGGCGCTTCACGCCATGCGGCGGTGCGGGAGAACTACCAGCGCTCTCTGTCCCGCTACCTCTCCGCCCTTGCCGCGCTGGATGAGCAGCCGGCCACCCTGGCGGCGGTACGGGAGCTGCAAGAGATCCTGGCGGAGATCCTGCCGGCGCGGAAGCTGCCGATCCATGGCAGCGTCCCTTACCGTCACCTGAACCTGCCGGCGCGGGCGCCGATGAGCGAACCGGCGATTGTCCCGGCCTACCGGGGTGGGAGTGCGGATTTCGCCGGCATGGACCTCGAATCAAGCCCGGAGGCGCCCATCTCGCTGCCCATTGCAGAGTTGGCCGAGTCCCTGGACTGGAACCCGGTTCTGATCTACGAATGGGTTAAGAACACCATCCAAACCGAGTGGTACTGGGGGGTGATGAAGGGGGCCGAGGAGACCCTGCGCCAGAGAAGCGGCAACGACGCCGACCAGGCGGCGCTTCTGGTGGCCCTGTTTCGGTCCGCTGGCTTCCCGGCCCGCTACGTGCGCGGGGTGATGGAGTTTGCGGATCTGGAATCGGCAAGGATGCTGACCGGACTCCAGGACCCGGCAGCCATCGGCCGACTGCTGCAAAGGGCGGGCATCCCGTATGCGCCGGTGGTCAGCGGTGGCCGGATCAGCAATTTCCAGATCGAGCATGTCTGGGTTGAAGTGGAGATCCCCTACGACAACTACCGGGGAATCATGCTCGACGGGCAGGGCCCGGCCTGGCTGGCCCTGGACACCAGCATCAAGGTGGCCGGATTTTCCGGAAACGATCCCGGCGATACCGTAGGTACACTGAACCTCGGGTCTATGCGCGACAGCTATCTTGCCACGCCCGGGACCGAGACCCCGCTGCACTACCTGGCCGGGCAGCTGAACGACCAGCTGGCCCAGACCGATCCGGGCCTGACCTACGAGGGCCTGCTGCGGACCCGCACCCTCAACCCGGAGCAGATGCGGATCATCCCGGCGGGGCTCCAATTCAGGGAGATAGCAGTGACCGGCGAATACGCCGGCCTGCCGAACGAGCTCCTGCACCGGGCCCGGCTCGTCGCCAGGGCGAAGGACGGCACGACCTTTTTCGACCAGACCCTGCCCGTATACCGGTTGGCCGGTCAGCGTATCGCGGTCCTCTATGAGCCGGAGACCATCGAGGACCAGGAGATCATGAACGCCTACGGCGGCCTGGACAACACCCCCTCGTACCTGATTCGCCTGCGGCCGGTGCTGACCGTGAACGGCAAGCGAGAGCTGGTGGGCCAAGGCGGCCTGGCCGCCGGCACCGAGCTCCGCCTGACGGTGGAGCTGATCGCGCCTGGGGCCACGATCCCGGTGGTGAACACCCTGGTGGCCGGCTATCCGACCCTGCTCGGCCTCGCCGCCCACCGAACCGCCCCCCTTACGCCAACTCCCCTGGCGCAACAGAACGCCGAGCGGCTGCTCTTCGAACGGGCCATGGCCTACCTTGACCAAGGCAACCGGGCCGAGGAGGAGCTCGCTTCCCTCCTGCAGTTGCAAGTCGCCCGGCCCCTGCCGACCCTGGTCACCCTGGGCGGGGTGCTGGAGGTGGTTTCCCTGCTCGACGCGCCGCACGGGTTCAGCTGGCAGGGGCTGTACCTGGACGCGGACCTGCGGGTGGCGGAGCCTGTGGGCGGCATCGCAACGGCGGGCATGTCCCCAGCATCGCTCTTTATGCAGCTGGCCGGCCTGCAGCACTCGCACCTGGAGCACCGGGTCTTTGAAGAGGAGTTCGGGGTGGAATCGGTCTCCACGGCCAAGCTCCTTGCCCTGGCCCAAGCGGAAAGCATCCCGCTGGTCCGCCTCGATGCGGCCAACCTTGCCGCAACCCTGCCGACCCTTGCCCTGCCGGAGACCATTGCCGCCGACATCGCCAATGGTGTAAACCAAGGCTATACGGTCACCATCCCCGAGACGGAAATGGCCTATGAAGACTGGACCGGCTACGCCTACCTCAAGGAGAACCCAACCACCTCCGAGTCCGGCTGGATGCTCGCCGGCGAGATCGCTGGCGGGATGACCGCCTGGGGACTGGATCGCTGGCCCGAGTATTATAAGGACCGTTTAAGTAACCCCAACCTTGATCCGCCAAACACAGATCCGGCGAGCGGATATTCCATCCAGAAGATAACGGCAACCGACATGCAGACTGGAAAAGTGGGAACCCCCCTGGAGAAAAAACTGCAGGTCATGGTTCGTGATAGGAATAATACCCCTGTTGCCGGTGCCGTTGTCACATTTACCGCAAAGACCGGAGGCGGGAAATTTACCAATAGCGCCGATACCATTCGTGTCAACTCCGACGTGCACGGCATTGCCGAAGTAGCATACACTCTCGGCAAGTGTACCGGAAGTTGCCAGGGAGCGGAAGGCAATGCCCTCCCCCAGGGGAACCCGGCTCATCTTTATCTAGATCCCGCGGATGCCTATCAAACGCAGGTCGGCAAAAACATCATAAGCGCCGCCCTGGACTCGGGGGTAGGCATAACGACGCCGTTCACCCAGTATGCCCTTCCCGGTGATCCCGTAAAAATGGAGGCGCTGCCCGGTGCAAATTTTTCAGGCTATGTCCTGACCTGGATCGGGTTCGCCGGCGTGCGGATAATGGATCAATACGGCAACCCGGTTGCCAATGTTGCGGTGGATTTCAGCGTTGCCGCGCCGGTGGAAAAAACACCCTGTCCCGGGAACCCGAACCGGGACCTGCGGCCGGCCCTGCTCATTGTTAATGACGACTCCTGTATGCAAGCGGTTCCGTTGTACGGGCAATGCGGGTCAGGGGCAGTCCCTGGGCTCCAGAGTCATACCACCGGGGAGGCATCGGTTCAGGTTGTTCTGGGAGGGGTCCCGGATGCCGAATATGCCATTACCGCCAGCGCCGCCGGTGTTCCGAAGGCTCTTGATATGATCGTCCGTACCTATGCGTTCGGTTCCTGCGATGGGTATTCATTCCCTTGGAGCCGCATCGTCATCAATTCGCCCTATTCGGTTGACGGCAACGGCAATATCGTCAACGCGGCCAAGGTTGGCGGTGCCCTGCCCATGCAGGCCAAGGTCTACTGGATCATGGAAAAAGAACAAATAGTGAGCCTTGATTACACCTGTGAAAACAGTACATATCACTGCGAGGAGACCGTGGTTGGCGCCCGCGCGTACGACATCATAACCGATTTTGATTCCGAGTCGGTCACCTTTGCCGGCCAACAGGCTGTTGCCTCGGGTGAAGGGCAGGAGAAGCGCTTTGATCTTATGTATGAAGTTGGCGATTCTCCCGGGCAAGAGAATGTTGTCGTGCATGCGGACACCAAAAAACAGGTTCGGGTCAATAAGGATGTCTGTTCAACCGAGTGCAGGGTCGAATACGAAATCCTGAACCTTTATGACGATATTGAGGTTGAGGTCTATGCGGTGGACATTACCACCGATCCGGAGATTCTGGTGCCGCTGAACGAGCGGGGGAATGCAGTGTGCGACGTAAAAATCCCCTTTACAATTCAGCCTGCCGAATACACCTCCGGTTCCACAACGGTGGTGGTGACAAAAGACGGCAGGCCTGTTGCGTATATCCCGGCGGAGCGGCAGGGGCAGGGTTTTGCGGAAATTGCCGCCGGCTTTCAGTTCGAGCGGGACAGCTCCTATACGGCCCAGGTGATTCTGAATATGGGCAGCGACCGGGTCGAAATAAGGTCCGAGGAGATTCCGCTCCGGTTTGATGAAATATCGGTGGATACAATCACAATCGAGGACAACCTCTACCCCATTCCGCTCGGGGGGCAGGCGCGCTCCCTGGCGGCAACCACGCCGGCGGGCAGGGAGGTTGTCTGGTCCGCCCTTGCCTGGGACGATGAAGTCAAGGCGGAAATTGATCCGGCAACCGGCGTCATCACGGTTGAGGATGGTTCGGCCAGCGGCTGGTTGACCTTCCGGGCCGCGGATGCGCAGATGCCTTGCATTTATAAGGATGCCAGGGTGTATATTGGCTGTCCAGCCTGTACGGACAATTCCTGCGTGGTTCCGGGCAAGGAGTTTGTCGAGCTCTCCAGCATCAATGTCAGGCTGAATCTCGGCATGACTGACGGCGGCAAGTCAGCCGGCGACCTGTTCATCCGGGCAGAGTTTCCCTCGCCGGCGCTTGCCACCCCGGAGCAGCTGGACCTGTACAGCCTGCAGGATGTGGAAACGGTCCGCGACGCCGGGAACAAGCTCGTGCAGATCCTTGCCGATCAGTCCCTGGTCGATATCCGGGTCATTGACGGGTACAGTTATGAGCTGGTTTTCTACCGTTCGTCCGATCTCCTGCCGGACAAGACACCGGAAGGGCGGTATCAGGTGGCGGAGACCGCGACGCCGCTGACCACCTGGCGGGTCGAGAACCCCGATGCTGCGCCGGACCAGTATGACACCCTGGTGCTCACCCAGCTCACCGCCGGCATCGCAACCAAAAAATACACCTATACCTGGCGTCCGGACAGTAATACCTGGTTCCTGGACAAGGGTGACGGCGCCCAGGTCACCACGAAGGAATCCGTTACCGATCCCCTCACCGGCGAGCGGACGGTGACCGAAACGGTCAGGACCGCTGCCGGCGAGATTGCCTCGGTGGTGCAAAAGGTCTACCGCGATTATGCCTGGGGGACAAAGCTCGTCGCAGAAATTGTCGATCCGGAGGGCGCGGCCCTGGCCACCGCAACGGACTATTATGACGAGACCGCACCGCAGGGGAGCGTCGGCCGCATCAAGTCGATAATCCAGCCGGACGGCGGCTGGGCGCGCTACGAGTATGACGAACAGGGGCGGACCACGGTGGAAATCCACGCCTGGCTCGATGCACCTGTCACCGCTTCCGTTTCCGAGGCGCAGGCCATATATTACAGCTATGATCCTGTTGATCCGAACGATGCAAATTCGCCGCTGGATGTGAAACAGCCACGCACCGTTACCAAAGAAATCGAGGGCGTAATCGTGTCGCGCACCTACCATGCCTATCGCCGGAATGGAGATTCATCTCGCACCGAAATCGTCGAGCAGGCGGCAACGCCTGCGGCCTCATACGGCGCGACCAGCAATCCGCGCACGACGACTGTCTACAACCCAAGCGGCACAGGTCTTGCCGGTTCCGGCAAGGTGGCGAGTGTCCTTGCCCCGGATGGGACTCTCGCCAGTTACAGTTATGAGTACGGCACCTACACCCCAGGCAGCAACGGCAGCCGCGGCACTTTTGCCCCTGGGTCGGGCAAGGCGATCTGCAAGACGGTCAGTCATGGCACCGCGGCACATCCTGACGGAATCGCCTTCAAAACCACCAGCGCGACAACCATCACCGAGAGTTACGGCAACACGGTGGAGCAATATTCCTCCATCTTCACCGGTTCCGGCTATGAGGTGTACCAGTGGTCGGTCCATATCCTCGACGAGTTCGGCCGGCCGGAAAAGATCGTCCATTCCGACGGGACCTTCACCGAGACGGTCTGGGGCTGCTGTGCCAAGGATTCGGAAACCGACCGGACCGGGATCGCCACCGCGTATGTGTACGACACGATGAACCGGCCGGCCGTCACCATCAGGGAAGGGCTGCACGGCGATATCACCACCACCGTTACCTTCGATGCCGCCGGCCGGAGTCTGGCCGAAACCATCGAATCCCAGGGATTGCGGCTGTTCACCGAGCGGAAATACGATGCCGCCGGCCGCCTGGAATACAGCATCGACGCGGCCGGGCTGCGTACCGGTTATGAGTACCCCGACCCGCTGGTGACCACGGTGACCCGTCCTGGCGGTGCCACCGAGATTACCACCGATTATCCGGACGGCCGGGTGCGCTCTGTCACCGGCACCGGGGTGGTGCCGCAATATTATCAGTACGGCGTCAATTCGGACGGCAGCCAGTGGACCAAGGTCAGTATAGGCAGTCCCGATTCGCCGCGCTGGGAAAAGACCACCACAGACATGCTCGGCCGGGCCATCCTGAGCGAAAAACCGGGCTACACCGGGACGATAACCAGTAAAAACGTATACGATGACTTGGGCCGCCTGGCCCGTACCGAGACCACCGGCCAGGCCGCCACCGTTTTTGCGTATGATGAACTGGGCAACCAGTACCGGTCCGGGCTTGACCTGGACGGCAATGTTGACCTGGATCTCGCATCCCTTGACCGGATCACGGAAACAGATACACAGTATATCCTGATCGGTTCCGACTGGTGGCAGGAGTCGAATCAGTTCGTGTATGCCAAAGCCAATGATGCCAGCCGCACAAGGACTTCCACCCGACGTAGCCGCCTGACCGGGTTCGGCAACGGGCTGGTGAGCGAATCGCTCAGTATCGACATCCACGGCAATCAAACCGTTGCCACCGATATCGTTGACCGGGCCAGCAAGCGCACCATGACCACCATCGACTATCCCGACGCCGCCAACAATCAGACCAGTGTCAGCGAATACGGGCTGGTGGTGGAGGAGACCTCCAGATCCGGCGTTCATGTTGCCTACGACTACGATGCCCTAGGCAGGAGAACAGGGTTTACAGATCCGCGCACAGGCAAAGCAAGCATCCATTATGACCCGGCCGGCAGAGTGGACTATGTGGAAGACGCCGCCGGCAACCGCACCTGGTTCGGCTATGATCCGGCTACCGGTCGCAAGGCCTGGGAGAAAAACGCTCTTGATAAATACACCCGCTACCAATACAACGACCGCGACCAGGTAACGCATATCTGGGGCGAGGCGACCTATCCGGTCAGCTATGAGTATGACGATTATGGCCAGCGTACCCGCATGTACACCTATCAGGGCGGCAGCGACTGGACCAGCGAAACCTGGCCGGCGGAGACCGGCACCGCCGATGTCACCATCTGGCACTATAACGAGGCGACCGGCCTGCTTACTACCAAGGAGGATGCGGCAGGACGAAAAGTCTCCTATACCTATACCACCTCCAATCAGCTCCGGACCAGGACCTGGGCCAGGACGGAGAGCGGTAGCTCGCTGGTCACCACCTATGTCTGCGATCCGAGCACCGCGGAGTTGACGGATATCGACTACTCCGATGCCACCACGGACGTCAGCTTCGGCTATGACCGGCTGGGCCGCCAGGGGAGCATCACCGATGCGGTCGGCTCAAGGAACTTCAGCTATACTGATGCTCTGCAGCTGGAGACCGAAACCATCACCGGCCTGTATAATACAACCATCACCCGGACGTATGAAACCACCGGACCGGTCGGTAGAAATAAAGGCTTTACCGTGGGCTCGGGGTGCACCGCCACTTATGGTTATGATCCCGCAACCGGCCGATTTTCGACCCTGTCATGGGATGTGGGCGGAGCGACTGGCTCAGTCAACTACGGCTACGTTCCGGACAGTGACCTCCTACAGGGGCTGGCCTTCAGCACCGGTCAGCATACCACATACGGCTATGAGCCGAACCGGAATCTGAAGACCCAGGTGAAAAACGAGTTCAACGCAAACCTGATCTCCCAGTATGAGTACAGCTATGACCCCATCGGCAGGCGGGAGAACGTGAAGAACTCGGGGTCGGCCTTCACGGCAAGCGGATTTAACCTCTACGGCTACAACGACCGCAACGAGCTGACCGCATCAAACCGCTATCTGGGCATCGACCCTATCGACACCAGCCAGCCGGTGGAGAGCGAGAAGCGCGGCTATGTGTACGACAACATCGGCAACCGCAAGCAAGCCACCGCCTGGGATGCGGCAAATGCTCTCCGCCTGCAACTCACCTATACCGCCAACCAACTCAACCAGTATAATCTGATCACCGGTGATAACGGCCAGGCCAGTGAAGAGCCGTCGTACGACGATGACGGCAATATGACCGGCTATGGCGCCATGCGCTACACCTACGACGGGGAGAACCGGCTGGCGGTGGTGGCCCCTGAAACTCCTGCGGATGGCAGCAAGCGGCTCGAGTTTGTCTACGATTACATGGGTCGGAGAGTCCAGAAGAAGGTCTATTCGTATGATACTGATGACTGGTCACTGACAACTGCCAGCTTCTTTTTGTATGACGGCTGGAACATGGTGGCGGAGTTGGATGAAAGGGACCAGGCCACTGCCTCGTACGTGTGGGGCCTGGATCTGAGCCAATCTCTCCAGGGCGCTGGCGGGATCGGAGGATTGCTTGCCAGGCTGGATGCCGCCGGGACGCACACCTACACCTACGACGGCAACGGTAATGTCAGTCAACTGATTGATAATGCAGGGGCAATGTCAGCGCAGTACGAGTATGATCCCTATGGGAACGGATTGAAGGTAGAAGGTACTCTTGCTGATGTCAACTCCTACCGCTTCAGCACCAAGTATTTTGATGTTGAAACCGGTATGTACTACTATGGGTACAGGTATTACATGCCTGAGCTTGGGCGCTGGCAAACGAGGGATCCGCTCGGTGAAAAAGGTGGCATTAATCTGTATGGATTTGTAGGGAATGAGCCTGTTGGTAGTTGGGATTATCTGGGGAAAGCTGTTCGTGTAGCCTATAGAAGAATGGCAAACGAGTTGTCATTTCTATGGGATTTAGGAAGAAGTGGAGGGCATGTCTATTTAGTTTTTGACGAAGAATTTGATGGAAATACTGAGACTTGTTGCTGGGAGCAGATATTGAGAGAAATGGATGTACAGTTTACAAGTCCGTTTACTTTTTCTTTTCATCCTGAGAAAGTTGTGAATCCAGAATCAGAACTGAATAGAAAAGGTGTATTAGTAACAAATGGATCTGCTGTTGATATAAATAACATAGAGAATGATATCGAGCCTTATCTAGATGAACTAACTGAAAACTGGCAGATAACAAACGACCCTTGTGTCCAAGCGGCAATTTTTAGAGCGGCGTTAATTTCAGCAGGGCGTCATAATGCGTGTGGATCATGTTCCGACGAGTTTGGACATTATTCTGGATCATACAAAAATTGTGGCGGTTGGGTTCAATATATTATTGAAAAGGCTGGCGGTGAGTGGCCAGGCGAATTGTCTATGGGGTTAAACGCAGGAGCAGGAGTTGGTGGCCCAATGTATATTCCAGGGATGGTTTTTTATGGCGCATCGCGGGCCATTGTGGAAATGGAACCTGTATCTTTCAATACGGGAGGCGGTGAAACAGCTCTTTATCCTGGATGGAGATTTGATTTATATTGAGGTTAATATGCGATTATTCAAAATAGTATTATTTTTTAACGTATTTTGCCTTTTGCTAGGATGTAGTATACATGCTGGCATAAACAGAACTCCTTTGGGGAAAAGTTCAATAGTGCAGTTTAATAGTGTAGGATTCTCGATAACCTTACCAGAGCAATCCGATTCCCATGAAAACAATTACAGAATTGATGTTCGAGACTCGGATGTTTTTCGCGCGAATGCCAAACTAAAAGGGAAAGTGTATTTTGGTTTTCACCCGATATATGGAGCTCATTCAATGAGCGAACCTGATTATCTTATTGATATCAATATGGCAAGGTTCTCTAAGGAACAATTCGAATTGCTCAAAAAAGGACGACACTATCTATTATCAGACCCTTGTTGCCAAAATATGAATATAAAACTTTCAACAGAAATAATCGAGATGATAGCTAATGATAAATATAATAATAAAGATTACCGTTGTTTTTTTAAGGCAATTTCGTATGATAATGGAGATGTACTGGTTTGCTCCGGTAGATTGCTATTAACTAATAATTTCTATACGGAAAATGATATTTCCTTTATCAGATACTTAATAGGTTCTGTTGCCCTTAATCAATAGCAAGCTCCGCTGTACCAGTATTGTAATAGGGACATCCTATATTTCCCCTGTCAAGGCAAATTGTTGCGAATAAAATATTTCATAAGATCAAAAGGTTATGCGCATCCCTGTTCACAGGGCGCAGGCCTTTCTTTCCTTTGGAGGCAGGATTTGGGAAAATTGGGAAAATGGGGACGTTGCTGCTTTATTGACTTAGCCCTTGTCGCCTGATATATTCTGCTCATGCCACGAAGCGCCAGAATTGACATGCCCGGTCTGCTCCAACATGTGATCGTGCGGGGGATAGAGCGCCGGGATATCTTCCTTGAAGACAGCGACCGCTCCTTGTTTGTTGAGCGATTTTCCTCCCTGCTGGTTGAAACCGGCATGGAATGTCTCGCCTGGTCCCTGCTCAGCAACCATTTCCAC
>QZJD01000071.1 GCA_003604995.1 Desulfobulbus sp. | reverse complement strand
GGTCTCGGCGATCAGGCGGTGACCCTCTTCGTTGGGGTGGATGGTGTCTTCCTGGTTCAGGGCGGGCTCGCCGGCCACCCCTTCCAGGAGAAAGGGGATAAGGAGGCAGTTTTCTTCCTCCGCCACCGCCGGGTAGATTGCGGCAAATTCATTTGTGTAGTCCGGTCCCAGGTTCTGGACGATCTGCATCCCGGCCAGGATCACCGTTGCGCCTCCATCTCGCAGCAGGCGTACGGTCCGGCTGATATTCTCCCTGATGAGTTCCGGCGGCATGCCGCGCAGGCCGTCATTAGCGCCGGTGGCCACGATGATCATCTCCGGTTTCCGGCTGAGGAGCCATTTGCTCCGGGCCAGCAGGCCGCTGCTGGTTTCGCCGCTGATCCCGGCGTTGATCACCCGCCAGTTGCGGCCGTTTGCTGAAAGTTGTTGCGCGAGCAGGGCAGGCCAGGCGTCTTCCGGCGCTACTCCCAGGCCGGCGGTCAGGCTGTCGCCGGCGGCGATGATCGTGCCGGCATAGATTGGCGGGGTTTCGCTCCCTCCAGCCGGCGGCGCGGTTTCCGGTCTCTCGCAGCCCGCGGCGAAGAGAAAGCAGAACAGGGTGAACAGCAGGGCGGCTGACAGGCGGGCATGCGGCATCGGTTACTCCTGGGCCTCGTCGCGGAGGAAGTGAATGGGTTTCTGGCGGAGAATGGGCAGCGCGGTCGCCAGTCCCACTCCGATCACCAGAAGCAGGGTGGCCCCGATCATCAGCAGGGTTCCGCCGGGCAGGGGCTGGTAGGCGATGTCGAAGATCCGGCGGCAGACCAGCCAGCTGCCGGCGTGGGCGAGCAGGCCGGCGAGCAGGGCGCAGGAGAGGCCCAGGAGCAGGTTCTCCCAGGCAAAGACCTTGAGGACAAAGGCCCTCGTGCCGCCGAGAACCTTGAAATAGACTGCTTCCCGGGTGCGGGTCAGCCGGGTGGCAAGGATGGAGCTGACGATGATCAGCAGGCCGGCAATGATCGAAAAAGCGGTGAAGAACTGGACGATGGCGGACATCCTGCCCATGATCCGGGCCAGGACCTCTACGGTCGCGCCGATGTCGATCACGCTGATGTTGGGCAGCCGGGCGGTGAGGGCGTTCTGCACCTCGCTCAGGCGCGGTTGTTCAACCCGGGCGCTCGCAAAGATCGTCTGCGGGGCGTCCTTGAGTATCTCCGCCGGGAAGACGAAATAAAAGAAAGGCCGGACGCGGGATTCGGTGCGGGTACGCAAACTGGTCACCCGGGCGGGGAGCGGGATGCCCTGCACGTCGAAGAGGAGCAGGTCCCCCATCTCTATCCTGCCGATATCCGCCACCGTGTCCAGCACCGACACCGGTACCTCGTCCGGGCCGGGCGCAGGCTGGCCCGGGCCGGCGAACAGCTCCCGGCCTTCCGCCATCCGCTCATCATCCAGCAGGACATGGCGGTAGGTGAGGTTGAATTCCCGGGCCAGGTTGTCGCCCCTCTTGCGCTGATGCTCCTGTTCGCGGTCAATGGGTCGGTTGTTGATGGAGAGCAGCCGCGCCCTGATGATCGGATAGTATTCGGCCGCCTGGCCGAGGGTCTCGGCAAAGGCCTGTTGCTGCTCCGGCTGAATGTCCAGGAAATAGGCATTGGGCAGGTCCGGCGGGTAGGATTCGATGAAGGTCGCCCGCAGGTTGTGGTCGATGAGGATGATGGCGAAGATCACTGAAAGCGAGGCGCTCAGGGTGATGATGATCGCCCGGGTGGCGTTGTTCGGCCGGAACAGGCCCCGCGCCGCCTGCCGCAGGACCAGATTGCGGGGGGAGTGCCGGCGCAGCAGCGCCAGCAGTCCGGTGGTGCCTGCACCGGTCAGGCCGAGCAGGCCGCAGAGACCCAGGACGAAAAAAAGACCGAGGCGGATCTCCTCCAGCTGCCAGACGACCAGGCCGGCAAAGAAGAGGCCGATCAGGATCAGGGTAGCGGCTTGGGCCAGGCTCCTGGGGGCGGCGCCCAGCTCTTTGCGGAAAATGAACGCCGGCCGCAGCTGCCGGCTCCGGCGCAAGGGCAGCAGGGAAAAGAGGACGACCACCGTGGTCCCGAGGAGAACTCCTTCCAGAACCGCGTCCCAGGCAATGGTCAGGGTGATGTTCGCCGGCAGGATTCCGGCGAACAGGGCCGGGAAGACAAGCTGGAGCAGCAGGCTCGCCCCGAGCCCGAGGAGCGTCCCGGCCGCGCCGAGGAGGAGGACCATCCCCACGAACTGGCTGGTGATGAAACGGCCGGTGGCGCCCAGGGATTTCATAATCGCGATGGTGGCATCGCTTTCCCGCAACAGGGCGTACAGGGAGGTCTGGATGCCGATGCCGGCAAGGACCAGGGTAAAGATGCCGATCAGGTTGAGAAAGAAGAGCAGGTTGTCGAAAAAGCGCTTCACCCGCGAATCGGCGGTACGGAAGGTCCGGACCCGCTCCCGGGGTTCGGTCGCCACCTTTGCCAGGACCTCGGCAAGCCGGTCCACCTGCTCTGGGTCCCGGACCTTGAGCAGATAGTTGTACTGGATGCGGCTGCCTTTGCTGATCAGGTCGAGGGCGGCCAGGTCGGCGGCGGCGACGAAGATGCGCGGGCCGAAGGAAAAAAAGGAAACCGGCCGATCCGGCTCGACGGTCACGATATCGGCGATGGTCAGGGTGGCGCCGCCCATCCGCAGCCGGTCGCCGACCTTTGCTTCCAGCCGGTCCAGGGCCGACTGCTCGACGACGATGCGGCCCGGTTTGAGCACTTCGGCGAATTCACGGCCGGAGGCAAGCTCGACCCTGCCGTAGAAGGGATAGCCCGGGGCAACCACCTTGAGCTGGGCGAGGATCGATTTTTCCTGCGCCGCATGGTTGGCCATGCTGTAGAATTCATGCACCTGCGCGCCCTGGAGCAGGCCCTGTTGCTCATGGTCGCGGATGGCTGCAAGCAGCGGCGCGGAAAAGGGCTGGTGGGCGTGGATGGTGATGTCGGCGGCGTGCAGCTGGCGGGCGTCCCTGAGGGTTGAGTGGCGCACGCTGCCGCTGAATCCCCCCAGGGAGGTGAGGGTCAGCAGGGAGAGGGCGACGCAGAAGATGAAAATCATCGCCTGCTGGCGGGAACTGTTCAGCTGCCGCCAGATGAACCGTTTGTGCAGCATCAGGGGCCGCCGCTTCCCGGACCGCCGGCGATCCTGCCGTCTGCCAGCCGGATCACCTGGTCGGCCTGGCTGCTGATCTCGCGGCTGTGGGTGGCGAGCACCAGGGTCGCCCCGTGTTCCCGGCGCAGTTCCAGCAGGAGGTGGAGAATGACCTCGCCGTTGACCGAATCGAGATTGCCGGTGGGCTCATCGGCAAAGAGGATGCGGGGGCTGTTGATCAGGGCGCGGCAGATGGCCACCCGCTGCTTTTCGCCGCCGGACAGCTGGTGCGGGAAATTGTTCCGCCGGCCGGCCAGGTCCACGCGGGTAAGCAGATCAAGCGCCTTGTCCCCGGCGCGCGGGTCGCGGTTCAGCTCCGCGGGGAACATCACGTTCTCCAGCGCGGTCAGGGAGGGGACCAGGTGAAATGCCTGGAAGACGTAGCCCACGGTCCGGTTGCGCAGCGGCGCCAGTTCATCCTCGCTCAAATTGGTGATGTCGGTGCCGGCGAGGATGACCCGGCCGCTGTCCGGCCGGTCCAGGCCCGAAAGAAGACTGAGCAGGGTCGATTTGCCGCTGCCGCTCTTGCCTTCGATGACCACGAACGCCCCGGCCGCTGCCGCCAGGTCGATACCCTCCAGCACCGGAATCCGCCGGCTGTCGATGGTATAGGATTTGGCGAGCTGGGACGCCGTCAGGGCATACTCGGTCATAACCTTCCTCGCGTGTCCTGGATGTTCAGCGTTCCCGCACCGGGATGCCCTGCTCGGAGAGTTGCCGGCAGGCCCGGATCACCTGGCTCCGGTCGCAGCCGGTCACCTGCAGGGTGTCCTTGACCCCGTCCATGAAGGTGAAGGTGACCCGGCCTTTGGCATCGATGGTCACACTGCGGATATAGTTCTGCATCAGCCACATTTCAAGGGTTTCGCTGAAATGGTCAAGAGTACACTGTTTCATGGAGCCCTCCTGTATACTCGGTTGACAGTCTTTTCGCGTTCTTAATCCGCGGAGAGCGGCGCGAGGCTGGCCGTTCGCATCCTGAACGGAGAAGCACTGTATGGTATCATACCATCTCCTCCTGAAAAAGGGTTTACCCCGGCGAATTTTTTTCAAGATTTTGCGAACCCCGGGGTGACGAACCCCCGGGTACCCTCCCTGACGTTCCTGTTGTTCCTCCGCATTCCGGAAAAATTACAAATTTTGTATCTATTCCCTTTGTTCGCAGGGAAGTTGTTTGATATAACAAAGAAAATAGAATATTGCCCCGGCGGCCGGAAATGATCGCGCCACAAGACAAGTGAACGGTTTTTGAGCGAACAGGCCGGGGGCAGAGCGGACCAAAATTGAAAATGTGCGGCCGCGCATGCTGAGCGGGTTGCGGGGCCGTAACGGATTTTCAACCTCAAGGGGAAGGGAAAGAGATGGCGTTTCAGATGGTAAAAGGACTAAGCGTTCGATGGCGGTTGCTGGGTTTTATTTTCTGTCTCCTGTTGTTCATAATCATTTCAGGGACTGGCGGACTGCTCGGGATGCGCGATACGAAACGCTCCCTGTCCAACGTCTTCAACAACCATGTGCAGCCCATGGAGGAAATGCGGCAGATCAATGAACTGCTGACCACCGATATTATCGGCACCGTCGAGCGGGTGCTCCTCTATGAACAGATCACCTGGGGTGAGGCACTGAGCAGGGTGGAAGCGGCCAGGGAGAAAGTGGACGGACAGGTGGACCGCCTGCTGGCCGGCGTTGAGGGGGGGGCACGGGGCGGCGAGGACTGGCTGGGTGCCGACCGGGCCATGATCCAGGAGGTGAAGGCGGTGAATAAGGATGTTGCCGCCGCCCTGAAGAAAAACAACGCGGACCAGCTGGAAGAGCTGTTCTCGGAACGGCTGGAGCCCTTCCTGGAGAATTTTCATGAGCGGATTAATGTCCTGATCCAGGGGAGAATCTCCGAGGTCCAGAACGAGTATGAGCGGGCCCAGCAACGGTATACCCTGTCCCAAGGCGCCTTTGCCCTGACCATTATCGTGGGGGTCGTGGTCGCGCTGCTCATCGGTTTCTTCCTGATGCGCAGCATCAATGAGCCGCTGGCGCGACTCACCAGGGCGATGAACGTGATGATGAAAGGCGATTTGACCCAGAAGCTGGAGTATGAGCTGCAGGATGAATTCGGGGTCCTGATCGACGGGTTTAACCAGATGTCGGGCTATCTGGAAAGTCTGATCACCCAGATCCAGCATGCCGGCATCCAGGTGACCAGTTCCATCACCGAGATTGCCGCCAGCACCAGGGAGCAGGAAGCCACCGCCAGCGAACATGCCGCCACGTCCAGCGAGATCGCCGCCTCCACCAATCAGATCGCCGCCACCTCGGTCAATCTGATGAACACCATGAAAAAAGTGAACAGCCTGACGCTCAACGCGGCCGCGGCCGCGGAAGAGGGGCATTCCGGTCTGGTGCACATCGACCAGACCATGGTGAAAATGGAAGAGGCCACCGGCGCCATCGTCAACAAACTGTCGGTTCTCAGTGAAAAGGCCGGGGATATCGCCGGCGTGGTCAAGACCATCAACAAGCTGGCCGACCAGACCAATCTCCTTTCCTTGAATGCGGCCATCGAGGCGGAAAAGGCCGGCGAATACGGCACCGGTTTTTCGGTGGTGGCCACGGAAATCCGCCGGTTGGCGGATCAGACCGCGGTGGCCACCTACGATATCGAGCAGATGGTCCAGGGTGTCCAGTCTGCCGTCTCCTCAGCGGTGATGGGCATCGATAAGTTCGCCAAGGATGTTCGGGAGAGCGTGGCCAGCATCCGCGAGGGCAGCGAGCGGATAGAAGGGGTCATTGAGCAGGTCCAGGTTCTCAAGCCCCAGGTCAAGGTCATCAATGAAGGCATCGAGGCTCAGTCCCTGGGCGCGCGGCAGATCAGCGACGCCACCAGCCAGCTGAACAATGCCGCCCAGCAGTCGGCGGAATCCCTTGCCCAGATGACCCTGACCATCGAGCGGCTGCAACAGGCCGCTTTGGGGCTCCAGGAGGCGATTTCCCGCTTCAAGGTCGCCTGAGCCGATCTCTATGCTGCTTCTTCTTTTTGAAACCAGTGAGGGCCGGTACGCCCTGGAATCACAACATGTCGTGGAGGTTATTCCCCTCCTCCAGCCGAAAAAGATACCGGGCGCACCGCTTTTTATAGCCGGGATCATCAACTACCGCGGGCAGGCGGTGCCGGTGATCGACCTCTGCGCCCTTGCCGGCGCATCTCCCTGCCGCGAGTACTACAGTACCCGGATCATTCTGGTCCGCTATCCCCTGGCCGAGGGCCAGGAGCGGTTGATCGGCCTGATCGCGGAAAGGGCAACGGATGTCGTTACCTGCAATGCATCGGATATCCGTGCTTCGGGCATTCTGCTGGAAAAAAATCAGGGAGCAGGGGCCGATGCCTCAGGAGAGGAGGAAATAGTCCAGATGTTCAACGTGGCCAGGATGATCCCGGCGGATATTGTGCGAGAACTCTTTTAAGTTTTCCCGGCAGACGGCGCTCCGGAAAATGCGCCAGGAATGGCTGTATGCAATTGGCCGGACAAAAAATTGCCGCGGTGCTGGAGCAGGCCATCGGGTTGAAGACGGAATCCCTCGGGGCAACGACCCTGGAGAGGGCGGTTCGTTCCCGGATGCGGGCCGTCGAGTGTGAGAGCGTAACGTCCTATCTGGCGCGCCTTGCCTCATCGGCTCTTGAACTCCGGCTGCTGGTCGAAGAGGTCGTTGTGCCGGAAACCTGGTTTTTTCGGGACCAGGAGCCCTTCACCTTTTTGGCCAGGTATGTCAAGCACTCCGGAAAGGATTTGACCAGGGAAAGCATCCGTATCCTGAGTCTGCCCTGTTCAACGGGAGAAGAACCGTATTCCATTGCCATGACGCTGCTTCTGGCTGGTATTGCTCCCACTTCTTTTTATATTGACGCCGTTGATGTCAGCGAGCGGGTTCTGGCACGAGCCCGCCTGGGAGTGTACGGGACCAATTCTTTTCGCGGCGGAGACCTTTCGTTCCGGGATGTATTTTTTACGAACAGGGATGAGGGGTATGTCCTGCAGAAGAATGTGCGCGAGAAGGTCCGTTTTGTCCAGGGCAATATTATCCAGCCGGGCTTCATGGCAAGTCTTGGGCGTTATGACGTGATCTTCTGCCGCAACGTCCTTATTTATTTCAACGAAGCGGCCCAGGGACAGTCGCTGGAGTTGTTGCACCAGGCGCTCCTGGCGGGCGGCATACTGTTTACCGGCCATGCGGAGGCAGGGCTCTTTTCCGGTTCAAGGCTGTTTTCCGTAGCCCATGCCAGGGCTTTTGCCTTCCGCCGCCTGGAGAAGCCGAAGACAGAGGGCGCGTGGTCCGATGCCGGAGCCTGCGACCTGGAACAGCCCGCTGCTGTTTTGTCCCGTTCCGCCCCTGCCGGGAAACGGGCAAAAACAACCGCGCCGCGCCGTACCGCGGTTGTCGGAGAGGCGCAGGGCGCTGCCGAATTAAAATTGGTCAGAAGATTGGCCGACCAGGGCCGGCTTGAAGAGGCGGTCCAGCGAAGTGAAGAGCATCTGCGCCGGCACGGTCCCGCGGCTGAATGGTATTATCTGCTGGGCATCATCCGGGACAGCATGGGCCAGGCGGACGAGGCCATGAAACTGCTCCGCAAGGCGGTGTACCTTGATCCGGGCAATGTGGACAGCCTGATCCACCTGGCGTTGCTGGCGGAACGGGCGGGCGATCGCGATGGCGCGGCCAATTATCGACGGCGGGCAAGAAAAATCCAGGAGGAAGGAGGGAAATAGTGCCGGAAGGGGGCTTGAGGGAAATGCAGTTCACGGTCACTGACTGCTGGAAAAAGATCGGCGTCTGGAGTACGGCCGAAAAACGGTGCCCCAGGCTGGAAAAGGTGGTTCACTGCCGGAATTGCCCGGTGTACACCTCCGCCGGCCGGCACCTTCTGGATCGGGAATTTTCAGAGAACTACCGGAAAGAGTGGACCTCAATCTTCGCCAGGGTGAAGGCCGAGAAGAAGGTCACCGTCCACTCCGCTTTTGTCTTCCGGACCGGGGGCGAATGGCTTGCCCTGCCGGCCAAGCTGATTCAGGAGGTCGTCGAGTTCGGGGTGATTCATACGATCCCCCATCGCAGCAACAATATCCTGCGCGGAGTGGTCAATATCCGGGGAAAGCTGGAGCTCTGTTTTTCCATAGGCGCGGTTTTGGGTATTGAACGTTTTGAAAAGGGCGACGAGAAGAGCGACAAGTATATTTCTCCTTCCCGTTTGGTGGTGGCGGAACGCAACGGTGAACGGATTGTCTTTCCGGTCAGCGAGGTCCATGGCTCCTTTCGTTATGCCGAGGGAATGCTGCAGCAGCTGCCGGTCACGGTTTCCGGATCCAGGGCCGCCTTTACCAGAGGCATTTTGTGTGTGCAGAAGCTTGATGTCGGTTTTCTCGACGACCGGCTTCTTTTTGAGGCATTGATAAGGAGTCTGCAATGAGCGGCGGCAATGACCTGAGCGCCATGTCCATGATGGATCTCTTTCGACAGGAGGCGGAGAATCATTGCGCCGTCCTTTCAACCCAGCTTCTGGCCCTGGAAAAGAATCCCGTCGATCCCGAGGTGCTGACGACCCTGATGCGGGCCGCCCATTCTATTAAAGGCGCGGCCAGGATTATGGACCTGCAGCCCGTCGTCTCCCTTACCCATGCCATGGAGGATGTCTTTGTCGCGGCCCAGGAAGGCCGGACTGTTTTGCAGGCCGGCGACATCGACCTTCTGCTCCAGGGCGTGGACAGAATAACCGGCCTGATTCCCGTCCCGGAGGATGATATTCCCGCCTGGCTTGCCGGTCAGCAGGAAGCGATGGAGCAGCTGGCGGCTTCCTATGTGGAGATGACCAGCGAGCGGTCCGCGCAGGCGGAACCGCCTGTGAAGAAGGAGGCGCGGCAGGAAGAGCCTCCCCCTTCGGAACCGGAGGACGAGCGCAAAGAAGAGGCGCCGGCCCGGGACGCTGAAACAGCGTCCTCGTCGCCTGCTCGGAAAACCAGGGAGAAAAAACGGCCGAAACAGGAGTATCCGACGGATCTGAGCAGCATGTCCATGCTGGATCTTTTCCGGCAGGAGGCTGAGAATCACTGCGCCACCCTGACCGACAATCTTCTCGTTCTGGAGCAAAATTCCACCGATGCCGAAGCCCTGGCCGCGCTCATGCGGGCGGCCCATTCGATCAAGGGGGCGGCCAGGGTGGTCGACCTGCCGCTGGTCGTGGGGCTGGCCCATGCCATGGAAGATCTCTTTGTCGCGGGCCAGGAGGGGAAAGTAGTTCTGGGGCAGGCGTTCATAGATGAACTGTTTAAGGGCGTCGACCTGTTCGAGGAGGCAGCTGCGTACGGGGACACTGCGTTGCCGGGCTGGCTTGTTGAGCAGGAGGGATCGATCAAGGAGTTGGAGGCAGGCTTCAGGAAGATGGCGGCCGGAGAGATGCCGGCTGCTTCAAAGGCCGTCGCCGTTTCCGTCCCGCCGACCGCCTCTGCCGCTCCTGCTGCCGCGGTTGTTTCCGAAGCGCCGGGGATACAGGCCAAAAAGGAAGTAGCGGGCCAGGAGGCTGCCGCGGATAAGCCGGCCGATCGGGCTCTGCGAGTTTCCGCGGAGGGAATGAACCGGCTCATGGGCTATGCCGGCGAGGTGCGGGTGGAGTCCCGCTGGCTGCCGGCATTCGCCCAGAAGCTCCTGCTCCTCAAACACCGGCAGGACGATGTCCACCGCCTCCTGCATATTTACACGGAAACCATCAGTATCGGCGCGTCGGAAGAGTTGAGCCGCAGCGGGTTCCGCAACCTGATCAGCAAGATGGATGTCTGTCGCAACCAGGTCAATGCCCTGCTGACCGAGGTGGAAGACCATGCCCGGCGGGCTACCGAGATTTCGCATCATCTGTACCAGGAGGTCCTGGCCAACCGGATGCGGCCGTTTGCCGACGGCGCGCGCGCCTTTCCCCGCATGGTGCGGGATGTGGCCAGGGAATTGGGCAAGCAGGTCCGTTTTGAGGTCATCGGCGAGGATACCCTGGTGGACCGCGATATTCTTGAGAAGATCGAGGCGCCACTGAACCATCTGATCAGAAACGCCATCGACCATGGCGTTGATACGCCCGACGAACGCCGGGCGGCCGGAAAGACAGAAACCGCGGTCATCCGTCTTGAGGCCCGCCACAGCGCCGGCATGCTCAGTGTCGTGGTCAGCGACGACGGCCGCGGTATCGATGTGGAAAAACTGCGCAGCGCGGTTATCGCCAAAAAGATGATCACCGAAGAGGCGGCCCGGCAGTTGCGGGACACGGAACTGTTCGAATTTATTTTCCTGCCCAACTTCAGCACCCGGGACACGGTGAGCAAGGTCTCCGGCCGGGGGGTGGGGCTGGACGTGGTGCACAGCGCCGTGCACGAGGTGCGGGGCATTATCCGCACCAGCACCGAGCTGGGGGTGGGCACCTCTTTTGAGCTGCTGCTTCCCCTCACCCTTTCGGTCATGCGTTCTCTACTGGTGGAAATCTGCGGCGAGAGCTATGCCTTTCCCCTGGTGGCCATCGATCACGTGATCAGGTTGCCGGCCGCCGAGGTGCGGGAGGTGGAGGGCCGGCAGTACATGACCTTCGGCCAGGATCGTGTCGGCCTGGTTTCGGCGACCCAGATCCTGGGCAAAAAGGAGAAGGACGATGCGGCAGAGGAGCGGGACCTGCTGATCGTGATCATCAGTGATCGCTACAACCGTTACGGCCTGATCGTCGACAAGTTTCTGGAAATAAGGGACCTGGTCGTGCAACCCCTGGACCGGCGTCTGAAAAAAGTGCAGAATATCAGCGCGGTGGCGATTCTCGAAGACGGCATGCCGGTCCTGATCGTTGATGTGGAGGACATGGTCCACTCCATTGATTCTCTGATCTCGGGCAACAGGCTGCGGCGGATCGGCACCGACGAGTTGCAGGTCGAACGGACGGTGAAGCGGATTCTAGTGGTTGACGACTCCATCACCGTGCGGGAGGTGGAGCGAAAAATGCTGACCCTCAAAGGCTACGATGTCAGTACCGCCGTTGATGGTCTGGACGGCTGGAATATTTTGCGCAACGATCACTTTGATCTGTTGGTCACGGACGTGGATATGCCGCGGATGGACGGCATCGAGCTGGTGAGCCTTGTTCGTCAGGATTCGCGGTTTACGACTCTGCCGGTGATCATCGTTTCCTATAAGGACCGGGAAATGGATCGCGCCCGGGGGCTTGAGGCCGGAGCGGATTATTACCTGACCAAAGGAAGCTTTCAGGACGAAACCCTGGTCAGGGCTGTGGAGGAGCTGATCGGCCCCCCGCAGGAAGTCGTGGAAAACAGGCGTTAGAGTGAGGTTGGCGTGAAGATCGGGATAGTCAACGATTTGCCCATGGTGGTGGAGACCCTGCGCCGGGTGATAACCGCCGGGGAGAAGCATCGGGTGATATGGTCCGCGGAAAACGGACGCGTCGCTATTGAACGCTGCGCCCAGGAAACGCCGGATCTCATCCTCATGGATATGATCATGCCGGTCATGGACGGGGTCGAGGCCACTCGCCGGATCATGAAGCTGTGCCCCTGTCCGATTTTGATCGTAACGTCCACGGTCACCGGCAACAGCGCTAAGGTTTTCGAGGCCATGGGGGCCGGAGCACTGGACGTGGTGGCCACCCCGGTGCTGGGCGGTAAGAGCGGCGCAGACGGCAAGGAGTTGCTGGTCAAGATCGATCGAATCGCCAGGGTGGCCGGCATCAAGGAACGGACGCCGGCCCTATCGCGGACGGGGATGGTTGATTGCCCCCCCCCTCCGGCAAAGGGGCCGCATCTCCTCCTGCTGGGCAGTTCCACCGGAGGGCCCCAGGCCCTGGTCACCGTCTTGCAGGGTCTGGCCCGTGAGATTCCCGCCGCCGTGGTCGTGGTTCAGCACATGGACGAACAGTTCACCGGCGGCCTGGCCACCTGGCTCAATACCCAGCTTGCCCTGAAAGTACGGGTCCTGAAAGAGGGCGACTCCCCGCAAGCCGGCGTGGTCCTGGTCGCCGCCACCAACGACCATGTGGTCATGCGGGCCAACCGGACGTTCAGCTATGTTAGGGAGCCCCGGGACAACTACTATCATCCGTCGGTGGATGTCCTGTTCAACAGCGTGGCCCAGCACTGGCAGGGCCGGTGCACCGGGGTGATCCTGACCGGGATGGGCAGGGACGGCGCGGAGGGGTTGCTTGCCTTGCGGCAGCGGGGCTTCTATACCATTGCCCAGGATCAGAAGAGTTCAGTTGTTTTCGGGATGCCCAAGGCGGCCATCGAAGCCGGGGGCGCGCGGGACGTGCTGCCGGCGGGGGAAATCGGCGGAAAGATACAAATACTTGTAGGGGGATAAGGGGAAAGAGAAGATGACGGAAACGGAACGAACAACCAGTGGTGAACCCGGAGGTATTTCGGCGTCCAGGATCAGCGTTTTCCTGGTCGACGACCAGGCAATGATAGCCGAGGCCGTACGGCGGGCGCTGAGCAGTGAGGATCTCGATTTCTACTCCTGCCAGGATCCCACCGAGGCGGTCAAGATTGCCACGGAGCTGAAGCCGACGATCATCCTCCAGGATCTGGTCATGCCTGATATCGACGGCCTGACCATGGTCCGATTTTACCGGGCCAATCCGGTGCTGGCCCAGGTGCCGATCATCGTCCTCTCCACCAAGGAGGAGCCGGAGATCAAAAGCAAGGCCTTTTCCTACGGGGCCAATGACTACCTGGTGAAGTTGCCCGACCGGATTGAGCTGATCGCCCGGATCAAATACCATTCGCAGGCTTATATCAATCAGAAGGAGCGTGACGCGGCGTTTCGGGCACTGGAAAAGAGTCAGCGCGAACTGGCTGAGGCCAATCAGATCCTCCAGCGCCTCTCTTCCCTGGACGGCCTGACCGGGATCCCGAACCGCCGCCGTTTTGATGAGGTTCTGAAAGCGGAATGGCACCGGGCCATCCGCCATTCGACCTCTCTCTCCCTGATCATGCTCGATATCGATTTTTTTAAGCTCTACAACGACCGGTACGGCCACCAGGGCGGTGACGAATGCCTGAAAAAGGTGGCCAAGGCTCTGGAGAAAGGGGGACGACGGGATACCGATCTCGTGGCTCGCTACGGAGGGGAGGAGTTTGCGGTGATTTTACCGGAAAC
Source organism: Desulfobulbus sp. (assembly GCA_003604995.1). Classification (GTDB taxonomy): domain Bacteria; phylum Desulfobacterota; class Desulfobulbia; order Desulfobulbales; family Desulfobulbaceae; genus UBA10518. The sequence goes on along the minus strand of QZJD01000071.1, from coordinate 29,153 downwards.
GGGGGTGAAAGGGGCCATGGAAGTGGCCGAGGTCATGCGGGCCAATGTCCTGGATTTGAAGATTCCCCATGAAAGTTCAAAGGTCAGCGAACAGGTGACGGTCAGCATGGGGGTGGCTACCTGGGTCCCGGAACGGGGCTCTGAGCCGACCGACTTGATTTCCAGGGCGGATCAGGCCCTGTACAAGGCCAAGGAAAACGGCCGCAATCAGGTCATCAGCAGCATCCCCTGCAAGGATTAGCTGACCCGGGCGTGCCGGTGAAGCAGCAAAAAAAAACCCCGCCGGCGGCGGGGTTTTTTCATGGTATAATTGAGGCCGGGTTACATGGCAACCACGTTGGCGGCTGCCGGTCCCTTGGCGCCTTCGACGACGTCAAAGCGGACCCGCTGTCCTTCCTGCAGGCTCTTGAAGCCCTGAGCCTGGATGGCTGAATGGTGGACAAAAACATCCTTGCCGCCATCCTGCTGGATAAAACCAAAGCCCTTAGAATCATTAAACCACTTTACTGTTCCTTCTGACATTTGTGCTACTCCTTACTGCGCGGTTTCTTGCGGAAACCATTGTTTAAAAAAACCGAATTCTCCTGCCATGGAAAACCCGGGGTGCATGCCGATTATTCGGCATACGGTATGCTTGTATTTATTGAAAATTGTAAATGGGGTCGAACTTGGACACTGATATGATTGTTTTCGTTGCTCCTTCGCCTTTCCTTAATTGGCTTTTAATATAATACACATTATTTTTAATTTATGCCACTAAAATGGAACCTGCCAATGCAAAAAAATGCTGCTTTGCTTCATTTTTTTTATAACGCCTTGAAATCACGTAAGGATTGTAGAAATTATTTTTTCGCCGAGCCGGGCTGACCACGATGGCCATGCGGGTTGTGATCAGCTCAGCAGGGATGATTTTTTCTTCCGGGACCGGGCGGTCATCGCCCCCAAGAACCAGCCGCTCAGCATAACGCCACCCCCGGCCAGGAACCAGAGCAGAGAGTCATTGCGTTTGTGCTTGTCCTGCTTCTTCTCCAGGGTGGCCAGTTGCTCCCGGGTTTTCTCAAGCGCCTGGCTGGTCTCGGCAAGCCTGTTCTGGAGGGAGATGACATCGGCGGTGTCCCGGCGCAGGGTTTCATAACTGGCGCTGATCTCATTCCGCTCGGCGAGACAGATGCCCAGTTCCTGCTCCTTCTGGCCATGCATGGCGGAAAGTTCATCGTACTTGCGGCTGATCTCGTCGCTTTTTTCCGTCAAGCTGGTATTTTTCGCCCGCAGTTCCGCCACGGCAAGGGAAGGCGGCGGTTCGCTGGTCAGGTATCTTTTCAGCAGCCATCCTTCGGTGCCGCCGGGCGTGCGAACCCTGGCCCAGACGTCCACCTCCTCCAGCAGTTCAACGGTCATCCCGTCCGGGACGACGGCAAGGATCTTGAAGTCCGAACCCTGGCCGGATCTGACCGGTACTTCGGCGCTGGGCTTGACGTACCAGGTCGCGGCGCAAAGAGGCGTGCCGGTGAGAGCAACTGATATGGCGAGGAGCAGGCGCAGTGCAACGGGAAAGGCACGAAGCCTGAGTGCGGAGGTGAAAGCCGTTTTCCTGGACATGGGTGATTCCTGATCTATGGTCATCAACCGTGAGTTTGTAGCAAAAACGTTATCATGATACCAAAAAAAAAGGCGGGAGCATAGAAGGGATTTCATTTCCAGGCAGACAAAACACTATACCTGGTCCGGGAAATACTTTATCTTCCGACAAGGAGAATGCTGATGCCCCCTATTCTTGAAGTCAACAATCTGGTCAAACGCTACCGCACGGTCACCGCCGTGGACGGAATAAGTTTTGCCATCCCCCGGGGAATCTGTTTCGGCCTGCTCGGGCCAAACGGCGCCGGCAAGACCACCGCCCTGGAGGTGATCGAGGGAATAATCCCGCCGACCGAAGGCGAGATCCTGTTCAACGGCACGCCCAAGACCGAGGCCTTTCAGCAGGAAATCGGCATCCAGTTCCAACACACCTCCCTGCTCAATTTCATGACCGTGCGTGAAACGCTGCTGATTTTTCAGCGGCTTTATCAGGCGCCGGAGTCCATCGAACGGCTTGCCGAAATCTGTAACCTCGGGGAGATCCTGGACAAGATGAACGATCGAATTTCCGGTGGCCAGGCCCAGCGGCTGATGCTGGCCCTGGCCCTGGTCAATCGGCCGAAACTGCTCTTCCTCGACGAGCCGTCCGCCGGACTTGATCCCCAGGCCCGCCGATACCTCTGGGACATCATCCGCGGGATCAAGAATGAAGGCAGGACCATCGTCCTCACCACCCATTTCATGGATGAGGCCGAGTACCTCTGCGACGAAATCGCCATCATGGATCACGGCCGGGTCATCAGCCGGGGGGCACCGGCGGAGCTGGTCAACCGTTACTGCGCCGGGGTGACCATCTCCCTGCCGAGGGCGAGCGTGCGGACGCCCCTGGCGGAGCTTCCCTTTTCCCACCGGGAGGTCAACGGTCGCCTGGAAATCACCACCGACCGGGTCGATGCCGGCCTTGCGCAGCTGCTGGCCCTCAAGGTCGATCTTGCCGAAATGACGGTGCACTCGCCCAACCTGGAAGATGTCTTTCTGCACCTGACCGGCCGCAAGCTGCGGGAGTGACGGGATGAACTGGCAACGGATCCGGGCCATGTTCAAGGCTCGCAATTATGAATTCTTCAGGGACAAGGCCGCCTTCGGCTGGAATTTTCTTTTTCCGTTTCTGATCATCGCCGGCTTCGGGATCATCTTCGGAGGGCGCGAATATTCTGGTTTCAAGGTAGGGGTGTTTCCGGTACCCACCGACGTCGTATCCCGGGAAACCGCCTCTTCCCTTCCTCAGAAATTTCTAGCAACCAAATATCTGGAGTTCATCGGCTTTTCCACCTTTGAAGAGGGGTTTGCGAAACTCAAGCATCACAAGGTGGATTTTTTGGTCCGGCTCGATTCGCCAACCCGCCAGTACTGGCTCCTGGATTCGTCGCCCAGGGGGTATGTCGTCGAACGGCTTTTTCAGGCGTCGCTTATTCCGGACGGGCCGGGTTTCGGCGAAAAGGTCGCGGTGCCCGGGGGAGGCATCCGCTACCTCGACTGGCTTTTCCCTGGCATTCTGGCCATGAACATGATGTTCAGCGCCCTCTGGGGGGTGGGCTACATCATAGTCCGTTACCGGAAAAACGGGGCGTTGAAGCGTCTTCGGGCCACCCCGCTGACCGCCTTCGAATACCTGACCGCCCAGGCCCTGTCCCGGATTCTGCTTCTGCTTTTTTCCCTGGTCGTGGTCTGGCTCGGAGTGGAGCTGATTTTTTCCTTCCAGGTGGCCGGCTCCTACCTGGACCTGTTCATCGTCTTCACCCTCGGCGCCACGAGCCTGACCTCTCTGGGTCTCCTGCTGGCGGCGCGGGGAACGAGCGAAGAGTTCACCAGCGGTTTGGTCAATTTCATCACCTGGCCGATGATGTTTCTCTCAGAGGTCTGGTTTTCCCTGGAAGGTGCTCCCCAGTGGGTCAGGTCGCTTTCCGAGCTGCTGCCCCTCACCCATCTGTTGCGGGCGGCGCGCAAGGTGATGAACGACGGAGCGACGCTCGCCGAGGTCGGACCCGAGTGCCTCGTCCTGCTCGGGGTGACCCTGGTCTGCCTGGTGCTGGGTGCGGCCCTCTTTTCCTGGAATGAGTGAGGCCTGGAACGAAATACTATGCCGCGATGACATACTTTTGGATTGCAATGGAGGAGATATGAACGAGAAGATGGCCCTGGCGCTGGTCAAAGTGTTGAAGCAGCCGCACGAAGCAGAAAACGGGGAGGCCTTTGAGCGGGCCTTCGAACTGACCAAGACCTATGCCGGCTCGGCCAGCGCCCAGGCTTCCGCCATTCCGGTCCTGTTTGAAAAGCTATTCGAACTCTTTGCCACCGGCTATTCGCAGTAGAAAAAAGAAACCCTCCCTGCCGTCAAGGAGGGGAAACAGCAAGGAGGGTAATGAACCTCTCGGGGAGGTTTCTTATACTTCAACTGTAATCATTTTTTTGTGCCACGCAATGGTACATGTTCTTTATTGTTTTGTCCCGCCTCTCCGGTGCCTATTGCTCAATCAATCTTGACGAAGGCGTTGCGGTTGGCTGCGCAGACCGGGCATTTATCCGGGGCATCGCCCTCGCAGGTGTAGCCGCAGACGCTGCATACATGGATGTCGGTTTCCACGGGGCTGTCCAGCGAATCCAGGGCCTTCTGGTACAGGGCGGCATGGATTTTTTCCACCTCGTTGGCGTAGGTGAAGGAGCGTTCGGCGGCCTTATGCCCTTCCTGTTTCGCCGCCTCGATCATTGCCGGATACATCTCCTTGAATTCGTGTGTTTCTCCTGCAACGGCCTCCTTCAGGTTGGCGGCGGTGTCGCCGATCCCTTTCATCGCCCGCAGGTGGGCATGGGCATGGATGGTCTCGGCATGGGCCGCGGCCCGGAACAGCCTGGCAACCTGTTTGTATCCCTCCCGCTCCGCCTTGTCGGCAAAAGCCAGGTATTTGCGGTTTGCCTGGGATTCGCCGGCAAAGGCCTCTTGAAGATTTCGGTCAGTCGCGCTCATGGGTGCTCCTCCTGTCATGGAATTACTTGTTTTCCGGTCTTCTGACCGGTGGACGGGCATTTTTTCGTATTGTAAGCTGATTGTCCGGGGAAGTCCACGGGGTTTTCCGATCAGAGCAGGGTGTGCTCCGCCAGGATCTTGCAGCCGATGCCGATGAGGATCAGGCCGCCGGCCAATTCGATCCGGTTTTCAAAGATGTGACCGAAGTAATCGCCGATATAGGTGCCGGCCACGGAGAGGAGAAAGGTTACCGCGCCGATGATCACGATCGGCTCATAGATGGACACGTTAAGAAAGGAAAACGTGACGCCCACGGCCAGGGCGTCGATACTGGTCGCGATGGCCAGGGATATGAGGACATAATAGTTGAGCGGGTTGGCGGTTTCCGCAGCTTCCTCCTTCAGCAGGAAGGATTCGTAGATCATTTTGCCGCCGATGAGGCTGAGGATCACAAAGGCCAGCCAGTGGTCCACCGCCCGGATCAGGCCGCTGGCCAGGCTGCCGACCCTCCAGCCGATCCAGGGCATGATTGCCTGGAAGCCCCCGAAAAACAGGGCGATGCGCAGGACATGACGCAGTCGGAGCCTTTCAATGATCGCTCCACTGCTCACCGAGACAGCAAAGGCATCGGCGGCCAGGCCGACGGCAATGAAGATAATCTGCGGGAGGGACATCCGGCGGGGCTGTGCAGGGCGGCGGTCAGTGGGACGGTTGCGGTTGCGGCGAGGCGTTGGCGCCGGCCTCGCTCTGTTCCGCCGGCTCCGGCAGGTATTTGGCCATCAGGTCAAGAGCAGCCGGAGAGTCCCAGTTCAGCGGCCCGATGAATTTCTCCCGCAGGATCCCCTGCGGATCGATGATATAGGTTTCGGGGACGCCGGTAAGGCCGTACTGGCGGGCGGCAATGCTGTTGGCGTCCACCAGCACCGGAAAGGTCAGCCCCATTTTCTGCGCCAGGTTGCCGGCGATCTCGGGGCGATCATTGTACAGGATGGTGATCATCTGAAAGGCATCCGCCGGCATTTTTCGGTTCAGGGCTGCCATGGAGGGCATTTCCTGCAGGCACGGCTGGCACCAGGTTGCCCAGAAGTTGAGAAAAACAACCTTGCCCTGGAGATCGGCCAGCCGCCAGTTTTTGCCGTGCAGGTCGGTCAGGGTAAAGGTCGGGGCGGGCTGGCCGACGACGGCCATGGCGCCGGGCCGGTCGCCGGGTCCGCAGCCGGCGAGCAGGAGGAGAAGCAGGACCGGCAGCAGCCGGAGGAACGAACCAAAAAATACCGTAGTCATATGTGCGCGCATATACATGGAATGGGGTAGCTGTTTACCGGGGATAAAAAAAATTATTTTACTCGTTAGTTTCAGGTGCTGCCATCATATTCGTGAGAGGGGCAGGCGAAAATGGTTCAACCTTGCGGGGCGGATTCGTCCTGGCGGAGTTCCTCGAAATCGGCGAGGGGGTCGATGGTCCCGCTGTGGACGGCCTCAATGAGTTGTTGGGGGTTGCGGCAAAAGCCGTCGGTCTGCTTCAGGGGGTCGATCCGGCAGACATTGTAGGAGGCGGTGACCAGGTTGAGGTGCTCCCAGCGGGTGAGGTAATAGGCGAGGAGGCCCGGGAGTTCGGTGAAGACCGTCGTTTCCGGTTCAGGGAGGCCATAGCTGGATTGTTGAAGCTTTGCCGTGGACAGGGTCTGGGTGGCGTAAAAATTTTCCATGAACATCATTTCGGCCGGCAGGCGGGCCTCGATGCCGATCCGGTTCAGGCCGCGCAGGATCCGTTTCAGGCAGTTCGTGCCGAAACGGGCCAGGGGGTAGGAGAGGTAGATTTCCTTGGGGACGGAGATCCGGAGCGCGGACTTGATGGCGAGGATCAAGCGGCTGAGCTCCACCGGCTCCTGGTCGACAAAGTGATAGCTTTGGCCGCTGAACTCATCCCGGTGGGCCAGGATATAGTCGACAAAGGGAGGGATTTTCCGGCAGCAGGTATAGGAATGTTTGACGCCCCGGCCGGTCATCATCACCAGCAGGGACTGCCGGGCGATGGTCAGGAGCAGGCGATGGAAGCCCTGGACCTTGTGGTCGTGCTTGCCGTAGACCACCCCCAGTTTGATGATCGAATAGTCCAGGCCGCCGGTTTCGTTGAGGTGGCGCAGGGTGTGTTCGGCCATCAGCTTGGATTTGGCGTAATTGCTCAGCTCCGCGCGCAGGGGCAGAGTCTGCTCCTCGGTCAGATTCTCGCCGTTGGGCAGGGTGGCGGCGGAACTGAATTGAATATAGGGAATCTTCAGGGCCATGGCCACCTTGGCCAGGTTGATGCAGCCCAGATAGTTGGTTTCGTAGGTGAGCTGAGCGTCGCTGTCCAGGGCGGCGATGGCGCAGTTGATGATGAAGTCCGGCCGGTATTTCCGGAAATAGTGCTTGATGTCCCCGGGTTCGCGTAGGCTGAGTTTTTTGCTGTTGGGCGAGAGCAACTCGAAGGCGTCGGTCCGCTCGGTCTTGAAATAGTGCATCAGCGCGCCGCCGATCAGGCCGGAGCCGCCGATGAGCACGCCAAGCTTTTTTTCGGAGATGTCCGGACGGCGGGCGGAATTTTTCAGGCGGGCCAGGAGGGCGAAGGAGCGTTGCAGGTTCGCGCCTTCCTCCCTGGCCACCTGCTGATAAAAGGCGCACTGCTCGCACCCTCCCTGTTTGGCCGCGTGCGTGCCCTGCGCCTTGCCGCCACAGTGGGTGCCGGCCACCACCCAGCAGGCCCGGCCGGAGTTCGTGCCGCCGTGTACGCCGGCAAGCCGTTGCTCGGTGGCCGCCGGGCAACGCTCCTGTCCGCCCTCTTCGGTATCGTCGGGACCCCGGCCGCAGCGGTTGAACTCCCAGCAATTTTGTTTTCTCGTTTCCATGAGCGGGAGCCGGTCCTGAAGGTGAACGTGGTTCTATGCCGTTTTTTTCGCCGCCGCCTTGTTGATTGATTCCACAATAACACTGATGTCGATGGGTTTCATCAGATAATCAAACAGCCCCTTTTTCATGCCGGCGATTCCGCTGGTGGTCGAGCCATGGCCAGTCAGCATGATGACTTCGATGGCGGGATCTTCCTTTTTAATGAGGTCCAGGGTGGCCAGCCCATCCCGGCCGGGCATCTTCAGGTCCAGGATCACCACGTCAGGCCGCCATTGCCCCTCGAAAAGGGAAAGGGCTTCATCGCCGCTTTCCACCGCTTTGCTGTCAAAGTCCCTGAGCTCGAGGCGTTCGGCCAGGGTGGAGGCGAAATCCATTTCGTCGTCAATGATCAATACTTTGATTTTATTCATTATCAACCCTCTGCCCGCCTTTTCTGGACAAGGGGAAAGGTCATGCTGAAGGTGGTGCCGACGTTGCCCTCGCTGCGCACGGAGATTTCTCCTCCGAGTTTCTTGACCAGCCCATAGGTAATGGACAGGCCCAGGCCGGTTCCCTCCTTGCCCTTGCCTCGCTTGGTGGTGAAAAACGGTTCAAAAATATTTTTCATGATCTCCGGCGGGATGCCGGGGCCATTGTCACTGATGTCCACCTGGATGCCCTGGCCAGTTTTCTGGCAGGCGATGCTGATCTCTCCGCCGTCAGCCACCGCATCGATGGCGTTGTTGATGATATTCAGAAAGACCTGCTGCAGCTGACCCCGGTCGCTTTGAATGTCCGGCAGGTCCGGCTCGAAAAATTTTTCGATTTTGATGTTCCGATAGGCCGCCTCCTTGGTGAGAAAGCCGAGCACCTCTTCGATGACCTCCGCCACTTGCAGCGATTCGAGGGAAACTTCCATTCTTCTGGCAAAACCGAGCAAACGATGGGTTATCACCCGGCTTCGCTGGACGGCCTTTTCCAGGGCGTCGAGCTGGGCGATGAATTTGTCGCGATGGCGGAAGTCATCGGTTCTTTGCAGCAGATCCTTCATCAGTCCAGCCTTCTCGTTGATGATGGACAACGGGTTGTTGATCTCATGGGCCACGCCCGCCGCCAACCGGCCGATGGAGGCAAGTTTGCTGGTGTGTTCCGTCTGCTGTAGAAGCATCTCGCGGCTTTCATTCGTTTTTTGAATATTTCTGGCCAGGTAGTCCGCAAGCCAGAAGACGATGATCACCGCCAGCAGCGTACAGGTAAAGAAAATGGATATCAATTGATTCCTGAAGGTAATCCAGGAGGTTCGGTGAAAATAGCGTTGATGGTCCAGGACCAGGATCCAGGGGGATCCCTGGACAAAGCTGACCGCCCGGATCAGCGGATGATCCTCCCGCTGGTCCACCATGAGCGTGGTTCCTGTTTTCTTGGGTTGAGCCATCAGTCGGAGACTGGCCTGATCCGTAACTTCCCCGTAGTAGCGCGAGGAGCTTTGCAGTTTGCCCTGCTCGTTGATCAGAAATATATCGTCAACGGCTTCGGTATCCATCGATTCAAGAAATTGGTCGAGGATCAGGGTGTCGATGCTGACCCGAAAAACCCAATATCCCCGTCCCTTCGGATCCCTTTTGCTCGCCGCGATAACAAAGTGAGGAATATTGCGGTATCCCAGAAAGACCTCGCTCACATAGATTTTTCTGGTCAGGGCGTTCTGAAACCATGTGCTTTCCGAGTAATTTTTGCCCGAAAGATCAAAGGGACCGGAATAGGATTTTTGGATTCCGTCCGGGCCGATGAGGCTCATGTCCACCAGTCCGTCGTGCTCGGCCCGTAATTTCGAGAAGATCTGGTCAAGGATCTCCGGGTCTGCCAGTTCCTCCAGGGTGTAGGCGTTGTTGATCACCAGCACCGTCGTCTCCAGTTTGTCGAGAAACGCCTCGATGGCCTGCCGGGTGCTGTTGGCGCTCCAGCGGACATTATTGTGGGTCTCTTCGATGATAAGCCTGCGGTATTGATAAAAGCTCAGGCCGACGGTGACACCCAAGGGGAGCAGGGCGATGAGCAGCATGGTGAACAGCAAAATCAGCCGCAGCCGGCGGGCGCGTTTTGCAAGGGAGAGGATGCTGCGCAAGCCTCTTGTTTTGCGGGAGATCCAGCTTTCTCCTTCCTGCGGCGAAGATTTATCCATGGCTGTCGGCTCCGGAACCTTTTCTGTTCTCCACTATCGCACCGGGTTGAAGGGTCCCTCTCAGAAATTCCGCCAGGACGTCTTCATCCTCGCCGATGACCCGGTCAAAAACCCGCACCTTTTTCCAGGTCAGAAACTGATAGTGCTCTTCCTCAATGCCGCCGCAGATCAGTACGGCGATATCTTCCTTCATTACCAGGCCGCAGAGATCATCGGCCGATGGTCCCGGCAGCAGCATGGATTTTTGCGAATCCACCGCCGCGCCGTTCTTCGTGGAAACGATCAGCACCTCGGTGGCCAGGTCAAAGCGGGGAGCGATCATTCTGTCGCTTAAGGTGAGCAGAATTTTTTCCATCGTTATTATTCTATCTCGTACTGTTTTATTTTGCGCCAGAGGGTGCTTCTGCCCCAGCCCAGTTCACGGGCGGCCAGGCTTCGGCTGCCGTTGTTGCGCAGGAGGGCGGCCAGGATCTTCTTTTTTTCTATTTCCGTCCAGCTGGAAGCGGAGTCGACAAGCGAAGAGGGGGGTGGTTCGCCGTTCGAGAGGGGGCGGCGGGCGTCGGGGGAAATTGATGGGGGCTGGACGGGGCGGTCGGGATATGTCTCCTCCTCCTGGGACAGGACATAAGGCGGCAGATGTCGCAGGTCGATGCGGCTGTTTTTGCACATGCTGGCGGCATATTCGACGATGTTGCGCAGTTCGCGGACATTGCCGGGATAATGATAACCGGCAAGGCGGGCCAGGGCCGCTTCGGTGAAGCTCATGCCGCTGCGGCCGCTGTTTTCCTCAATTTGTTTCAGGAAGTGGTCCAGCAACAGCAGGACATCGTTGCCCCGCTCCCGCAAAGGGGGGAGGTGCGCGCGCAGGACATTGAGCCGGAAGTAGAGATCCTCTCTGAAGGTTCCCTCGCGTACCAGTTGTTTAAGGTCGCGATGAGTGCCGGTGATGACCCGGACATCCACGCTCACCTTTTTGCTGCTCCCCAGAGGATAAAACTCCCGATCGTCAAGAACCGTCAACAGCTTGACCTGCAATTGCAGGGGCAGGTCGCCGATTTCGGTGAGGAAAATGGTGCCGCCCTGCGCAAGGCGGAACATGCCGGGCTTGTCGCTGTGCGCCCCGGTGAACGCCCCGCGCTTGTGGCCGAAGAGTTCCGACTCGAGCAGGGCCTCCGGAATGGCGCCGCTGTTGACCTTGATGAACGGGTGATCAGCCCTCTTTGATGCCTTGTGAACAGCCTCGGCCAGCAGGTCCTTGCCGGTTCCGGTTTCACCGGTGATGAGCACAGTGGCATCGGTGCAGGCCAGTACCGGCAGCAGTTCATATATTTCCTCCATTTTCGCACTGTGACCGATGAGCGCATCGGGCGCTCCTCGGCGCAGGACTTTCCGGTCCAGCTCGTGCAGCAGGGAGATGTCCTCCAGTACCATCATGATCCCGTCCAGGCGATCATTCTTCCCTTTCAGTGGAGAGGTGGTGAGCCGGATAGGGATCCTTTTTCGGCCCGCGTCAATGACGTCCCCCTCCTTGGCAAATGATGCTCCTTTGGCCAGTCCGGCCTGAATCTCCCCGATACCGAAATTAAAGCGAAGGACATGCTCGACCCCTATCCCTTTCACCTTTTCGGCCGCATGGCCGGTGAGGGCCTCCAGCTTGCTGTTCATGGAAGAGAGGCGGAACTGCCTGTCCAGCAGAGCGACGGGGTGCGGGATGCCGTTGATGATCTCGAGAACATTCATTGGTTCGTCCCGGTTCAGGCTGAAGCAGGTGGTCGTGAGAGGGTCGAAATTTCCTTTCGTTTCGTTTTGTCCTCTTACGTTTCATCGTATTTCCTCTTTTGTCGAAAGTCAAGCCCTGCGTCAAAATTCCACAATGGACGGGAATCCAGCATTATCGGCTGCTAGGGTGGCGGCCGGCCAGGTTGAAGGGTGCGTTTTGTTTCAAGGGGGAGCTCGTGTTTCATTGTTTCGTTATGTTCCAATATGTTTCGAAATGGCGGGGCAAAACATTCGGCGCAAGTGTAACATATTGATTTCGTTGAGCTTTAGAGGGTGGCACGCTCCTTGCTATTAAGAGGGTGAGTTCGCTGGGAATTGCCAAAATTCGAAAGGAAGGAGGCCCGACATGAACACATATCCGGAAAAATATCGTGGGTGGATGATGGCCGTGACCTTTGCCGAGGCAGGGGAGTGGGACATCGCCAGGGCAATGATGCCCCGCACGGCACAGAAAAAGAAACTGACCTATCTGGAAAGGGCCTTTATGGCAGTCGCCTTTGCCGAAGGGGGAATGGTGGATGAGGCGGTTCGCATAATGGAAGACCGGCCTCCGCATCTGCACGGTATTGGTGATTTTCTTGACGCCATTGGTCTGCGCGGCGTGCCGGTCACCTATGCCGTTCTTGCGGCCAAGACCGCGTAATTGAGGTGAGGCCTGTATGCCTGGCAGGCGGAGCAAGCGGATGGCAGCGGCGAGTCCTGATCTGCTCATCGTCACCGATGATGTCGCCTTAGGGGAAACCCTCGGTGGCAAGCTTCAGCAGTGGGGGGCCAGGGTGTGGCGCCATGACCCGCGAGAGGGTCAGGCGCTGCTGACCAGGGCCGTTGACGTAATCCTGGTGGATGTGCGGCATCAAGCTGAGGCAATGCTGCGCGGGCTCGCAAGCATTCGTGATGCAATGCCCTGTGCTGAAACGGTCCTGATCAACAATAGCGAAAACATCAATGCCTCGATGGCGGGGATGCGGGCCGGTGCAAGCGACGAGTTGACCGTGCCCTTCGACATGGAGGCCCTGCGGCGGAAGATGGCGGAGGCATTCCGGCGGAGCAGGGCGCGAAAGGCGCGGAAACACAGGCATCCGCTGGTCACGGCCTTTGAAGATGCGATGAGCGCGGCGGCCTTTGCCGAGTCGGGAGAATTCGAGACGGCTCGCGAGATGTTGAGCGCCTCTGACCCGGAGGGAAATTCAGGCAGCGCCGAGGGTGAGAAGCAAGAGGAAGGTTTTCTTAACAGCAACGCAAGCAAGAGGTGAACGACATGGAGGATATCAAAATACTGCTGGTCGATGATGAGGAGGATTTTGTCACGACCCTGTCCGAGCGTCTCGGATTGAGAGACCTGTCAAGCCAGGTCGCCCTGGGCGGCTTTGAAGCCATGCGGGAAATGGACGACAGTGAACCGGATGTCATGGTCCTCGACCTGAAAATGCCCGGGATCGACGGCATGGAGGTCCTCCGGCAGGTGCGAAAAAATTTCCCGGCGATCCAGGTCATCATTCAGACCGGCCACGGCAGCGACAGGGAAGAGGCCGAAGCATGGCGTCTGGGGGTTTTTGATTATCTCAAAAAACCGGTGGACATTGAACTGCTGGCGGAACGCATCCGGGCCGCCGCCCAGGCCAAAAAGAAGATGGAGGGGAACATTGCCACGGCCACCGCGGGATTGGCGGTTGGAAGCGAGGCAACGGGGGGCTGAGCATGGGGCATCCAAGAAAAAAACGCGCCGTGGCAAAGGGGCGGAAACGAAAGTCCGTCTCGAATGGCATTGCCCCGCTTGTCGTCCCCAGGGGCATGCCGGACACACGGCGGTCCGCGGAGTGGAACGGGGCCGGCGCGGAGTTGTCCGGCGGCAGGCTCCCGACCCTGGAGGAGTTGGAGTCGGAGTACATCCGCAAGGTCCTGCGGCATGTAAGCGACAACAAGACCAGGGCCGCGCGGATTCTCGGGATCAACCGGGTTTCATTGTGGCGGAAGATCAAAAGCATGGAGCTTTCCGCGCCGGTCTTTTGATCGGGCAAACCCAAGGGCAACAGGAGAACTGTTTGAACAGATAAATAATAAATAAAAAAAGGAGGTAAGATTCACCATGGAAGCGATTCGAAGATTGTTCAGGCCGCCGATGCTCGAGGTCAGCGTAATGGTGTTGACCCTGATCGTCTCCTATGCGGCAATTTTTCTCATCTCGATCGGAGCTGAAGCGCCGGCGGGCGGCATGTCCACCATGCAGATCGGGGTCATCTCGCTGGGATTTTTTCTGCTGAGCTTTGCCATCGCGGTCATCGCGGTCATCGCGGGTATTGGCGGCGGCGTCCTCTTCACCCCGATCATGCTGGCCTTCACCTCGGTGGACAGCCTGATCGTGCGCGCCACCGGGCTGATCGTGGCCATGTTCAGCGGCCTGGTCTCCACCGGCCCGTTCATGCGCTCCGGCCTGGCCAATCTGCGGGTTTCGGTGCTCCTGGCCGCGTCCTACGGGGTCGGCGCTTTTGCCGGCGCGATGGCGGCGATCAAGGTGGCCAGTTCCCTGGGCGCGGCCGGCGAAGGAGCGGTCCGCATGGCCCTGGGCGCGATCCTGGCAGGTCTCGGGGTGTACTTCATCATGGGCGGCAAGAAGCTCGAATGGCCTGAGGTGAAAAATGTGGACGGCTTTACTAAATCCCTGAACCTCGGCCTGCCCTTTTACGAGCGGTCCATCGGCAAGGTGGTGGATTACCCGATGACCCGGGCCGGCTGGACCATGCTGATCATCACCGGCGTGGGCCTGTTGTCCGGTTTCTTCGGTCTCGGCGCCGGCTGGGCCATCGTGCCGGTCCAGAACCTGGTCATGGCCGTGCCCCTTAAGGTGGCCGCGGCCAACAGCGGCGTCCTGCTGGGCATGGGCGACTGCATCGCGGTCTGGCCCTATCTGCTGAGCGGGGCGATTATTCCCCTCTTTGCCGCGCCCTGGCTGGTCGGCCAGGTCCTGGGAGGCATCCTCGGCGCCAAGCTGCTGGCAGGGATCAAGGCCGGCTTTGTCCGGATCATCCTCATCGGCATCATGTTCTTCACCAGCTTCGGCCTGGTCGCCAAGGGTCTGAACGTGTTCGGCGCGGCCCCGCCCGTGCCCTTCTGGCTCAATGCCACGGTGTTCTTCAGCATTCTGGCCTGGGTGATCTTTGCAGTACGCAGGTTCAACAAGCAGGAAGCCGCGACGGCCGCGGCGGCTGCGTAACAAATTAACAATTGCAGGAGGTGCTATCATGGAACGGACAGAAACACTGAGAATGCCGGCAATGCCGATCTCCCAGATCGTCTACGGCGAAATCGTCTACTGGATCACTATCGCGGCCGCCATCGTCTGCACGGTGGGTCCGGCCCTGGCCCTGATTTTCATGGACAGTAACGTCATGGATCCGAGCTTCACCTTCGGTGCGATCTTCGCCGGTAAGAGCGCCTCGGATGTCTGGGCCCTCAGTCAGACCGGCGGCTTTCCGGGGGGGCATTTCTACGTGAGCAACCTGCTCACCGGTGACGGCTTCACCCAGTTCGGGCTGGCCCTGGGCTGCGGCGTCGCCCTGCCTGGTCTGCTGGGCGCGACGATCGCCTTTGCCAAGTCCAAGTCTTTCGGCTTCGTCGTCCTGTCTCTGTGGGTCGCGGCGCTGATCTTTTTCTCGGCCTCCGGTGTTGTGAGCATGCACTGATCTCTGGCCTTTTGGGGCGGTGCGGTATATGATGCGGTCATGTGCCGCACCGCCTCCCATGCGGAAATTCGCGAGTCGCAATTTGAACAACAGGAGCACCCGTGAGACGCTACAGCAAAATCCTGGTCCCCTATGACGGCACCATCTCGACGGAGTACACCCTTCGGATGTCCTGCCGCATAGCCCGCTGGAACGACAGCCATGTCCTGGTGCTCGTTCCTTTTTTCGCGGATCATGTGGGTGGTGAGGATAAGGGCGACTTCATCCTGGGGGTGAAGCTGATCTCGCGTCAGGAAAAGGTGGAGATGGAGGTGCTTTTCCAGGACGGTCGTCCTTCGGACGCGATCATCGATGTGTCCCACAAGCGGGAAAACGATTTGATCGTCATGGGCAAGGCGGAGATGACCAGTCTGGAGAAGTTCGTCATCGGCAGCATCACCGGTCGGGTCATCGGCTACTCGAAATGCGATATGATCGTTGTGCCGGAGGACAGGCTGCTCCGCTGGAACCGGATTCTGCTCTGCGCCGACGGCACCAAATACAGCCGCGCGGCGGTGGACAACGCCATTGCCTATGCACGCCACTTCGGCGGGGCGATCAACGCGGTCTCCGTGGTGGATCTGACCGATGAATTCTATGCCCTGTCGCCCGGGGGGGCCAGGGAAATGGTTGAAAAATCGATCCGCCTGCTCGGCGACATCGCCGACAAGGCAAAAGAATCCAACGTAACGGTCACGCCCTTTGTCAAGGAGGGCGAGCGCTATGAGAAAATTCTTGAAGTTGCCCGGGAAACCAAGGCGGATGTCATCTTCATGGGCAGTCATGAACGGGTCGGTCTGGGGAGCCTGATGATGGGGAGCGTGAATCGTCAGGTCGCCATGAATGCGGATTGCCCGGTCTTTATCATCAAGCCGTAGCCGGGGGAATTGGACTGTCCCCTGTCGGCCGGCATGTCTTGTAGGTTGTTGAAAGCAAAGCGGCTGATGCTCGCTATTTTTACTTTTCGCGAGCTATTATTATGGGCACTGTCACTACATTCAGGAAGGAGTGAGGAGGGAAATGAAAACACCACTGTTCGCCGTTGTCGCAGCCCTGGGGGCGTTTCTCGGTCTGCCTGTCCTGGCCCTGGCCTCCGGAGCCGGCGAAACCGCGCTGAATCTCACCTCGCATTGGGTCGGCTATGCCGCGCTGGTGATCTTTGTCCTGGCCTATGGCCTGGTCATGGCCGAGGAGTTCACCCATCTGCGCAAGTCCAAACCTGTTCTGCTTGCCGCCGGCCTCATCTGGGGGATGATCGCCTGGGTGTATGTGAGCCACGGCATGCCCCATGCCGCCGAGGTCGCGGTCCGCCACAATGTCCTGGAATACGCCGAGCTGATGCTCTTCCTCCTGGTGGCGATGACCTACATCAATGCCATGGAGGAGCGGCTTGTCTTCGAGACCCTGCGCGTGCGCCTGGTCTGCGGCGGCTTTTCCCTGCGCAAGCTGTTCTGGATCACCGGCACACTCGCCTTCTTCATTTCGCCGGTGGCCGACAACCTGACCACCGCACTGCTGATGTGCGCCGTTATCCTGGCCATTGGCAGGGACAATCCCAAGTTCGTCTCGCTCTCCTGCATCAATGTCGTGGTCGGCGCCAATGCCGGGGGCGCTTTCAGCCCCTTCGGCGACATCACCACCCTCATGGTCTGGCAGAAGGGGATCGTCGATTTCTGGGGTTTCTTCGCCCTCTTTGTCCCCTCGGCGGTGAACTGGCTGGTGCCGGCCCTGATCATGAGCTTCGCGGTGCCCGATGCCCCGCCCGCCACCTGCGAGATCAATATCAGGATGAAGCGGGGTGCCTGGATCGTCATGGGCCTCTTCCTGCTCACCATCTGCACCGCAGTGAGCTTCCATAATTTCCTGCACCTGCCGCCCATGCTCGGCATGATGACCGGCCTCGCCTATCTCAAGATGTACGGCTTCTATCTCAAGAAAACCCACCGGACCAGGGGTTCCGGCCGCTTTGACCCGGCCAAGGCCGAGGAACAGCTGGGCGACACCGTGCCCTTTGATGTTTTCCGGAACATTGCCCGGGCTGAGTGGGACACCCTGATGTTCTTCTACGGGGTCATCCTCTGCGTGGGCGGCCTGGGCTTCATCGGCTACCTGGCCATGGCTTCGCATGTTATGTACACAGGCTGGGGCGCGACCCAGGCCAATATCATGATCGGGGTGCTTTCGGCCATCGTGGACAACATTCCGGTCATGTTCGCGGTGCTCACCATGAATCCGGAGATGAGCCGTGGGCAGTGGCTCCTGGTGACCATGACCGCGGGGGTCGGCGGCAGCATGCTCTCCATCGGCTCGGCGGCCGGAGTCGGTCTGATGGGCCAGGCCAGAGGCATGTATACCTTTTTCAGCCATCTGAAATGGACGCCGGCCATCGCCCTCGGCTACGCTGCCAGCATCTATGTCCATTTCCTGATCAACGCGAGGCTGTTTTAGCCGGTGCCGGAACAGGGCTGATAACTCTTCGTAACAGGCAAAACCCTGAGTCTTCGCCACGGTGATTGCAACAGCTGGCACGCGCCGGGCTGGTCGTTTTCGCCTTTTTAGCGAGACAAACCGCTCCTGGCATGGGATAATAACGTCTCGGCAACGGCGCCCCGCTCAACGGAACCGGGCGCCGTGCCTGCGGCCCGTCCGGTTCAAGAGAGCCTGGAAATCCGAGCGCCAACTGGCGGCGCTTTTCGCTCCAGGCTTTTATCTGAAATAAACACAATCTGGAACAAGAAAGGAGGGAGATGAAAACACCACTGTCCGCCGCTCTCGTTATTCTGGGCGCGAGCCTCGGTCTGCCCGCCCTGGCCCTGGCCGCCGGCGCCGGCGAAACCGCCCTGAATCTGACCTTCCACTGGGTCGGCTATGCCGCCCTGATGATCTTTGTCGTGGCTTACGCCCTGGTCATGGCCGAGGAGTTCACCCATCTGCGCAAGTCCAAGCCGGTCCTGCTGGCCGCGGGTCTTATCTGGGGGATGATCGCCTGGGTCTACGCGAGCAACGGCATGCCCCATGCCGCGGAGGTCGCGGTCCGGCACAATATCCTGGAATACGCCGAGCTGATGCTCTTTCTCCTGGTGGCGATGACCTACATCAACGCCATGGAGGAGCGGCTCGTCTTCGAGACCCTGCGGGTGCGACTGGTCTGCGGCGGTTATTCCCTGCGCCAGCTTTTCTGGATTACCGGCGTGCTTGCCTTTTTTATTTCGCCGGTGGCCGACAACCTGACCACCGCCCTGCTGATGTGCGCCGTGGTCATGGCGATTGCCAAGGACAACCCGAAATTCGTCGCCCTGGCCTGCATCAATATCGTGGTGGCCGCCAATGCCGGCGGAGCCTTCAGTCCCTTCGGCGACATCACCACCCTTATGGTCTGGCAGAAGGGTATCGTCAGTTTCTGGACCTTTTTCAACCTGTTCGTCCCCTCGGTGGTCAACTGGCTGGTGCCGGCGCTGTTCATGAGCTTCGCCGTGCCCAAGGCCCCGCCCACCCACTGCGAGATCAACATCAAAATGAAGCGGGGCGCCTGGGTGGTCATGGGCCTTTTCTTGCTCACCATCTGCACCGCGGTGAGCTTCCATAACTTCCTGCACCTGCCGCCGATGCTCGGGATGATGACCGGTCTGTCCTATCTCAAGATCTACGGCTACTACCTGAAGAAAACCCATTTAACCCGGGGTGCCGGCCGCTTTGACCCGGAAAAGGCCAAAGAACAGCTCGGCGATGTGGTCCCTTTTGATATTTTCAGGAATGTGGCCCGGGCCGAGTGGGACACCCTGATGTTTTTCTACGGGGTCATCCTCTGTGTCGGCGGCCTTGGTTTCATCGGCTATCTGGCCATGGTCTCGCAGGTGATGTACACCGGTTGGGGGGCTACGCCCGCCAATGTCATGATCGGCATCCTCTCGGCCATCGTCGACAACATTCCGGTGATGTTCGCGGTGCTGACCATGAATCCCGAGATGTCCCAGGGGCAGTGGCTGCTGGTAACCCTGACCGCCGGGGTCGGCGGCAGCATGCTCTCCATCGGCTCGGCGGCCGGGGTGGCTCTGATGGGACAGGCGAGGGGCATGTACACCTTTTTCGGGCACCTGAAGTGGACGCCGGTCATCGCCCTGGGCTACGTGGCCAGCATTTATGTTCATTTCCTGATCAATGCGAAAATGTTTTAAAGGTACCTGCATCTTGCAGGATATGTCTAAGAGCAGGGCGATCCTGTTGATGCACTGATTTTTGGACGTTTGGCCCCCGCTGATTCCCCGGTTTTTACTCCCCTTCTTTCCGGGGAATCGGCGGGGCGGCTCACGCGTCCAAAATAGGGGCGGCGGTCGGGATTTTTCCCGGTCGCCGTTTTTTTTTTCGGTTAGCCATGACATCCACGGCATAACGAGCTATAAAAAGGGATGGTTTTATTCTTGTCGTTGTCCGGAAAAATGTTTTCCCCGGCCCCGGCCGCTGATGACCTATGCTGACCGCCCTGCAGATCATAGCTGAACGCAAAATCGAGGAGTTCTTCCGGAAAGACGGCGGGCCTGATCTCCGCCACTTGCACGGCCGGCCGCTGCCGGTGGAGGACATGAGCAATGTGCCCGCTGACTTGCGCATGGCCTACAAGATCCTCAAGAATGCCGGCTATGTCCCGGAGGAGGTGGCCCTGCATCGCGAGATCGTTCGCACCGAAGACCTGCTTGCCCATTGCCGGGACGAACAGGACAAACTCCGCCAGCTCAGGAAGCTCAGCCTGCTCAAGTGCAAGCTGGAGGCCAAGCTCGGTCGGCCGCTGCGTATTGACGGCGATTCAGCCTACTTCGACCGGGTGGTGGACCGGATCCCGGTGCGCGGCGGCAGGGAAAGGCAGCCATGAAGCCGGCTCCGCAACCCCCCGACGATTCGTTGCAGATCCGCTGTCCCAAGCTTGGCCATCAGATCCCTTTCTCCTATTGCCGCACCGAGAACCTCGGTCTTCCCTGTTCGCGCATCATGTTCTGCTGGCAACCCTATTTTGGAGTTGAAGCGTATCTCCGCCGGGAGCTGACCCCGGAGGAGTGGCGCGACACCTTTGAAAAGCCGGTGCAGTCCAAGGTGTTGACCTTGGTGGAATTGATCGAGCAGGCGCAAAAGAGCGGCGCGAAGTCCGGAAGAGGGGAGAAAAAATAGCGCCGGGAATCTTCGTGCATATTCCCGCCGCCAACGGGTTTTATGCGAGAGACTTTGGTGACAACCTGAAAAGGAGGGGGAGGCATGGACATCGGCATCACGGGCAAGGTCGTCCTGGTAACCGGGGCGAGCAGAGGAATCGGCGCGGCTTGCGCTCTGACGCTGGCCCAGGCCGGCGCGACGGTGGCGGTCAACTATCTCAACTCCAGGGAGCAGGCGGAACGCCTGGTCAGGGAAATCGAAGCGGTGGCAGGTCGGGCCATGGCGGTGCAGGCGGACGTGCGGGACAAGGACGCGGTGGAGCGGATGACCGCCGAGGTTATCACCCGCTTCGGCCGTATCGATGTCCTGGTCAACAACGCCAATATCCATTTTCCCATCCTGCCCTTCGTCGAACTCTCCTGGACGGATATCGAGAGCAAGCTCATTGGCGAACTGGGCGCGCTCTACAACTGTTCCCGGTCGGTGCTCAAGGACATGCTGCCGAGGAAGGCGGGCAAGCTGATCTTTGTAAGCAGCACCCTGTCACGGGATCCGGGCTACGGCTTTGGCGCTCATGCCGCGGCCAAGGCCGCCATGGACAGCATCGCCAGGGTGATGGCTACGGAACTCGGGCCCATGGGCATCACCGTCAACACCGTCGGGCCGGGTCTGACCGAAACCGATGCCACCGCCGGCCTGCCCGGTGCGATGAAGGAACAGATCGCCGCCATGACCCCGCAACGCCGCGTCGGCCGGCCCCAGGATGTGGCTCGGGTGGTCGCCTTCCTTGCCTCCCCCCTGGCCGATTTTCTGACCGGCCAGTATATTCCGGTCTGCGGCGGGGCCTTCATGAATTAGGGTTTGGAAAGAAATAAGTGTTACAAATAGTTTTTGTGCAGAATCAGCAGCATCTTTCCGGTCAGGCCCACACTGGGGAACCTCATACAGATAGTCAACTTCGCTGGTTTCCGGCAACATGGGGCATCCCCTTTCCGGGATTATGACCCATGGCAACCGGTGTGCCGTGCCCCGCAGATCTCGTTTTCCTGCTTGACAAACGGATAAAGCGCAATAGTATTAAGGAAAACAACTTCTGCTTTGCCATGGACAAGAAAAAAACAATACTTCGCCTCCTGAACGGCCTGATACTACTTGGACTGCCCAGACGAACTGTGGCGCTAGGGAGAGGATTGTCCTGAGATAACCAGGAGCAAGGAAGATTCCATAAGCCACGGTTCAGTACAGGACCGTGGCTTTTTTTATTTTACGCTGGAGATCAATGATGCTGAGCGACAAGATCAAAAAATATCGACCCTATCCGCCGGTCAACCTGCCGGATCGCACCTGGCCGAACGCAACGATTAGCAAGGCGCCAATCTGGTGCAGCGTGGATCTGCGTGACGGGAACCAGGCCCTGATCCAGCCCATGTCCCTGCAGGAAAAGCTGGACATGTTCAAGATGCTGGTTGAGGTCGGATTCAAGGAAATCGAGGTGGGTTTTCCCTCCGCCTCCCAGGTGGAATTTGAGTTCACCCGAATGCTCATCGAGGAGAATTTCGTTCCGGAAGATGTGGTTATCCAGACTCTCACCCAGTCGCGTGAACACCTGATTAAAAGGACCTTTGAATCTCTGCGCGGCGTGAAAAAGGCTGTGGTTCATCTCTACAATTCCACCTCGACCCTGCAGCGGGACGTGGTTTTCAAGATGAGCCGCCGGGAGATCATTGAACTCGGCGTACGCGGGGCGCGTTTGATTCGTGAAGAAGCAGGCAGGACGGATACCGATATTCGCTACGAGTATTCGCCCGAGAGCTTTACCGGTACTGAACTGGATTTTGCCCTGGAGATCTGCGAGGCGGTCATGGAGGTGTGGGAACCGACGCCTGAGCGGCCGGTGATCATCAATCTGCCGGCAACCGTGGAGATGGCTACTCCCAACATTTATGCCGATCAGATCGAGTGGTTCATCCGCCATATGAAAAACCGGAATTGTGCCCTCATCAGCCTGCATGCGCACAACGACCGTGGTTCCGCAGTAGCCGCCACGGAACTGGCCCTGATGGCCGGCGCGGATAGGGTGGAAGGTACGCTGTTCGGCAACGGTGAGCGCACCGGCAACGTGGATATCGTGACCCTGGCCCTGAACATGTTCAGCCAGGGGGTGGACCCTGGGCTGGATTTTTCCGGCATCAACCGGATCATCGACATTTATGAGCGCTGCACCCGGCTGCCGGTCCATCCCCGCCATCCGTATGCCGGCGATCTGGTCTACACCGCCTTTTCCGGATCGCATCAGGATGCGATCAACAAGGGCATGGTTGCCTGCGATACGAATGCGGAGGGCTGCTGGGCCGTGCCGTACCTGCCCATTGATCCCCGTGATGTGGGACGGACCTACGAGTCCATCATCCGGATCAACAGTCAATCGGGCAAGGGGGGCATCGCCTATGTCATGGACAAGGAATTCGGCCTCAAGCTGCCCAAGGAAATGCAGCCGGAATTCGGGGCGATCATCCAGAAAATCTCCGACGCCACCGGGGGGGAGTTGCCGGCAAGGGCGGTCTATGAGGCATTCACCCGGGAGTATCTCAATGCCACGCCTTGCTACAAACTGAAGGGCTTCGAGGTCGTCAAACGCCACATCGGCGACAACGAGGACCAGTCATCGGCGACCGTGGAGGCGGTACTCCTCATCGACAATAAGGAGGAAAAACTGGCCGCCAGCGGCAACGGCCCTCTGGACGCCTTCTGCGAGGCGCTGCGCTCGGGACTCGGTTTGAGCTTTACCCTGAAGGCCTATCATGAACATGCCCTGACCCAAGGGTCCTCGGCCAAGGCGGTGAGCTACATCATGGTGACCAACGGCCAGGGCCGGGAATACTGGGGGGCCGGGGTGGATAGCGATATCATCATCGCCTCGATCAAGGCCTTGCTCAGCGCCCTGAACCGTTCCTGCTTCGCAGCCGGGCATACGCGGTGAACCTGTAGCCTGTTCGTTCCGGCGGCCAAGGGGCGGCTTATTGAGCAGTCCCTTGGCCCGGCAACAGGGGCATAATCAGGGGGACCAGGGAACGGGGACCTGTCTCAAAGGCGCCGATATCATAGGCCAGGCCCTGGGGGCGGGTAATGCCCCGCTGGTCGGTGGCAACGCCCTCGGCGCGAAGATCCCGGCCGCGGTCCACCGCCGGGCTGCCCAGGAGCAGGCCGTGCGTATCCGTGGGGCCGCCGTGCGGCCCCAGTCCGTCAATTCTTGGATCCACCCCGCTCAGGTCGCCGGTTGCAGAGAGTCGGCAGCTGGCGTCGCTGTCCAGATTGTGGCCCAGGGAAAGCGGTGCCCTGGTCCGGTCGCAATCGCCGTTTACGTTGTCGGCAACAAGGGTGTTGGCCAGCCGGAGAATTCCCTTGTTACTGATCCCTCCTCCTGGAATGCTTGCCTGATTTGCGGCAACCGTGCTCTGGAGCAGATCCAGGAACCCGTAATTCAGAAGGCCCCCTCCTGTTGCGAGGGCGCTTTCCTGTGCCCTGTTGCCGCTGAAGGTGCTATTGACCACCGTTACCCGGCCTTCGTTGAAGAGTCCTCCCCCGGCTTCACTTCCGTTATCCCGCACTGTACTGGTCTGGAGCAGCAAGGTTCCCCCGGGTCGGTTGGCGATTCCGCCGCCCATGACGGCGCGGTTCCGGGCGACGGTCGTGGCTTGCAGGGTGCAGGCGGCTCTATTGAGCAGTCCGCCGCCGGCATCATCCAAGGCCGCATTGTCTTGCAGGTTGAGGTCGATCAGGGTGAGTCTCGCCTGGTTGCGGATACCGCCGCCGCCTGCCTCGTCGCCGGAAAGACCCGCCGGCAGGCTGCCGTTTTTGATCGTCATCCCGGAGATGTATACTTCCGAAGCCGACTTGGACAGATCAAAGATCCGGTCCAGGCCGCCGCCGTCGATGATGGTTTCCTTGGCGCCGGTACCGCTGAGGAACAGAGTGTCCGTGATGTCGAGATCGCCATTTCTTGCGGTGTCGTCGGTGCCGGAGAGGGCCAGGGGATACAGGCCGGCCGGGACAATGATCCGGTCCGGTCCGGGCAGGGCATTGGCCTCTTCAATGGCCCCCCGCAGGGTGCAGAAGGGCAGGACGAATGGTGGAAAGATGATCAGGTAGGCAACACACAGGCCGTTGCCGGGGGTCAGGTCGTTGACATCATTGGTTGAGTTGACCGTAAAGGTGGCGGCACCGGCGAGCGTATGCCACCAGCCAAGAATGCTCAGGCAGACGGCAAGAACGATGCGACACGCCGGCGCAATGGGTGACTGCGAGGCTTGGTGCCGGGGAATACCGTGCACAGGGTGGTTCCCGGTTATTGGTGCTTTTTGGAGACCACCCCCTCCATGCTGACGCAATCCTTGCAGAAGTCCTGATTGGTGGAGGGGCTCTGGCACTTTTCGCAGTACCGGCGGCCGCAGCTTTTGCAGGTTTTCAAGACGTCGGTTTTCCGTTCGCAGATCTGGCAAATATTTTTTTTATCGCTCATCCCGGGCCTCTTTTTCTCTCAGGGTCAGTCTTCAGCCTGCATGGCACTGAAGAAGTTTTTTTCATTCTACCATAGAACCACCCAGGAAATCCAGAAGCAACCCGCCGGTTTCCGGCTTCGCTTTCCTACCAGTTCTGATCGTTGATGATCCGGCCCTGAACCGAGATGACCACCTGACGCACCGGCACCTGCGAGCCGGCCTTGTCCCGGGCCTGTTTAATAATCTGCAGCATGCCCGAGCAGCAGGGCACCTCCATGATGGCCACGGTGATGGACTGAATCCGGCGTTGCCGGAGGATGTCGGTGAACCGGTCAACATAGAGCTGGGCGTCATCGAATTTCGGGCAGCCCATGAGGACCACCCGGCCCTTGATGAAGTCGCGGTGCATTTCGGCATAGGCGGCGGCGGTACAGTCTGTCGCTATCAGCAGATCGCAGTTTTCCAGAAACGGCGCCGCCGCCGGCACCAGCCTGATCTGGACCGGCCAGTGGGAGAGCGCAGAATCGGTCAGGGTTCCCGGCTGGTTGGCCGCGGCGCAGGACGGGGCGGCAAAGGTCTTCAGTTGGGCCGAGGGGCAGCCGCCGGCCACCATTTTGGGCGCTTGCTTATGGCGGTGCAGATATTCCTCCACGGCCTTTTCGTCAAATTCGTCGGCTTCCCGCTCCACGATCGTGAGCGCTCCGGTGGGGCAGGATTTGAGGCAGGCGCCCAGGCCGTCGCAGAGCTTGTCCGCCACCAGACGGGCCTTGCCGTCGATGATCGCCAGAGAGCCTTCGGCGCAGTCGGGCACGCATTCGCCGCAGCCGGTGCACAGTTCGTCGTCTATTTCAATGATTTTTCTCAGGATTTTCATGGAGCTCCTCGGAATGGATTAGTTTTTTGCGTACTTCAGCAGGTGCTTTTTGGCCAGCCTGCGACCGCTGTCCGTGAGAAAGGAGGCGTTGAGAATTGCCTCCAGGCGCTCGGCGGCCGGGGGCTGTTCGTGAAATTTTTCCTCCAGGTTGACGATCAGGTCGGCATCGTACAGGACCTTGAAATTGGTCGTCTCCTCGGCGCGCGGGCTGTGATGATGGCCGATGATGTCGCAGACCTCCTCGATCAGGTCGTTGTCCGCCTTGAGTTCGGTGAGCAGGGCTCTCGCCACCGGCGGGCCTTCGGCATGCTGGTGATGGGCGGCCGAGGAATTGTACTTGCGCTCGGCCTCCTTGATCCCGATATCGTGCAGAAAGGCGGCGGCCATGATCACCGCCAGGTTGCCCCTCTCTTCGCGGCCGATCTCGGCGGCATGGGCGGCGACATCCTCGGCGTGTTTGATCCGTCTCGCGTCCGTTCCGAAATAGCGGCGCATGGCGGTGGCCACCCGATCCTTGAACAGGTCGCCGCGCTGGGCGAGCAGTTCGGGCGGCAGCGCGCCCAGGCACTGATCGGCATAGGGACAGTAAGAGGCGCAACCGAAATCAAGTTTCGGGTTGAGCAGTTTCTGCCCGCAATGGCTGCATTTGCGCTGGCTGTCGTCCTTGAAGAATTCAACGGCGTGGCCGCAGTGCGGGCACGTGGTTTCGAAAACATCCTCGCCGCTCCAGTAGCGGCTGTCCTGTCCTGGGCATTGCATGGTGTCCCCCATTGTTTGTGGAAAAATTCTGTTCAGCCGAGCACCTGCTGCTTCAAGGCGTCAATTCCCACTCTTTCCATGAAACGGGCGGTGCGGGTTTTATTTTTTGCGTGCTCCCGGTAGAAAGTAAGACATTTTTCCACCAGCGCCAGGGCTTCCCTGTCGCTCAGGCCCTGGGCGACCACGTCGCCGATCCGGGGCCTGCCCGCGCCGTTGCCACCGAACAGAAGCTTCCAGCCCTTTTGTTCGGCGATCAGCCCGACATCCCTGATCCAGGATTCGCAGCAGCACATCCGGCAACCGGAAATCCCGACCTTGACCTTGGCGGGCAAAGGCTCGGCAAAGCTCAGCCTCTCAATCGCCGCACCCAATGTTTGGGAGTCGCCGACCCCGTACCGGCAGTTGTCCCGGCCCCCGCAGGCCTGCACCAAGCTGATCCGATGACGACGGAGCGCTGGCGGGTCGGACAGGTGCAGTTCCCGGCGCAGGGCAGGCAGCAGGGCATCCGGCGGATTGAGGAAGACCAGCTGCTGCGCGCTGCTGATCCTGACCGCCTGCACCGCATACCGTCGGCAGAGATCAGCTATCTGCTCCAGTTCCTCCGGGGTGAGCCGATGGGTCCGGATCCCGGAGAAAAAACTGGCAGTGCCTTTGCGGGTTGGGGTCCGGTTCATCGATTTCCTGGTCTGTGAGGGGGCAGTGCGTCCTGGGTGTCGCTGGAGAAGCGGCGGCCGGGCCAATGATGCCCGACCGCCGCGAGGGGGCTGTTGTTAGGCCGCGAGGATCGTTGCCAGATCCTGTTCCGGGGTCGAGATCGGCTTGATCGCAAAGTTGTCCACCAGCACCTGCAGAACCGCCGGGGTAATGAAGGCGGGCAGGGACGGTCCCAGCCGGATGTCCTTGATTCCCAGGTAGAGCAGGGTCAGAAGAATCGCCACCGCCTTCTGCTCGTACCAGGAGAGGATCATCGACAGGGGCAGGTCGTTGACCCCGCAGCCAAAGGCCTCGGCCAGGGCTGAAGCGATTTTGATCGCCGAGTAGGCGTCGTTGCACTGCCCGACATCAAGCAGGCGGGGGATGCCGCCGATGTCGCCGAGATCCTTGTCAAAGAAACGGAACTTGCCGCAGGCAAGGGTCAGGACCATGCAGTCCCTGGGCACCTGCTCCACGAAGCGGGTGTAGTAGTCGCGGCCGGGCTTGGCGCCGTCGCAGCCGCCCACCAGGAAGAAGTGGCGGATCGCCTTGGATTTCACCCCGTCGATCACCTTGTCGGCAACGCTCAGCACGGTGTTGCGGCCAAATCCCACCATGACCGAGCCCTTGTCCGTGCCCTCGGTGAATCCTTCCATGGCCAGGGCCTTATCGATGACCGGCGTATAGTCCTTGTTGCGGATGTGGGTGCAGCCGGGCCAGCCCACCAGGCCGTTGGTGAAGATCCGGTCCTTGTAGGACTCCTGGGGCTTCTGGATGCAGTTGGTGGTGAAAAGCACCGGTCCCGGGAAATTGGGGAACTCCTTGTGCTGGTTCTGCCAGGCCGTGCCGAAGTGGCCGTAGAAGTGCGGGTGCTTCTTCAGTTCCGGATAGGCATGCGCCGGCAGCATTTCGCCGTGGGTGTAGATGTTGATCCCCTTGCCCGCGCTCTGTTCCAGAAGCAGCTGCAGGTCCTTCAGATCATGGCCGGAGATCAGGATGCACTTGCCCTTTTTCGCGCCCAGCGGCACCTTGGTGGGGGTGGGGTGGCCGTAGGTGCCGGTGTTGCCGGCATCGAGCAGCTCCATGGTCCGCAGGTTGATCTCGCCTGCCTTCAGGGCCGCGCCTACGCAGTCATTCACCGAAAGTCCTTTGGCCATCAGGGCCACCAGTGCCTCGTAGATGAAGCCGGCTATGGCGTCATCCTTCTGGCCGAGGATCCAGGCATGGTCCGCGTAGGCGGCGATGCCCTTCAGCCCGTAGAGCAGGGTCTGCTTGAGGGAGCGGATGTTCTCGTCGGAGTCCAGGTTGCGGATGAAGTCCAGGGCCGCTCCCTGGGCGGCGAGGCCAGCGATATCCCCAGCCGGGACAAAGGAGGCGGCACTCTCGCTGAAGTCGGTCCGGCCGCCGGCCGCGGCCACCTTGGCCTTCATCGCCTCGCGCAGTTCCACGGCCCGATTGATCATCTCCTGAAAGCGGGCCGGGTCGAAATCCACGTTGGTCAGGGTGGAGAAAATTGCCTCCATGGTAAAATGATCGGCGGCCTCATCCACGATCCCCAGTTTCCTGCCTTCCTCGGCAAAGAGGGCCAGGCCCTGCACCGCATGCAGGAGGAGGTCCTGCAGGTCGGCAACTTCACTGTTCTTGCCGCAGACGCCGAGCTTATCGCAGCCGGTTCCCTTCACGGTCTGTTCACACTGGTTACAAAACATTGTGCATCTCCTTTTCAGTTTAAGTAGTATGGTAAAGTGGCTGGTTGCTCTTGTTATGGGGACAATCTACCCGAACCAGCCCGATTTCCCTTGACCTAGATCAAGACCAATACTTTTTTGAAAAAAAATTATGCGCGGCAAGAAAGAAATCATTGCGGAAAGCCTCCTTTTTTCAGGACTGCCTCCGGAACAATTGGACAAGGTAACGGCCATCGCCGTGGAGCGCGCCGTCGGCCGGGGGGAATCGATTTTCTTTGAGGGCGATCCGGGGGACGGCTTCTACATGGTTGCCGAGGGCCAGGTGAAGATCTTCAAGATGTCCCTGG
>QZJD01000024.1 GCA_003604995.1 Desulfobulbus sp. | reverse complement strand
CCCAAAGCAAAGATATTGCTGCGGCGATTAATCTTGCACAGCAAATTTAGGGGGAGTCATGGCTCTTAAAACTACTCGTTGGGATTCCGCTGAATATCTGAAAACAGATGAAGAAATTGCCGCTTACCTCGATGCTGTCTTAGAAGAAGACGATCCGGCATTGGTAACTCATGCGCTTGGCGTGATTGCCCGGGCAAAAGGAATGAGTCAGATAGCCCGTGAAACAGGGCTGGGTCGAGAAAGCCTGTACAAAGCTTTATCACCCGAAGGAAACCCGGAATTTGCAACGATAGTCAAGGTCCTGAAAGCCCTTGGTCTACAGTTGCACACATCACCAAGAACCGTTGCTCCTTGATGGCTGCGGAATGCATGGTTGGTCACTGGTTGGTCGGGACAAAATAAAGACAAATAAAATCAATATGTTGACAAGTGGGGCCGGAGGTTCGAATCCTCTCGTCCCGACCATTTTTCAAAAGTATCAGAGTATGTCTGAGCCCTTTTTTTATTCAACTCCCCTTCGTTATTACAGGGGACCGGCGAATAATCCCGAGTTGTAACCACCCTTGTCCGGATTGTTGAAACTTATTTACGGCAATATCGCAATTCTGGTTCTGGCCTTTCTGTACTGGTTTGCCGTTGATTATCTCTATGCCATTAATTTTGAGCTGTATCATCCGTTTGAATGGCTGGTGCAGCTTTCTTTTTTGGTATTCGCCCTGATCTCCTTTGAATACAGCCACAAAGTCCTTCGGGAGACTTCCCGGAAAAAAAGACTGGCATACGCATTTATCCCGCCAGGAATCCTGGTTGCCGTTTTTCACCTGATTCTCTATTATTACGGTATCGATTTTCATGTCTGGGTAGGATATTTCCTTCTGCCGGCTTAATACCGGAACTTTTTATCATTGCTCTGTTATTCTTTGTGCGTCATCCAAATGATCATTGTTGAGTTTTCAATATTTTTCGGATTTTTCTTGCTATTTTTTCGAGATTGGTTATTATTTCTATATAAGCTCACTATGTGAGCATTAAGCCCCCTTGTTGTACCCCTCCTTTGCCAACAAGGGGGTTTTTTGTTTCCATAGTCTGTCAATTACAGGATTCTCCATCTTCGCTGCGGTCATCAGAATCCATTTCCGATGAGCCCGCTCTCTTGTCTCGGTCAGAATAAAACCCTGATAAACCAACAGGGGACCGGTTTCCCGGTCCCCTGTTTGGTTTTACCTAGCTTGCGGCGACAGGAATTCAGCCGCCGATATCATAGTCAAAGAGTTCATTTCTCCTGACCGGTTCATTAAAGGAAACTCCAGACGTCGCCGACTCTTCGCGTCTGTCGAGCATATCGACCGTGTCGCATGAAATAACCATTTCACAGAGCCGGTCATCGAGTTCGGTCATGATCATGTGCAGTTCATCGATATGCGGCTGCAACTTAAATTTATCGATGGAAGGAATCCGGTCGATCTTTTCGGAGAGGTTGTGCAGTTTTTCGCTTAATATCTCCAATTCACCCGCCACGTTTGCGCAATAAAATCTGGTTGCCATATCGCACCTCCCGCCTCTCGGCGAATGGTAATTTTGCATAAGGAGAAGACGTTTACTCGTTTTCCTATTTAAAAATTTAAGAATCATTATCGTTTTGGCAAGGCCGAGCTGTTGTTTCGAGGCCGGTGGCGGACGCCCTCTCAGAATTGACAATCGTCTTTCCGGACATCTCGGCTATTTCCTTTCTTTCGTCCGGTGCCTCGCCGGTGCTGCCGAGCATGATTACCTCATCGGTGGAAAAGGCCTTGTTGAAGTTCAGGATGATGATGAACAGATCGTCCCGTTTGCCGATGGCCTGGATAAAGTCCATGCGGCCCTTGTCGCCAAAGCGGGGGGGAGGCTCGATCTGGCCCGGTTCAAACTCGAAAACCTCTCTGACCGCATCGGCGAGCGCCCCGATGACTGTCCGGTTTTCGCCTCGGCCCACTTCCATGACGATGACACAGGTGCTGATTTTTTTCTCTGTTTCGGACATCCCGAATTTGAGCCGCATGTCCACCACCGGCACTACCTTGCCGCGCAGGTTGATGATCCCGCGCATGAAATCCGGCGCGCCGGGAATCTTTGTAACGTCTCGAAAGTCCAACACCTCATGAACCTGCTGGACATCAATCGCGAACACCTCGTCGCCGAGGACAAAGGTCAGATAGGTCTTTCGCTCCAGGGCCTTGAGGAGGGAAGGATTCTCCGGGCCGGCGGTCTGTGTTTCAATATCGCTCAAATTCATCGTCACTCACCTGCTCCTGTTCCTTGCCGAGGTCGATCCTGAAGCCTCTGGCGTCGGCAGTGGCGGTAGCCGTGCCGGCGGATTTGCTCGACCGCGCGCCTTTGCCGCCGAGATGGGCGACGTTGATTTTTTTGCCATGCAGGTTCGCGCCGCTCTGGCCGGTCGTGCCGCTGCCGCGTCTGCGCGGGCCCGCGCTTTGTTCCACTTTGAAAATAGCCATGGCATCCTGCATCGCCTGGGCCTGGGCGGTCAGCTCTTCGGCGGTGGATGACATCTCTTCGGCCACCGAGGCGTTCTGCTGGATGACTTCATCCAGCTGCTGGATGGCGCGGTTGACCTGATCGGCGCCGGCGGTCTGCTCGTTACTCGCCGCATTGATTTCCTGAACCAGTTCGGCGGTGCGCTGGATGTCCGGAATGATTGTCTCGATCAGTTTGCCCGCCTGCTCCGCCACCTGGATACTGGAGGAGGAGAGAGTGCTGATCTCGCCGGCGGCCGTGGCGCTCCGTTCGGCCAGCTTGCGCACTTCGGCGGCGACCACCGCGAAACCCTTGCCGTGCTCCCCGGCCCGTGCCGCCTCAATGGCCGCGTTTAAAGCGAGCAGGTCGGTCTGCCGGGCGATTTCCTCGATGATCGAGATCTTCTCGGCGATGTTTTTCATGGCGGTCACTGTTCCGGTGACGGCTTTCCCGCCCTCTTGCGCGTCCTCGGCCGCCTTGATCGCGATCTTTTCCGTCTGGCGGGCGTTATCGGCATTCTGACGGATATTGGCCACCATCTGCTCCATGGAGGAGGATGACTCCTCTGCCGAAGCCGCCTGTTCCGAAGCGCCCTGGGACAGCTCCTCGGTGCTGGAGCTGACCATTTCGCTGCCGGCGGCAACGTTTTCCGCCGCGTTCTGTACGTCGGAGACGATGCCGGAGAGCTTGTCCGTCATGTTTTTCATGGATTGCAGGAGTAGTCCGATTTCGTCTTTCCTGTCCACAGTAATCTCGGAGCGAAGATCCCCTTCGCCAATTAATTTGTTGATCCTGATTGCCTCGCCCAGCGGGCGTGTGATGGAGCGGGAAATCAGGAGTGATAGAAAGATACCGATGACCAAGGCGAAAATGCCGATCACAATAACCGCAATCCGAGTTGACATGACACGGGATATCATCTGATCAATGGACAGAATATTTTCTTTGGCCATGGTGGTCATCTGGCCGAGTAGGTTCTGGACATCATGCAGATGTTTTTGGGTTTCAGTGGCATAAATGCGTTCCGCTTCCTGTTTGCCTTTGAGATTGTCCGTAGCCTTTTTTTCCATCTTATTTAGAATTTCGCGGACTTCAGAAAGGGTAGCGACCACGGATTCACCATAATATTTTTTTGCTTCCTCGAATTGACCGACTTTCAGCATTTTTTCTATGGTTTGTCCATGATCATGCAAGTGTTTGTGGGGTCCTTGCACCTCTTCATGGAGTTGAGCAAGGACGGTGTCGGCTGCCCTCATCTTCTGGCCACGTTCTCCGTAAATAAACTGACCAAAACCGCATTTGGTATGATCAAGCTCCACTCCGGTCTCGTTTTTCTGTTCAAGGATTGCGTCCTGAACATTGCTTGACCACACTAGATGGTCATTTTCCTTTGCCACCAGGAAAGCGGGGAGTTCGGCATCAGCTTCTTGGAAGATTTCCTGGATTTTTGCCGCACTTTCATGTAATTGCCGGTGCGGTCCCTCGATGCCGTCAAGGGGGGCTTTGAGTTCCGGCAATAGCTGTTCTGCATGTTTTCTTCCTTCTCCATAATACCAGGTTCCAAATGCGCATTTGGTGTGATCAAGCTGAACTGTAAGTTCTTTGATTGAAGAATCGTTAAGGAATGTGGCCACCTCGCCAGCCCAGTTCAAGTGATCGACTAGACGTTGTAAAAGCTCACCGCGAAGATTGTTGCCATCCGCAACAACAATGCCGTCACGAACAGTACGAGATAAGCCGTTGATACTGAAAAAACTGAGAACTGCTATTAGTATTAAGCTGATTCCGGTATTGATGAGTAACTTGCGGCTGATTTTGATATTATTCCACTTCATAAATCCCCCCCCCATTTCACGTTATTTTTCTCTTCTTTGTGCAGAAAGCGGTCTGCGAGTTTAATTGTTAAAATAATAAGAATATTTGTATGATTTTTGTTTGCGTTTTCCCGAACGTAGTGAAAACATCCCGCGGCTTATCGGTCAGATCGTCGATCTCGGTTTTAATGGCGGCAATATTGGCCAAGGCGTCCTTGTAGGCGTGGTACTCCTTGAGGATTCGTTGCTTGTTCTGCTCTGTCAAGACTGAATTGTGGACGTTTTCTTTGTCTGCATCCAGAACAAAATTGGACTTTTCGATGTATTTGTGGTCGAGTCGGAGCATATAGTCTTTTTCGTGGCGGAGCAGGGTATGGTGATAGGTTATCATGTTCCTGACATAAAGCTCCTCAAAAAAAGGCATCCAGCTCATGGGCTATTTCCTGGTAGACGGTGCCACATCAGGCCCTTCATCTACTCATTGGTGTGCAGCAGGTTTTTAAAGGCATTGGTCGTGCCGGTCAGGGTTCGCTGGTACTGAAAGACCACTATGATGAACAGAATGCCGACGATGCCGAAGCCGACCCCGAGTTTTACTCCCATTTTCAAGTTGTTGAAGCCCATGTCCCCTCCTTGTTTGCCCGGTTCCCATTGATGGTTCACAATCATCTGCGCAATTTGATACTTATGAAGTATAGGTTTTTTAAAAATAGAATGTCAATATGATCTATTACGATAAAGTGCTTAAAAGCAGCAACGAGGCTGGTGCCGCATGCAGCGGCGAAATAAATCAACTGTTTGCTTGATTTCGTTCGGGAAAAAAACGATACTGAACATTATGTATCATCCCTTGTGATTAGATGTTTTCTTTCTAATCGGTTGAGGGGTAATATGGCGGGAGATCAGCATTTTGCTGGATAATGATCGTTGGCTGCCCTTTGTTCGCCGGTACATTACAGCCCTCGATTCGAAGGATTGAGCCAGGGAGAGTTGCTGCATTTTCAAAGATGATTTCTGATAACGAAAATGACCATCAGGAGGTGAGGGGGGAGGACGAATCCTTTCCCTTTCCGGGGGAACTCCATCAGGCCTGCCGTATGTTGTCTGCGCAGCTGGCTGAAGCCGGGCAGAAACTCCGGGTTATCTGCAGTGATTCCGATCCGTTGTTTATCCAGACCGGTCGTGATCTGCGTGAGGTGGCCGGGGAAACCGCCACGCTGACGGAAACCATCCGGCAGGCAGCCATGCTGGTCAGCCGGGGTGATGAAGGGCAGCAGGGACCATTGGCTCGATCAGGACAGGTCGTTCAGAATGTCCTGGCGAGGTTGAGCCATGACCGGCAGGAGATTGAAGAAGACCTGCGGCAGATCCGCGACCTCATTATCCAGATTTCCGACTGCCGGCGGATAAACGAAGTTATCGACCGAATCGGTGCATCCTTCAGAGCGGTGCGGATCAATATCCGTATTCAGTGCAGCGCACAGCTGATCAGCGAAGATATGTTCAAGGATGTCACCGAGGACATCGATAAACTGGCCGGATCGCTGGCCATGATTACCAAGGAGATCAAAAACGACCTGTCCGCCTCGGTCAAGAAGCTGGTTGCCCTGGAGCGGGCGGTGACCGCGAGTCTTCTCGCCGCGGAAAGGGTATCGGCAACTGCCCGGGGGGTGGTGACCCGGGCCCTCGGGGATATCAGCCAGCTTTTTGCGGGAACCGAGAGGATGGTCCGTGAAGCGGGCAGAAGGTCGGAGGTGATTGCCGGCAAGGTGAACGAGGTTGTCGTCAGCATTCAATTTCATGATTCCCTGAGCCAGCGGGCAAACCATATCCTGCAGGCCTTTGCCGATATCGCCAGGCTCTGCGATCCGGAGGCAGGAGAGGTCGGACCGGAAACCCTCGGTTCGGCCGGCCTGATTCTCGACCTGCAGCACCGGCAGCTGACGCACATCGTTGAAGAGATCAGCTCCATTCACGCGCATATCGGCCAGGCCTTTGCTCTGATCGGCTCGGAGGTCAACGGCCTGAATTCCATCCTGGTGGACAACCAGTTCAAGGCGGTGGGCCCGCAACAATTTCTCAGCAGTCTGTACGCGTCCCTGAAAAAGGCCCTGCGGCAGCTCTGTGAGCTCGTGGCCGAGGGCAGGGGGATGATTAACCGGATCAATGCCGCCGCCGCGGAAACGAAAAACGTTGCCGCCCGTTTGACGGAAATCATGGAGGATGTCCGGGAAATGCGGGATGAAACACGACTGCAGGCGGTCAACACGATCATCATGGCCAGTAATCTCGGTCAGCGCGGCCGGACCATCCAGGTCCTGGCCAAGGAGATCAGCTCGCTTTCCGAGCAGACCACGGAGCTGGTCGCTGATGTGGAGGTTCTCCAGCTCGCGGTAAATCATAAGGTGGAAAAATTATGCCGGACATGGGAGCGCAGCAGCAACGGGGCGAACGACACCTCCCTGGAGGCTGATATCACTCTGATCGATGCGTCCTATCGAGAGGTGGAGAAAGTATTTGCCGCCTTGACCAGGCAGATAGATGTGTCCGAATCCCATATTGAAGCGGTACAGGACGGCCTGCATTTCATTCACGACCTTCAGGAAGGTCTGCAAGCGGTAGCCTTTATGGTCGAACAGGTCGGGGATGCTCTTCTGCCATGGCGGGATTCGGCTTCTTCAGACAGTGCCGAGATGAAGCAGCTGATCGAGAGGTATACCATGGAACAGGAACGGTTGATCCATATGTTCGACCGGGTTGGAGAGGAGCAGGAGCGGCGGGGTGACGAGGATATTTTTTTCTGATGAGCGCCACGCAGTCCCTGCACCGGGCAGATATGCAAGGAGAACAATGATGAACGATACAAAAAGCAATGATCAGCGCCAACTTTTGCTGGAGGGAGAGTTGACCGTCAACCAAGCGGCAATTCTTCGCCGGAAGCTCCTGGACGCCCTGGCCGAGGGAGATTGGCTGGAGATCGATCTGGACCAGGTGACCGCGGTCGATCTCGCCGGCTTACAGCTGCTCTGTTCGGCACATCGGACCGCCGCTGCCGAGGGCAAGCGGCTGACCATCAAAAATACTATGGTGCCGGCCCTGCAGGAGGCCCGTACGGTGTCCGGCTTTATCATGCAGCAGGGTTGCCGGTTCAATTCCGGGACTGACTGTTTCTGGGTTGGAGGGATGGAACAATGAGCAAACGGATCATGACCGTGGAAGACTCCACCAGCCTGCGGGAGATGATAACCTTTACCCTCGGTGAAGCAGGATATGAGGTGGCCGAGGCCGCCGACGGCCTGGACGCCCTTGCGAAATTGAAGGGATTCAAGGCCGACCTGATCATCACCGACCTGAACATGCCCAACATGAACGGCATCGAACTGACCCGGTCTCTGCGTACCGATCCGGGGTATAAGTTTGCTCCCATTATTTTTCTGACCACCGAATCGCAGCTGCAGAAGAAACAGGCCGCCAAGGAGGCGGGCGCCACCGGCTGGATCGTCAAACCCTTCAAGCCGGACCAGTTGTTGCAAGTGGTGCGCAAGGTCCTGGGCTGAGCAGGGGGCGTCAGGAAAAAGACATCCCTTTCATTCGGAGATGGTTATGGAAGACAGGCATATCAAGGCTTTCAAGGAAGAATCGTATGATATCCTGGGAGAGCTGGAGGCCCTCCTCCTTGAATTGGAGGAAAATCCGCGGGACGCCGGCTTGATCGACCGGGTGTTCGGGACCATGCATACGATCAAGGGCTCAGGGGCCATGTTCGGGTTTGATGCGGTTTCCGAATTCACCCACGAAATTGAGACGGTTCTCGATATGGTGCGCGACGGCATCCTGCCGGTGACGTCCGGTCTGATCAGGCTCACCCTTTCCGCCCGGGACAAGATTCTGGAGATGCTTGACAGCGGTACGCAGAGTCTGGATGAAGAGGCCCTGGCCATTGTTGCCGGTTTCAGGAAGATGGTTGAGGTGGAAGAACCTGAAAAGAAGGAGGAAACAACAGCGTTTCCCTCCGGGGAGCCAGCGGTGCTCAACACCTACCGTATCCTTTTTAAACCGCGGTCGGATATCTTTGCCACCGGTACCAACCCGCTGCTGCTGCTGGCCGAGTTGCGGGCGATGGGAGAATCAGCCATCGTGGTCCAGACCGATGCCATTCCCCTGCTTGCCGACTATGATCCGGAGGCCTGCTACGTTTCCTGGGAAATTGTCCTGACTACGGCCCTCGACGAAAACGCCATCAGAGACGTGTTCATTTTTATTGAGGACGACTGCGAACTCATTATTACCAGGATATTTGAGCATGATCCGACCATGGAATGCGAAAATTACCGTCGTCTCGGCGAGATACTGCTCGACCGGGGCGAACTGACCCCGGAGGTCCTGGAGACCTTTCTCGGCAGGCACAAACCGCTCGGGGAACAACTGGTGGAGGCGAAGGTCGTCCTGCCGGAGAAGATCGAAGCCGCCCTTTCCGAACAAGAGCATGTCCGCCAGGTCCTGCAACGCGATCGAGACAGGAAGGCCTCCTCTCTGCGGGTTGACGCCGCCCGCCTTGACAGCCTGGTGGATCTGGTCGGGGAACTGGTTACGGTCCAGGCCCGTCTCTCCCAGAAGGCTGCCGGCGGCAATGATCCGGAGTTGCAGCTCATCGCCGAATCGGTGGAACGGCTGACCGAGGAACTTCGGGACAACGCCATGTCCATCCGGATGGTTCCCATCGGCACGCTGTTTTCCAGATTCCGCCGCCTGGTGCATGATCTGGCCGGCGAACTGGGCAAACAGGTGCAGATCATCACCGAGGGCGCAGCCACCGAACTGGACAAGACGGTGATCGATCAGCTCAATGAACCCCTGGTGCACATCATTCGCAATGCCATCGACCACGGCATCGAACCTCCGTCGCAACGTGAGGCCCTCGGCAAGTCAACAAAGGGGACTATTTATCTTGCCGCCGAACATGCCGGCGCGTCGGTGGTCATCTCGATCAGTGATGACGGCGCCGGCCTTGATCCGGAAAAATTGAAGGCAAAGGCCGTCGAAAAGGGGATAATCAACCAGGACGACGATTTAAGCGATGAGGAGTGTTACGCGCTGATCCTGCGGCCCGGTTTTTCCACTTCCGCCGAGGTGACCGGTGTCTCGGGACGCGGGGTGGGCATGGATGTGGTCAAGCGTTCCATTGACAGCCTGCGCGGGACCATCGGGATCAGCAGCAGACCGGGGCAGGGCATGACGGTTTCCCTGCGGCTGCCGCTTACCCTGGCCATCATCGACGGACTCCTGGTGAGTATCGGTCAGGGGCTGTTTGTGATTCCCCTTTCGGTCATAGATGAGTGCGTCGAGCTTTCCAGGGATGAAGCCGCCCGCTCCAGGGAACGGTCAATGATGACCTTTCGCGGCGAGGCGCTTCCCTATGTCAGTCTCCGCGCAGCCCTTGGCATAGAAGGCGATCCGCCGGATATTGAAAAGGTGGTCCTGGTCAACGCCATGGGCAAGAAGACCGGATTCAGCGTGGATCAGGTTATCGGCCAGCACCAGACGGTCATCAAGACCCTGAGCAGGGTATACGGCAATGTGGAAGGCATTTCCGGGGCCACCATTCTCGGCGACGGAACCGTGGCGCTGATCCTTGACGTCAATCAACTGGTCATGGCTGAGCGCAGCGACAGTCAACGAAAATCGCAAATTATCGGATTGCGGCGAGCAGAGACGGTGTCGTAACACAAGCCGGTGCTCTCAAGACGATGCCGCGAAAACGACGCGTTTTGCGCCGGGCTGGGGATAACAAGACAAAGAGTAATCCGGGAGAGGAATTTTATTATGACAAGCGAAGCTGTGGCCGCGGATGCCGCGCTCTATCTGACTTTCCGGCTGGACAAGGAATTCCTTGCTCTCGAAGTGGCGCGGGTCAGGGAGGTCCTTGATCTGTGCCCCATAACCAGGGTTCCCAGGACTCCGGAATACATGCGTGGGGTGATTAATCTCAGGGGCAGCGTTATTCCGGTGATTGATCTGCACCGCAAATTCGGATTGACCGCCGTGGCGACGTCCATCGATTCAAGGATCGTGGTTATCGAGCTTGACCACGAGGGAGAGGGGGTAGTGGTGGGCATTCTCGCTGATTCGGTCCATGATGTGATCGAGATCAGTCGCGGCGACATCGATTCATCGCCGCAAATGGGGGCTCGCTGGCGTACCGAGTATGTCAGCGGGATCGGCAGATGCAAGGATCAATTTATCCTGCTTCTGGATATTGATCGAATATTTTCAAACAGGGAAACAGGCTCGCTTATCGAGGGGTGAATAAAAAGGCGGTTGCGGGTGCCCCCCGGAATGCACCCGAGTAGGGTGCCGGAGCCTTGTCGTGAATATACATTGTGCAATGTTAATTTTTGTGAGGGTGTCTTTTGTTGGCAATAATTGTTATTTTCGTTTATTTGTCTGTTTCGGATAGCATTTGTCAGTCACGCAAAAAGCGAGGGACTGAAGCTGCCCTACCGTATAAGTTTGTGCAATCGCAGTGGCGGCTGCTCAGTGTTTTGATTTTTGCGAGATTATCATATTTCGTGTTCGATCCCTTTAGACTGACTGCATCAGGATCTTCCGGAAGAACATGGACCAGAACGGAGAGGCCGTAGCCGGCGGCTATACGATGCGGCCTGAGACGTTTGCGCGTTTCAGCGAGTATATTCAGGATGCCTTGGGCATCAAAATGGGCGGAAATAAGCAGGTCATGCTGCAGGCGCGCCTGATGAAACGTCTTCGTGCCCTTGACCTCAAGACCTATGAGCAATATTACGACTACCTGTTCAGTGAAGAGGGACAGAAAAGCGAGCTTCCGCTTTTTGTTCACCAGGTCACCACCAATAAAACCGATTTCTTCCGTGAGCCGGCCCACTATAAGCATCTGACCCAGAGCGTCCTGCCGGCCCTGCTCAGGGAGAATGTCTTCAGCTTTCATCATCCGTTGCGGGTTTGGAGTTCC
The DNA here is from genome assembly GCA_003604995.1 of Desulfobulbus sp. Taxonomy (GTDB): domain Bacteria; phylum Desulfobacterota; class Desulfobulbia; order Desulfobulbales; family Desulfobulbaceae; genus UBA10518. The sequence goes on along the minus strand of QZJD01000024.1, from coordinate 33,873 downwards.
GCCTGCTCCACCGGTGAGGAGCCGTATACGCTGGCCATGGTCCTCAATGATTTTGCCGAATCACAACCGCTTCCCGACTTCAGGATTCTGGCGACGGATATTTCCCCCGCGGTGCTGCAGCATGCGGCCCAGGGTGTCTATGATGAGGCTCGGGTTTCCACCGTCCCGTTTCCCCTGCAAAAAAAATATCTGATGCGCTCCCGGGACCCCCAAAAAAAACTTGTGCGGATCGTGCCCGAACTCCGGGCCAAGGTCAATTTTCAATGGTTGAATCTGATGGGCCAGCCCTATGACATTGCCGAGCGGCAGGACATCATTTTTTGTCGGAATGTCATAATCTATTTCAGTCGGCAAACGCAGGAGACGGTGCTGGCGCATATGTGCGACCATCTCGTGTCCGGCGGCTATCTTTTCATGGGCCATTCCGAGAACCTCAGTGGTTTCTCCCTTCCCCTCAGACAGGTTGCCACCACGGTCTATCGAAAAAAATGATTTTAAGGGAAGATCTGCCAACCTATTTTCTCAAGCCCGCCGAGCTGCGTTTCGTGAGGGGGCCAGGCGTGATTCGCACCGTGCTCGGTTCATGCGTGACCGTTACCATGTTCTGCCGGCGGCTGGCTGCTTCGGCGGCATGCCACCCGGTTCTGCCCGCCTGCCCGGAGGCCGGATCCTGTCATGTGCAGAACTGTTCCCAGAGATCCAAGTATGTGGAGTGCGTCATCCCTGAGATGTTGCGACGTTTTCAGGATCTGGGCGTACAAGAGGATGAACTGGAAATAAAGATATTCGGAGGGGCGAATATGTTTTTTCGCAGCACTTCACAAAAGGAAATCCTGCAGGTCGGCAGCAGGAATGTCGATATGGCCAAGGAGATGATCAAGGAATTGCGGTTGACGTTGAAAAGCTACGACGTCGGCGGCAACCAGGGCCGCAAACTTTATTTTGATACGGAAACAGGTGATGTCTGGGTAAAGCGGTTCCAGGCAAACGGGGCGAGCAGGGACGATCTGACCGTCATGCAGTCGCAGCTGAGTCTGCAGTTGAAGAATCATGAAAGATAAGATTCGGGTCCTGGTGGTCGATGACTCCTGCGTCGTGCGCCAGACCCTGGCCGAGATCCTGGAGTCCCATCCTCGCATCCAGGTCATGGCGACCGCCGCTGACCCTTATATCGCCGCGCAGAAGATCGTCCAGGAAGTCCCGGATGTGATTGTTCTCGACGTGGAAATGCCGAGGATGGACGGTATCACCTTTCTGAAAAAGATCATGTCTCAGCATCCCATTCCGGTGGTCATTTGCTCTACCCTGACCGCCGGCCGGTCCGAAACCGCGATGAAGGCCCTTGAATACGGAGCGGTGGAAATCATCGACAAGCCGAAGCTCGGCACCAAGGTGTTCCTGCTCGAGTCCTCGGTCAGGATCTGCGACGCGGTGCTCGCTGCGTCCATGGTCACCCTCAAGCCCATTCAGCCTGACCGGTGGGTGCCGCCCAAGCTGACCGCGGATGCCGTGCTGCCCCTGGGCAAATCGCGGGCGATGATCGAGACCACCGACAAGGTGGTTGCCGTGGGGGCCTCCACCGGGGGCACGGAAGCGTTGCGGGTTTTTCTCCAGGAGCTTCCCCTGGATGCGCCGGGGATTGTCATCGTTCAGCATATGCCTGAGAATTTCACCCGCGCCTTTGCTCAGCGCCTGGATTCGCTGTGCCGGGTCACGGTCAAGGAGGCGGAATCAAACGATTCGGTCATTCGGGGCAGGGCGCTGATCGCGCCCGGCAACCGGCATCTGCTTTTGAAACGAAGCGGCGCCCGGTATTATGTGGAAGTGAAGGACGGACCGCTGGTCTGCCGCCATCGGCCTTCGGTGGACGTCCTTTTTCGGTCCGTGGCCCGCTATGCCGGGAAAAATGCAGTGGGCGTGATAATGACCGGCATGGGAGACGACGGCTCCAGGGGAATGAGAGAGATGAAGGATGCCGGAGCCTCTCTGACCATTGCCCAGGATGAGGATACCTCCATAGTTTTTGGCATGCCCAGGGAGGCGATCAAGCTTGGCGCGGTCGACAAAATCCTCCCACTTGAGCAGATTGCCCGGCAGGTGGTGGTCCACTGTCTGGAGAAATGACGGCATGCGCCGATCCGGGATGACAATTTTCCCGCGCTGCTCTTCACGCTTTGCCATGCGGAAACCTGTCAGGACCGATTGGATGAATATCTGCTCATACTTCTTGCAATCCCACCCTGTATCATGATAGGAGGATTAAGGAAGAAGATGAGATGCCGAAGGATCCGGAAGGCCGAGAAGCTTCCCTTTTTCGATCAGGCCGACAAGCTGGCCGGGGTAGCTTCATGACAATTTTGTCGGATACGGCTGCCCCGATTACCCGTTCCCGGCTTGGCGTGCCAACCTCTTGCACATGGACCGGGAATACCGGCAAGGCCGTGCGTCGGTAGGTTGTGGCGGGACAGCAGGGTCACTATTGTGTTGACTGAATGCAATGTTGAGGTGAAAAAATGGCTACTTTGGCTGAGCGGAAATTACTTGATGTCGATCTGAGCCGGATCCATAATCGCAACGAGAAACGGGTGCTGCTGTCCATGGAGAAGGTTTTTGCAGCCATGGATGATTGGGAGCCGGAAGCTCTCGATATTCAGGATGTGTACGCCTTGGCCCTTAACAGTCTTCCTCCGCGGTATGTACAGGAGGGGACCATCGTGTTCAACGAGTCGGTCCGCAATGCCGAGATTGAACAGGCGGTGCGCGTGGCGGTGGAAAAAGTCAGGAAAAAACCAAATCACTGATAACATTGCAAAAAGCCAAAACACTGAGCATCCGCCATCGAGATTTCAACGGGTTGCGAGGTCAACCGGCGTCGGTTCCGCGCTTTTTTCGGGAAAGAGAATCATTGATGAAATCGTGATAAAAAAAGGCAGACACCGGCGGATGGCATGTGCCGGGGAAAAGGGCGGGGTAAAGAACGCCGTTAGAGTTCAATGTTTAAGCTTTCCATGATTTTACCGACCAGATTTTCCTGGGAAAAGGGCTTGATCAGGTAATTTTTTGCTCCCTTCTCGATCGCCTTGTGGATTTCGTCGCGTTCCAGTTCCACCGTGACCATGGTAACCGGAATATTTTTGAACAGGTCATTGGCCTTCAGCGCTTCCAGCATGGCCATGCCGTCCATCTCTGGCATATGTCGGTCCAGGAGGATGAGATCGACGTTGCCGTTCTCTCGTTCCAGCACCTCGAGTCCCTGTTTGCCGTCTCCGGCCTCCAGGAATTCAAAACCAAGCACATCGATTGCCTTTTTGATAAAATGGCGGGTCGCCGCTGAATCATCAACCGATAAAATGCGCATTCTTCCCCCCTTTGCGATTATTTGACCTGGTAATACAGCCCCATGGCATGCCGCAGCATCTCGTATTCCTGGGTGTACATGATGATTGACTCCGAGGCGCCGAGGAACAGATACCCTCTGGGCCGAAGGAGGGCGGCAATTCGTTTGAGTATATCCTGTTTAAATTCCAATGAAAAATAAATTAATATGTTGCGGCAGAATATGACATCCTGTTTGCCCAGATGATTGAAGCTTTCCTGGAGATTCAGTTTCTGGAAGCGAACCATTTTCTTGACTTCATCGCAGATGGTCCAGATTTTGTTGTTCTGAACGAAATACCGCTTCCGGAATTCTTCCGAAAGGCCGCGGGTAATGGCAAGGTTATCGTACCTCCCTAATTTACCGAGAAAGAGAACGGTTGAGGAGATATCGGTTGCCAGGATTTCAATATGTTCAGGCTTGAGCTTAGGGGTGCGACGGGCAGCTTCAAGAAAGGTCATGGCCAGAGAGTAGGGTTCCTGGCCAGTGGAACAGGCGCTGCACCAGATTCTGATTTTTGAACGCTTGCCCGCGGCAATTTCATCCGCATACTGCTTGAGCATCACTTCCGCAAAGATGGTGAATGGATGCAGGTCCCTGAACCAGAAGGTTTCGTTGGTGGTAATCGCCTCGATGATTTTGTCGCGGAGGGTGTGGGTCTTGTCCAGCACCGCAAGGTTGTAGAGTTCGCCAAAGGTTTTGCAACCCTGCTCAAACATCATGGTGGTCAGGCGGGTCTCCACCAGATAGGTCTTGTCGTCGGACAGGTGTATCCCGCAATGCTTCTCCACATAATCCCGGATGAGCCGGAATTCCTCGAGGGTGATCATCGAAGGCAATCCTCACCGTATTGCTCCGGAAGGGAGGTGATGTTCATTTCAACCCCGGATGTCTGGCGATTTCCTGTTCAACGCTGTCCGCATCAGGAGCGTTGTAGAGAATGATGTTCCGGAGGTGAAACAGGCTTTCGGGGTCGATGCGGACGAATTTAAGCGCGAGTCCATCCGGTATGGCCCGGACTACCTCGCCCTCGACGTGAACGCCTGTTTCGTCGGTGGTGCCCTCAAGGATTATTTTGAGCTGACAGGGAGTGCCCGGTGGCAGGTCCAGGGAAAGAGGGAGCAGACACCCTCCCACACTGAGATTGCTGAGTTCCGCAACGTTATGTATCTGGTCATCGACCCGCAGTTGCGCCTTTACCTTGAAGGGGATGCGGCTGAAACGCCTGCTGTCTTCGGTCATCTTTATCCTCATTCCTGCCGATGAAGAGCAGGGTCGGAGTCTTCGCGGCAATGCTGCTCCGATCGGAGCGAAAGGCTCTGGGCCGCGATTTTGCAGTGATTTCTTATTGCATGATAGGGGAAAAAGAAGCGTTCTGTCAAGGAAGCTCCTTGCTTCAGGTGCCATTAGGGAAGATCGCGGCCTCGCCGGAAGGGGACGACAGGTAATATATATGGAATTTTCACCCCGGCAGGCAAAACTCTTTGACATAAGTAACAAATTTGACTTAAATTCTTTCTAAAAAGATTCTTTTCCACAACGGGTCAGAGGATTGTCCATGGATATGCATTCGGTACGAAACAAGATCAGTCTCGGGGTCGGTATCTGTGTGCTGGTCACCGCCCTGATAATAATCTGGTTTTCGGTTGCCTCCCTGCGCAGCGGATCGACGCGGGAGGTGACCGAAAAATCCCTGAACATGGCCCGGGCGGGGGCCGCCGACCTGGAAGGCGCCCTGAACCGGGATGTGCATGTTGTGCAGACCCTGGCCCATACCCTGGCATCGGTTAAAAGGGATGACGTGCAGCTGGAACTCACCCGGGATAAGGTCAGGGATTTCCTGCGTCTCGTTCTGGACGGCAACCCCATGTTCAGCGGAGTCTACACATGCTGGACGAGCAATGGTTTTGACGGTAATGACGACGGCTTCAAAGGTTCGGCTGGGCATGATTCCACGGGCAGGTTTGCCCTGTATGTTTTTCGTAATGAAAAAGGTCGGCTTGAACCCTATTCCCTGTTTGCCCTGCCTGGCCGTACTGATTCTGGCGAACCAGGTGCCTGGTATGGCGAGCCGGAAGCGACCAGGAAAGTCTATTTGAGCGATCCCTTTTCGAGCACCATCGGCGGTTTGACAAAACAGCTGGTGACCATCTCCGTGCCCATCCTTGCCAATGGTGAGTTTCTGGGAGTGGTCGGTATTGATCTGGATGCCGGATATTTTCAGGAGAAGGTCGATGGATTACGGGAACAATACAAGTCCGCGCGCGCGAGCGTCATCAGCTACAACGGCATTTTAGCCGCTGTTTCCGGCAGTCCTGAACTGGCCGGCCAGCACCTCAAGGCCCTGCATGTCGATTATGAGGAGGATCTGGCCCAGGTCCGCGGGGGCGAAGAGGTCAACATGATCATGGGGGACCAGCTGGAAATTTATGTTCCGGTCCGGATCAGCGGAGTCGAAAATCCGTGGGCGGCCAATATCCTGGTTCCCAAGTCAGAGTTTGCGGTGACCGCCACTTCGGCCATGTGGAAAATGGTGCTCATCGGGATCATCTGCGTGGTCATTACCTTGGTTCTCATCAGGTATATCACCTCCGGCGTTGTCGGCCCGCTGGACAAGGTAGCGGATCTGGCCGCCTCCCTTGCCGAGGGAGATCTGACCAAGAGATTGAACATCGAGCGGGATGATGAAATAGGAACGTTGGCCACGGCCCTGGACCAATCCTGTAACTCCCTGTCAGCGATGATCAGGGATATTGCCGGCAATGCCGAGATGCAGGCCAGCGCCTCTCAGGAAATGTCGTCGGTCTCTTCCCAGCTTGCCGCAACCTCCGAGGAGATGAATGTTCAGGCTGAATCGGTGGCCGGAGCCACGGAGGAAATGTCGGTCAGCATTAATGCCATGGCCTCCGCTTCCGAGGAGATGAGCGTAAATATCCAGTCTGTTTCCTCAACCGCCGAGCAGATGTCCCAGAACATGAATTCCATAGCCGCGTCCGTGGAACAGATGTCCACCTCCATCGAGGATGTGGCGCTGAACGCCAAGGACGGATCGATTATTGCCGGACAGGCCATGGAGATGTCAAGCGACGCGACCCGGATCATGGACGTGCTCGGCAAGGCCGCCAAGGAAATCGGCGAGGTGACCAGCCTGATTAAACGCATTGCCGACCAGACCAACCTGCTGGCGCTTAATGCCACCATCGAGGCGGCGTCCGCCGGTGACGCCGGCAAGGGTTTTGCCGTGGTGGCCAATGAAATCAAGGAGCTTGCCAACCAGAGCGGTCAGGCGGCCAATGAGATCGCCAAGCGGGTGAAGGGGGTGCAGGGGAACGCCGGCAGCGCCGTTGAGTCCATTTCGAAAATCGCGGAAATCATCCAGCGAATGAATGACTCTTCCAGTGTGATTTCCAAGTCCGTAGAAGAGCAGACCGGCACGGCCCTTGAGATTTCAGACAGCGTGCAGCAGGCCACGGCGGGCATCGCCAATATTGCCACATCCATCGCGGAACTGGCCCGCGGCGCAAATGATGTCTCCAAGAGCGCTGCCGAGGCGGCCCGCGGCGTAACCGAGGTTTCGTCGAATATTCAAGGCTTGAGCAGAGCGGCCAGCGAATCCAATTCCGGGGCGCAGCAGGTCAACCGGACGGCCGCGGAATTGGCTCAGATATCATCCCAGCTTCGGGAACTGGCCGGCCGATTCAAGGTGACGGCCGCTTGAAATCCGTCAGCCCTGGTTTGAGATTTTGATTGATCAGGGCAGGGCCGGCCTGTTGACCAGGGAGATGACCGCCTCCGGGATGTCAGCCAGGGGGAACACTTCATCGACGATACCCGCATTGCAGGCGCTTCCGGGCATCCCCCATACCACGCTGGAGTCTTCATCCTGGGCAATGATCATTGCCCCGTTTTTTTTCAGCTCCTTGGCCCCATCGGTGCCGTCCGTTCCCATCCCGGTGAGAATCACCCCGAGAACCTGCGATCCATAGATCTGTGCCGCGGAGCGGAACAGGACATTCACCGAAGGCCGGCATCCCTTCTCCGGCGGGTTATCGTTGATCACCGTCCGGATCTTTTGATTGTTGCGTTCAAGGAGCATGTGGCGCCCGCCCGGCGCGATATAGACGTGCCGGTTTTCCACATACTGGTCTTCTTCCGCCTCCAGCACCTGATAGCGGCATTTATTGTTCAGGCTTTTCGCCAGGGACTGGGTGAAGGTGGGCGGCATGTGCTGGACAATATAGATGGGTACGTCCAGTTGCGCGCACATTCGCGGCAATATTTCGGCAAGGGCCTGCGGGCCCCCGGTGGAAACCCCGATCAGGACGGCCTGGATGCCGCCCCTGGGCGCGGAGTAGCGCAGTGCCGGGCCCGGCGTCGACTTGACCGTCTTGGTTTTTTCCTGAAGCAGGATGGGAACACGAATGGACGCATAGTTTCTGATTTTAATGACCAGCTGCCGGCAGAGTTCACCAATATTGTCCTTCAGGTTTCGGCTTTCCGGTTTGGCGATAAAATCAAAGGCGCCCATTTCCAGAGCCTGGACAGTGATGTCGGCGCCCTTCCGGGTCAGGGAACTGAGCATGATGACCCCGATCCGTTCCGCGGGCTTTTTCGTGGCGTTGATTTTTTGAATTTCCCTGAGGGTTGCAAGCCCGTCCATATCCGGCATCTGGACATCCAGGGTGATCAGGTGCGGAGGAGATTGGGCGATGAATTCCAGGGCTTTTATCCCGTTCCAGACGGAACCGACGACCTCGATATCGTTTTCACGGGAGAGGACTTCCTCCACCGCGCTGCGAAAAATGCGGGAGTCGTCGACAATGAGAACCTTAATTGACATGAGAATCTGACCTTACGCTATTTTCTGCCGCATCTGCATTCTGCTCACCGCCTGGACGAGTCGCCGGGCATCCAGAATAATCAGCAGGTCCTTTTCCAGCTTGCAGACGCCGACCCCCACATCCGCCGCTCGGCGCTCAATATTTTCCGGAACCTCGCGTTCCTGCTGCCGACGGTTTTCAATGAGGGATTCGTCAACGGTCACCACATCTTCGATGCTGTCGACCAGGACGCCGCACAGTTCTCCCACTTCGGCCATGAACAGGACCACCCTGCTCGACTCGTCCAACTCTTTAGCGGGAAAACCGAAGATTTCACGCAGATCAAGAAGCAGGTAAATCTGGCCCCGGATGTTGATATAACCTTTGATTTCCTTGGTGGCGTGAAAGATGGGGGTGAAATTGATCTCGGTGTTGATTTCTTTCACGTCCCGGATGTCAACACCATACAGCCGGTTGGCGAGCCGGAAGCTGCAATACCTGCGTAATGAGGTTTCAGCGGTTTTTTTCTGCTTGGTAGCCTGCATCAGTTTGTACTCCGTGGTTTTCGCGACAGCCTGCACGGGAAATTGGTGAGTTATTGCCCGCGCCTCAGTTGGAAACCGCCTGCTCCTTGCTTTTCAGCATGGCCTCGGCAACGACTTTCAAAAAATGTTCCTTATCGAGTTTGACCTCGTAGTAGTCAAACCCGCTTTCCATGCTTTTCTTGCGGGATTCATCGGTATCAAGAGAGGTCAGGGCCACTGCCGGAATATCGTTCTGGCGGATGGCCTGGCGCACATTTCTGATGAAATTCCAGCCGTTCATAACCGGCATTTCCAGGTCCGAGACGATGAGGTCGAACTCATGCTCCTCCATCTGGTCCAGCCCCTGCTGGCCGTTTTTCACATCGACCACACTGTAGCCTTCCGATTCCAGGTACCCTTTGATCAGATGCCGGAAGAATGCAATATCCTCAAGCAGGAGTACCTTGCCGCCGGGTCGGCCCGCGGATTCTTTGGCAAGGTAACGGGACTGCCGAACCGAAAGTTCGGGATCAAGCATTTCGACCAGGCGGTACATATCGATGAACAGGGTCATGGTGTTGTCGATGATGGCGGTGCCGAGGAAGCCGTCGGCCTGGTAACTGGTGAGATCAAGATCCACACCGGTATCCACTACATCGACAAAGGTCGACATCAGGATGCCCACCGGCCGTTTCAGGTGGCGGGGCAGAATGAGAAACATCTTTTCCTGGTCAACGATGGGGGAAACCTTGAGCAGATGATCCAGGCGAATAATCAGGGTGGAAACATTGTCAACGGTGATGTATTCCTTGTCGCCGATCCGCTCGACGTCCTTCACCCGTATCGGCTCAATACGTCGGATTAAAGGCAGGGACAGGGCCAGTTGCTCGGTGGGGCCGGACTTGAAAAGCAGGACGGACTGGAGATCCTCGCTGCGGAATTCTTTTTCACGCTCTTCCATGATCCGTTCGGCAAGGGTAATGCCGGTATGGCGGGCTATCCCGCCCACATCGAGAATCAGGGCGGTTTTGCCGTTGCCCATGATGGTGGCGCCGGCATAGATGCCCAGTTGCTTGACCGCGGGGTGCAGTGGCTTGACCACGATTTCTTCGGTACCGACGATTTTGTCCACCACCAGGCCGTAGTGATTATTTCCGACCTTGAGGACGACAAAGCTGAGGGAGTCCTGCCCTTCCAGGGCAATACCCTTGTCATCGACGGAGGGCTGGGTCGGGTGCTTCGCGGTTTGGTTCAGCCTGTAATATTTTTCGGCGATCTCTGTTCTGGTTTCCTTGTTGAACAGTTTCGGACGGGCCAGTATTTCGGAGAGACGGACTATCGGTAAAAGCCTGCCGCGGAGGCGGTAGACCTCCTGGTCGTCGGCCTGTTCGATTTTGGTCCGGACATCTTCGTCGTACAGCGTGACCAGCTCAACCAGGCTCACCTGCGGGAGGGCGTACATGTAGCCGCCGGCGGAAACAATGATCGAGGGAATGATGGCCAGGGTCAGGGGGAGTTGGAGGAGGATGGAGGTGCCCTCGCCGGTCCGCGATTCAAATTCAAAGGATCCGCCGATTTTTTCAATACAGGTTTTGACCACGTCCATGCCCACGCCACGGCCGGAAACATCGTCCGCCTTGTCCATGGTACTGAAACCGGGGAGAAAAACCAGGTTCAGAATTTCCTGGTGGGACATTTGCTCCAGTTCCGCTTCGCTTTTCAGGCCCTTTTCCAGGATCTTTTTACGGATGCGCACGGCATCGACCCCGCGGCCGTCATCGGTAATTTTAATATTGACCCTGCCGGCCTCGTGGTAGGCTGAGATCCTGATCAAGCCGGTTTTCTGCTTGCCGGCCTTGACCCGCTCTTCCGGTGTTTCTATCCCATGGCCGCAGCTGTTGCGGATGATGTGGGTCAGCGGGTCGTTCAGTGATTCGAGGATGGTTTTGTCCAGTTCGGCGTTGCTGCCGGTGATCTCCAGCTGGATCTGCTTGCCCAGGCTTTTACCCAGGTCGCGGACGATGCGGGGGAATTTATCGATCACCTTGCCCACGGGCTGCATCCGGGTGCTGATAATAGTCTCCTGGAGTTCGCTGGTGATCAGGTCCAGGCGGTGGGCGATGGAGCGTGACACCGGATCGGATTCGTCAACGGTCAGCAGGTGCTGATTGCGGATCAGGACCAGTTCGCCTGCCTGGACCATGAGCTTGTCCAGGATGTCGACGTTGATGCGGACGGTATTGCCGATATCCAGCTCGCCCCTCTCCGACGTTTTTTTGTCCTGGTCTGCTTGCGGGGTGGTCGATTTGCGGGGTTCAGCCTTGCGCTGCGGGGCACTGCCGTGCTCATACAGGTTGGTCAGCCGTTCATGAACAAGCTTGATATCCACTTCATTGCTCACGGCAATATTCTGCAGCATGGTTGTGAGCAGATCCACCCCGGCCAGAAGGCTGTCGATATATTCTGATTCAGGCAGGATCTGACCGCCCCGCATTTTGGTCAGGAGCGCCTCCATGACGTGGGCCAGTTGTGACATCTTGCTCAGTCCGAGAAAACCGGCCGCGCCCTTGACCGAATGGATGGCGCGAAAGACCTTGTCGAGAAGGGCCTGTTCGGGATTGTCTTTCTGCCGCTCCAGGGCGAGGAAGTCATCCTCGATGCTCTCCAGATGCTCCTTGGCCTCAGCGACGAACGCCTCCACCATTTCCGGATCATTCAGGAGAATATCGTCAATAGTTTCTTTGTCGTCAGCCATTAGCGCGTCCTCTCATTAGCCTTTTCCGGAAGCGTTCACGCCTCATCCTTTTGCTTCATGGCTTCCAGCAGGAGACCGGTCAGCTCCCGGTTGATCCGCCGGGGAATTTGCCGCTCCGGAACCTTGCGAAAGCTGATCGTCGGATTGTCGATCTGGATCATCTTGATCGCCGCATCTTCTCCTTTGAGATCGCCGTAGACGGCATGGTGCAGTTCGCCGCCGTTGAAGTAGAAAAAACCCTTGGGATTGCCGGAGGAAGCCACCTCGCAGAGGCAGGTCTTCTGCTCCAGTTCGATCATCTGCAGAAAGTTGCCGATAGATATTCCGGTAATGGTCCCCTCGGTTTTGTCTTTTTCCAGGGCACTGGTAATGGCCTTGGCCAGCGCATCGGCGGTAAAGGGTTTTTCTATGAACTGGAGGATATCCGACTGAAGGTTCTCGATGATGGCCGGAGTTCCGTGAGCGGACATGACGATGCAGGGGATGTCCGGATGGTACTTGTGGACATAGGCGAGCAGGCCGAGTCCGTCAATACGGGGCATCTGCAGGTCCGTCACCAGGAGGGTGATGTCGCGGCTTTTGATCACCTCAATGGCATCCATGCCGTCCTTGGCGAAAAGCACCTGGAACTGGTCACGGTATTTGGCAAAAGCGCCTTCGAGGTAGTTCAACAGCATGGAACTGTCGTCAACGATCAGTACTGTGTTCACGCAAGTCTCCCTGTCAATCCATGATAAGCTTGATGGCGTCGTAAAAAGTCCGATCTACTGCGTAGTGGCGGGTTCGGCCAATGCTCGACGTGCCTTGGGTGCGCCTGCACGTGGCCGACAACACCACGCCTCGGAGTCTCACTCCGTTCGCATCCTTACCTGTATATCGAACTTCTGTGCTTAGACATCGGCAGCGTATTGTTACGTTTCTTGCGAGGTTATCAAGCTTGCAAAAAGTCAAAAGGCCAAACATCCGCAACTGAGATTTCAGCAAGTTATAAGGTCTGCCGGCCTTGGTTCCGCACTTGTCGCGGGCAGACTGACACGTCGTGTTTCCGGTATCAATCATCGTACAAAGCGCCTCAGGCCACCCCCGCTATCTTGAGGAGCTCGGCGGTGCTGTCGGTGATTTTCCGCGGGAAATCCTTTTTAGGGGGATTTCTGAATTTTATTTTCACGCGATCAAACTTAAACATCTCCACCGCCGCTTTTTTCCCGGACAGCTTGCCGTAGGTGGCATTATAAAGGGCTCCTCTCTGAAAAACCATGTAGCCGGTCCGGCCGTCCTTGGCCTGGATCTCGCAGATGCAGGTCATATTCTCAGATTCGACAAGTTTGAGGAAACCGGTGATGGACACGCCGTTCATGGTTCCCAGGAGGTGTTGTTCCTGGCCAAGGGTGGAAAGGATCAATTCCCCGAGATCCGTCACGGAAAATGGTTTCTGGATGAAGTAGCTGTATTTTTTTTCCAGCCGTTCCTTCAGTTCCGGAGTGCCGTGCCCGGTCATGATGATGCAGGGGACATTCGGAAAGTTTTTGGAAACATAGGAAAGAAGTACCATTCCGTTGATTCCGGGCATGACCAGATCCGTGACCACCACGGAGTATTTCTGTTCCTGCAAGCTACGAATGGCGTCAAAGCCGCTTTTCACCGGCACCACCTCGAACTTTTCCTTGTATCTCCCTAGTATTTCAGAAATGATCAGCAGCAGCTGCTCATCATCGTCCACTATGAGAACTTTGTCCATTGTCAGCTGTTCCTGGCCGGAGAAAATTCGTATCCGGGCATCAAACGCATGGTTTATTGATTCTACCGTTTCAAAGCCGCTTTTTGTTCCAGGAACAGGGTGTCCAGCATAATGCCGCAGTAGTTGGCGAGAATGGACATGGAATCGGTTACGTCATCGATATCCAGTTCCGCGACAACCACCCCGTGCGTTTTTTCTCTGCCCTTGAGTCCCATGACCATCCAGTTGTCAAGGGTATTCTCGCCGATTTGCAGGGTCGGGGTGGAATCATTGTGTGAGACTATCCTGCCGGATTCAAGGCAACGGTGAAATGGCTGGATTTCGTCGAGGGCATAGGCCAGGGACGGGATGTCCTTGATGCCGCCGCTTCCCCAGATCCCCCTCAATTGCGTGCCGTCTTCGTTTTTAAGGAAGATGCCGGCGGTCCGGCTCTCCAGGTCATGGACAAAGGCCTCAGCAACGATGCGGCAGAGATCAATGGGGTCGGTGACCCGCATCAGATCGAGTTCGACATGATAGAGCGAGGACATGATGTTGTTCTGGCGGAAGAGAATGGCGGTCATCTCATCCAGTTCCTTGCGCTGGGCATCCACCTTGAAATGCAACTTGCAGATCTTCAGGATCATGGACATGAATTCGGCGACGAACTGGTACATCTCTACTTCCGCGGTTTCCTCCGGATCAAGGATGATAAACCCGTAGGCTTGCGGTTGCGCCTTGATCGGGAGGATGATCGGCGATTGAAAATCGGGAACGATTTCCCTGATCTCAGGATAACTGGAGGCCCATACCGACAGTTGATCCTTGATTACCTTGCTGAGTACCGGTAATGCTGCGATCTGGAGTCTTTGCCGATCCGCTTCCGCAACCAGCTTGCCGTCCCGGGCCACCGGTTCGACCAGCTTGTCCTTTTTCACCAGCCACACGGCATTATGTTCCGGTCGCATCTTCATCTTGATTTCTCTCGAAAAGAGAACGGCGAGGGTTTCCTCGTCATACAGATGGACCGAAGAGTAGACAAGGTGCTTGAGGGCGGCCAGCTGATCATAGCCATCCTTGTAAATGCGCAGTAGCTCTTCCGCGGGCGACTGACCGCCCGCCGCATCGGTCAACGGCCCTGGTGTCGGCGGGGCCGGTCTATCGTCGGTGGCGGCCTGGCCGATATACTGATCAAACTGCTGCACTACGGAATCAATGGCCACCGGCGTGGAGTCCTTGGCCGCTGCTCTCTCCCGCAGGGTGGACAGCAGATCCAGGCCGCTGAACATCAGGCCGATGAAGGGCGGAGAGGCCTTGAGGGCGCCTTTGCGGATCTCGCCGAAGGCCTCTTCCATTTTTCTGCCGATTCTGCTCATTGCCTCAAGTCCGGCAAAACCGGCGGAGCCTTTAATGGTATGGGCGATCCGGAAAATCTGATTGATCAGGTCAGAATTGTCGGGCTCATCTTCCAGCTGAATAAGATTGAGGTTGAGCTGGTCCAGGAGTTCCAGAGCTTCTTCGAGAAAGTCCTCGAGCATCTGTTTCAGCAACTGGGCGTCAAGATCCTGAACATCATTGTGATCAGACATGGACGTGTTCCTTTAGGGATTGGTGTTCAACCTCCCTCCGGGGGGACGGAGAAAGGAAATGCATATGCAGGCCCGGTAAATTAAAGAATTTCTTCAAGAAGGCTGAGCAGCTGGGTCGGCTTGAACGGCTTGACGATGTATGCCGTGGCTCCAAGAGCCATGGCCTTGTCCCGATCCTCGTCCTGCCCTTCGGTGGTCAGCATGATTACCGGAATGGCGGCGAGTTCCTCGTCATTCTTGATGGTTTCCAGAAATTCCAGGCCGTTCATTCTCGGCATGTTCACGTCGAGAATCACGGCATCAAAGGGTTCCTGGCGCATGAGTTCGAGCGCTTCGACCCCGTCGCCGGCCGAACCCATGACATAGCCCTTGGATTTGAGGCTGAATTCCACCATTTTGCGAACACTGGGTGAATCGTCAACGGTAATGATTCTTTTGCTCATTGTTCCCCCTTGCAAGTATCGTATCTTTATATTTCCCGTACGGGTTCTAAGTATTGATCGGGCGGGCTCGATCCCATCCTGTCGTTGCCGACAAAGGTTCAGCTCTCCCCTTTGCGCCGTTGAGAAGAAACCTCCGGTGAAAACGCATCATAGCGATGAGTTCCCCATCCCCGCTGGAATGGCGAGGTTTCGCCGGTAGGGCGCGGTACGTTTTTATGATACCATTTTTGGCAAATAAGTGAAGGAATATTAACAGTTTTACGCCGTAGCGCGTGGCTGTTATTCTCTTTTTTAACGAACAGGTGAGCAAAATGATTGAAGAGGGGGGCAGTCTCGCTGTTCTTCGCTGAATGAACCAGCGGGCAGGGTAAGGCGGTGGCGGGGAAAGAGCATAACCTCGAAAAAAAAATACACCTAATAGAGCGCATAAACCGCGCTGATCGGACAGATTGCCGGTGTGATCTTGACGGAGAAAAAAATCAGGGGAGCGGCGTTTGACCACTCCCCTGATGAAGGTCAGGCGGCCGGTCCGGACTTCAGGCTGAATTTGTCCACCAGTTCCTGGAGTTGAACTGCCAGTTGGGCCAGTTCTTCAGAGGAGGCATTGATTTGACGTATACCTCTGCTGCTGTCTTCCATGCCCTGGCTTACCCCCTGGATATTGGCGGCTACTTCGTTGGCGCCGGAGGCCAGGGAGACGATACTGTCGGTGACCTCATTGGTGGCGACCTTGGATTCATTGACGATGGAGAGCATGCCGTCCGTTTCCTGGGAATGGTTGTTGACCGCCGTGGAGATGGTCTGCGATGCCTCGTTGAGCTGTTTGATGATCCCGGAAACCTCGACAATCGCCTTGGCCGCGTTCTCGGTCTTGTCCTGAACGTCTTTGATCAACCCGGAGATGTTTTCCGCGGCATCGGCGCTCTGCTTGGCCAGTTCCTTGACCTCGCCGGCGACCACCGCGAAACCCTTGCCGGCATCGCCGGCCCTGGCTGCTTCAATGGTGGCGTTCAGCGCGAGGAGTTTTGTTTGTTCCGTGATCTCTTCAATGGTTGCGGTGGTGATCCCGATCTGACCGGCCGCCTCTTGCAGGGAAAGAATAGTGTTGTTGGCGTTGGTCACCATCTCAAGGGCTTTTCCGCTGATATTTGATCCCTCCATGGCCTTGCTGCCGATTTCTTCGACTTCCTCGGCGATTTTTTTGGTGACATCGGCCAGGCGTTGCATGTTTTCTGACATTTTTTCAGCGATGAGCTTGATGTCGTGGGAACTGACATTGATCTCTTCGGTGGAGGCCGCGACATTGGCGGCCTGGGCGGTAGACTGCTCCGAACTGGCCGCCAGCTGGGAGGAAATGGCGGACATCTCTTCCGAAGAACTGGCGAGAATCGATGAGTTGTGCTGGATCTGCTGGATGGTCGCGGTCAGATTGGCGGACATCTTCTGCAAGGCATTGCCCAGGGCGTCCTGCGCATCCTTTGGTGTTACCTGGAAGCGGAGATCGCCGTCGGCGAGCTTGCTCAGGGCGCCGAGTACCTCCTGCTCAAGGGTGTCGCAGAGGGAGTCGATACTGTCGGACATTTTGCCGATCTCGTCATCGCGCTTGAGCCGCAGCCGCTCCGACAGGTGGCCCATGGCCATTTCGCCGATAATGTGCATAACGCTGGAAATCGGCCTGATGATCAACCGGTCGATAAGAAAGGCCACGGAAAGGGTCAGAATAATTATGCCGACAATGCCGGTGGCTACCGCCTGCCAGGCGCTGTTGAGCATGGATTTCCGCACTTGTTCACTCACGCCCCTGATCAGGGTGACAAAGGCGGTATCAACCTTGTCGACGATCTTGCTGAAGGCATCGTTGGTGATCTCGGTCTGCTCCTTGATCACTTCCCGGGACACAAAGAGCTCGATATGACCCAGGGGAATGCCGTCCTGGTTGATCTGCTGCTCGACGCTGAAGACCGACTCGTTCGTTTGGAGCGATGCCACGACCTCCTTGACGGTCATCTTGTCGATGTCCGGGACCAGGCCGCGCAGGGTTTCATCCTGTTCATTGCGGAAGGAGGTCAGGATGTCGCCATCTACACTGATCACATAGGCCAGGAGAATGTCCGGATCCCTGGCCAGTGCCCGGCAATAGTTGTCCAGGACGTCAAAATCAAAGGTGAGGATGACGGTGGGGGCCAGCCCGGCGACCAGGCTGGCCATGCTTTCCGCCTTGGTTTTCAGCGAGGCTTCGGTGCGCTGAACCTCCCGGTCGCCGATGCCGCGCAGGTCCTCCTGCAGGCTCATTTTGACCACATCGGCCTGGGTGGAAACGCTGGCGGTAACATTGGTAAAGGACTTTTTCTCGCTGAGGATGAGTACCAGACTGATCAGGGCGATGATCGCGATCACCACGCTGGAGATGGGAATCATGAGCCGGGTTCGCAGGCTCTGGGAGCGAAAGACTGACATCGGACACCCTTCAGGTTAGAGTTGGGGCAGCACGCGAAGCCCTGAGGTCGGCATGCATGACCCCTCCACCGGGCAGTTGTGCCCGGCGGAGGGAGTTTCTGAGTAAATATATCAGTTTACTCTGATGAACTCAAGTGACTGAACAATTTTTTGCCCTTCTTCGCTGAGCATGAAATCCACGAACTCCTTCAATGTGCCCTGGGGCTCGCCTTTAGTCACCACATGCAGGGGTCGGCGGAAGGGATAGGTTTCGTTGCCCACGTTCTCGATGGTGGCGGGAACGCCGTCCAGGGTCAGAAGGTGGATTTTGGCGCCCCTTTTGGCTATTTCCTGGGCCGTGCCCACGGACACATACGCAATGGCGTCGGGCTTGGTGGCGACCGCGGCAATGGCTTCCTTGTTGTCCCCGATGATCTGGGCCCTGACCGTGCTGAATTCCGGATCTCCTTTTTTCCGGTGGACGGTCACTTTCTTGCCGTTCTCGTCGAGTTCCTTGGATTCAAGCTCAAAATATTCAAGGAACAGCTCCAGGGTGGAGCGTCCTTCTTCCTTGGTAACGAGAAAGATGGGGGCATCCTTGCCGCCCAGTTCCTTCCAGTTGGTTACCTTGCCGGTATAGATGTCGCGGACCTGTTCCTTGCTGATGGCGGGCAGGCCGTTGTCGGCGTTGACAATGACCGCTACCCCGTCGAGGCCGATTTTGAAAGGAACGAGGTCGGGATACTCCTTCATCTCCTGTTCCTTGACAAAGCGGGAGCACTGGCCGAGCATGACCTCGCCGGTGCCGGCGGCCTTGACCCCGTGACTGCTGCCGCCGCCGCCGACGACGAAGTTAACCTTGGGGTGGGTGACCTTGAAGGCCTTGGCGGACGCGTCGACAATCGGGCGGATGGTGCTGGAGCCCGCGGTGGTTATGGTTTCCTGCGCCTGAACGGTTGCGCAGGCAAATACGGCCAGGGCCGCGACGACAATCATTTTCCATTGCTTGTTCATAATTTACCTCCATGAAGTGCTTTGGGTTTCATCCGAATGGGCTTTCGGACGGGCATGCTGACAGCTTCCTTTCCGGGTGGGAAGGTGAGGGGTTCCCGTGACGCAAGGGCAGGGGGGACCGGCAATGGTGTTACCGGTCCGTGTCCTTGAGTCGCTCGTAATCCTCCTTGTTCAAAGGGGGAAGAAATCTGGTCATTTCAAAATCTCCCGTTGCCCCGCCTTGCGCGGTTTTTCCTGAGATTCGGCTTAATTCCAGGAAAATCGGGATTGGGTACACCTATGCTGAAGACGCAGTCAACGGGTCGCGGAAAATTGAGGCTGGCTGCGACCAATGGATTTGTCTGATTTTTAATATATCAAAAAATATAAGCCAAAGTAAAATGGAATCGAAAGAAAATAATGAAATTGTTAATGCAGGTCAAGAAATCTTAATATCCTTTGATGTTCCGCTTTTTTTATCAATGACAAACCACTGGATCGCCCTGACGGCAATAGGACCACGAGGGCTGCGACAGAAGAGAGTTCATCGCTTGATTAAAACGACCAAACGGGATGATGTTTTGGTTTGGCATAAAAATTGATGATATCGATAATGTAATACCTTGCCGTCCGTGGGGCGAAGACGGTCTGGTGGTACTACGATGTGTGCTTTGCCGACGGCGTGGCAATGATTTTTTTTGTCTTAAAAAAAATCGGAAAAAGAGTATGTTAAACGTCTGGGACGCCCGGCTCGTCTTGCCGGAAAACCCTGGCGATGGTAAAATTATATAAATTTAAGAACATCATCAGTACCATGAACCGGAGGGAGACGTTATGCAGGCAATCCAACCCAATAAAACCCTGGTCAACTTTGCGCTGATCCTGGCGGCCCTGCTGATAACGGCGGGCAGCGCCATGGCCCAGGCCAAGCTGCGCTGGACCGGTTGCGGTATTACCCGGCAGGCCTTCATGACCGAACTGGCCGCGGCCTACCAGCAGAAATCCGGGACGATTATCTCCCTGTCCGGCGGCGGCGCCACCAAGGGTATCCGGGACACCAATTCCGGCGAGGCCGACATGGGCGGAACCTGTCGGCCCAGCCAGCCCGATGATTTCCCGGCGGAGGAGGGAAAGGTGGTGCTCTACCAGGTGGGCTGGGATGCCCTGGTTCCGATTGTCAACAAGGAAACTCCGGTCACGGATCTGACGACCCAGCAGGTCAAGGACATTCTGCTCGGTCGTATCACCAACTGGAAGGAAGTAGGAGGCAACGATGCCAACATCCTGGTGGTTGCCCGGGAAGGCCATATTTCCGGTGTCGGCTACATGTCCCTGCGAATGATTTTTGAGGACATGAACACCGAATATACGCCGACCGCCCTGCGCGTTCCTGACACCGGCCCCCTGGAGAACAAGATCACCGTGGACAGGATTGCCTTCGGCATCACCGGGGTGAGCAGTGCGAAAAGAAGGGTCCAGGACGGCAAGAATCTGAAGATTCTGAAGGTCAATGGCATGGAGGCAACCATGGACAACATTGCCTCCGGAGCCTACCCGTACTTCCGGCCGCTTTACCTGGCCGTGAATCCTGATTCACCCAATCATGCCGAGGTGATGAAGTTCATCGATTTTGCCCTGTCGCCCGAGGGACAGAAGGTCATCGAAGAGGCCGGCACCGTGAATTTGGCCCGCGGCAAAGGGCTGAAGGAAAAATTCAAGTACTGGGAGCATACGGATCGGATCGCCAACTTTGATTCCGTGCAGTAGATTGGGTGGAGTTGTCGCCCCGTCAACCGGAAACGATCCCGTAGATGTGTTCCAGATCAAAAGGGGCCGTAAACCGTAAACGGTCCCTTTTGCCATTTTTCTGATTCCGTGACGGCTTCGTGCCATCTTCGCGGGTACGGAGTTGTTGCTTAACAAAGATCCTGTCAGGGGATCAGAGGTGTCGACAAAAAAGACTTAACAAAAAGGCGGCCGCTGGGATATCCTGAGCCATCATTTTTTACATGAATTCAGCTCAGGGACACTATGATCACTGCTGCGCGACTTTTCGTCAGTTGTCTGGAAAACGAAGGGGTTGAGTATATTTTCGGTATTCCGGGCGAAGAAATTCTCCACGTTGTTGACGCCCTCCTGGACAGCCCCATCAGATTCATCACCGTCCGGCATGAACAGGCCGCCGCGTTTATGGCGGACATGTACGGCCGTCTGACCGGCAGACCCGGTGTGTGTCTTGCCACGCTGGGGCCCGGGGCCACCAACCTCCTCACCGGCTTTGCCGACGCCAACATGGATCATGCGCCCATTGTCGCCCTGGCCGGCCAGGGCGGAACCACCCGCATGCACAAGGAAAGTCATCAGGTGGTGGATCTGGTCAATTTGTTTGCGCCTGTGGCAAAGTACAGCGTAGCGGTCCTGGAACCGGAAATCGTACCTGAGGTGGTGCGCAAAGCCTTTAAGGTGGCCCTGGCGGAAAAGCCCGGGGGCGCCTTTATCTCCTTCCCTGAAAATATCGCGGCAATGCCGGTTTCCGATGAAAATGTCCCATTGCGGGTCCAATGGCCGCAGCCGCCCCGGCCCAGGGCGGAAAAGATCGAAAAGGCCACGCAGGTTATTGCCGATGCCGCTTTTCCGATCATTCTGGCCGGCAACGGCGTGGTGCGTGCCCGGGCCGGCGGCGCACTGGTTGATTTCGCGGAAAAGCTCGGCGTGCCCGTAGCCACCACCTTCATGGCCAAGGGCATCATGCCTTTTTCGCATCCACTCTGTCTCGGAGCCATAGGCCTGCAGGCCCATGACCTCGTGGCCTGCGGTTTTGATCGCGCCGACCTCGTCATCTGCGTGGGCTTCGACATGGTCGAATACCATCCGTATCTGTGGCATCCACGGGGCGACAAGAAGATCATCCATATCGACCATATTGACGCTGAGATCGATGCCCGTTACATTCCTGAAGTGAGCCTGACCGGGGACATCGGTGCATCGTTGCAGGGTATTGCCCGTCTGGTCCGCCGGGAGCCGGTCCAGGGGGTCTCAGTCCTCAGAAAGCATATTATTGATGAACTGTCCGGCAGCAGCACGGATGACAGCTTCCCCCTGAAACCCCAGCGGATCCTGCATGACACCCGCAAGATCCTCGATGATCATGATATCCTGATTTCCGACGTGGGCGCACACAAGATGTGGATCGCCCGGCTTTACCCCTGCGAGCGTCCGAATACCTGCATCATCTCCAACGGGTTTGCCGCCATGGGTATCGGGCTGCCCGGGGGCATCGCCGCCAAGCTGGTGCATCCCGAGCGACGGGTCCTGGTCATTACCGGCGATGCCGGCTTCATGATGAACTCCCAGGAGATTGAAACCGCGCTCCGCTACGGGATTCCCGTGGTGATCATGATCTGGAACGATGGCGGCTATGGTCTGATCAAATGGCACCAGGATCGGCGGTTCGGCCGCAGCGGCCTGGTGGATTTCGGCAATCCGGATTTTGTCAGGTACGCCGAATCATTCGGCGCAAAGGGCTATCGTGTGGCAGCGGCGGCGGAACTCTTGCCGGTCCTTGAACAGGCCTTTGCCGACAACACCCTGGTGGTGATCGACGTTCCCGTCGATTACCGCGAAAACATGAAACTCACCCAAAAACTCGGCCAGCTGGTATGCCCCATCTGAACCAGGGCGTCCAGGGGGGGGCATGTTTTTTTCTTGCTACGGAGCGTGCAGGACCATGAAGTCCCGGACTGAAGCCGATTCCGGTCGGCAAGACTCCTTGCTGGGGCGTTTTTTCCATCCGCTTCCCGGAACCAGGGTCCGCGTCTTGCGGAACAAACCGTTGCGCAAACGGATTTTGCTCACCCTCTCTGTTACCCTCATCCTTTCTCTGCTGATTGCGATCGGTTGTGATTTTGTCGCGCGCTCTTTCGCCGCCGTTCGGCAAAAGAGCGTAACGGACCATCTGGCCCGTGAGGTCAACGCCTTTGTTCTCCATCATTTTTCCGATGCCGCGAACTTTATTGCCCAGTCCAGCGAACTCTTCTCCGTTCTCGCGGGACTCCAGCCGCCGGACAACGGGAATATGCTTGAAGAGCTGGCCATGGCCAAGGGGATCCTCGGCGTTTCCCTGGTATATGCGCTCGATCGGAACGGAACGGTGGTAGGGGGCACTCCGTATGACGACGGCAAGTCCCTGGCCGGCAATAATTACCGGTTCCGCCCCTATTTTCTTCAGGCCATGGCCGGACAATCAGTTCAGTATGCCGGTCTCGGGATCACCACCGGCGAGCGGGGCCTGTATTTCAGCGAACCGATCTTCAGCGGCGACCGGCAAGAACCTCTGGGCGTACTGGTCATCAAGGCTCCCCTGGATTTTATCGATTACTATGTCAACAGCGCAAAGCCCTATGACGTTCTGCTGCTTTCACCGGACGGCATCGTTTTTTCGACAACCAGGCCGGAGTGGCTCTTTTGCGCGGCTCTGCCGTTAAGCGAAAAACAGCGTGCCCGCCTGCGGGAGACCCGCCAGTTCAGCGACCGCCCCCTCGCGCCCATGCCCTTTTTTCTTGATCAGGAGCTGATCCGTTATAACGGCCTTCGCCACCGGGTCGATTTTGCGGCCACGGATCTCCCGGGCTGGCGGATTGCCACCCTGCAGCTCTACCGATATCCTTTTCTGCCGGTCTTCCTGGCGAATTCCTTTGTCTTTCTTGCCGGATTCGTCATTATTCTGGCCTTTCTCCACGCCTACAAGGAGGAACTGCTCACCGAGGAGGTTCGGTTGGGTCGAGAGAGGAACAGGCGGGCGGAGGACTCGCGTCTGGCCACCATGCGGGAGCTGGAAACAATCCTCGCCGCAAGCCTGGTGGGGATCCTTCTGGTGCGCAACGGCCGGGTCAGCAGTGTGAACGCCAAGTTGTGCGCCATTCTGGGGTACAGCGAAGCCGAGGTCGTGGGGGCGAAGGTCCGTCGTTTCTTTTCCAGTCGGCGGTCGTTCCGCAGATTTGTGCAGGCCTACGCCAGGCAACTGGCCCGACGGGACCTGGAACATATCGAATACCTGCTGCGGCGCAAGGACGGAACCCTGATTCCCTGCTCATTGAGCGGCAGGGCTATTGATCAAGACAATCTTGCCCATGGGGTGGTCTGGGTCGTGGAGGATATCAGGGAGCGCAAGAGGGCGGAACAGGAGCTTGAGCAGGCCCGTGCCGCCGCTGAAATCGCCAGCCGGGCGAAAAGCGATTTTCTGGCCAATATGAGCCATGAGATTCGAACACCGATGAACGGAATAATCGGGCTGAGCGAATTCTTACTCTCCAGAGAAGATGAGGGCGAGCAAAAAGGCAAGCTGGCTCTGATCCATGCCTCGGCCGTGCGGCTGATGAAGATCATCAATGATATCCTCGAATTTTCCCGGCACGAAAGCGAGCATCATGCCCTGGATGTGGGCCCCTTCTCCCTGCGGGAACTTCTGTATGAGGTAATCGGCAGTTTTTCCGTGCAGGCGAAACGGAAGGGCGTGGGGCTGGACCTGGTGATCGATGAACAGCTGCCGGATCTGTTGAACGGTGATGACCAGCGCCTCATGCAGGTGTTATTTAACCTGATCGGCAACGGGCTGAAGTTCACTGAGCAGGGATCGGTAACCGTTCGGGTAACCCTTCAGGAGTCAGCCGGCCCGGATGAAGTCCGGGTGCTCTTCGAGGTAGTCGACACCGGCATCGGCGTGGATCCTGGGCAGCAGGAGGCGATTTTTGAAGCCTTTGTGCAGGCCGATTCCTCGCATTCCCGCAGATATGGCGGCACAGGACTCGGCTTGCCGATATCGCAGCGCATTGTGCAGCTCATGGGCGGCAGGATCAAAGTAGAAAACAGGGAAGAACGCGGAGCCCGATTCTGGTTCGTTGTCTCCTTTTCCCGGGCAGGTCGTCCTCCGGTTGCTCAAGACGCCAAAGCCCCGGCCGCGAGGGACTGCGGACCATCGTCAACCCTGCCGGGCCATGTACTGCTTGCGGAAGACGATTTCATCAATACCACTCTGATCATTACGCTCCTCGAGCATCTTGGTCTTGCGGTCACCACGGTGGGCAACGGTCGGGATGCGGTGCAGGCCTGGCGCAAAGGAAATTTTTCCTGTATACTGATGGATTTGCAGATGCCGGAAATGGACGGCTATGAGGCCGTGCAGCAGATCAGGCGGGAAGAGGCCGAACGGGGCGGTCATGTGGCGGTCATCGCCCTGACCGCTTGTGTTATGGACGGGGACCGGGAACGGTGCCTTGCCGCCGGCATGGATGAGTATCTTCCCAAGCCGGTTAACCGCGCCGAGCTGTATCGGCTCCTGCGGAAATGGATTCCTTCAGCAGGGACCTGCGTCCCGGAACACTCCTGATGACCCGCACACGAATCGCTCTGGTGGTCGCCGCCGTTCTGCTGGCGGTGGGCCTCTTTTCAAGTCTTATCCTCCGGAAGGAGCCTGCTGGAGATCCGCTGGATTTCCTGCCCGCGGACACGCAGTTTCTCATCGATCTGCGGGAGCCGGTTACCTTTTATGAGGATTTCCGTCAGTCCAGGCTAGGAGAGCGCCTTGCCGCCATTCGCTGGGACGAGCTGCTTCGGCGATGGGGCAGGAGCGAGGACGAAGCCGCCGACTTCCAGGAAGAGGCGGATAAGATTGAAGCCTTTCTGGCCGGTCCGGTGTTCAGGGAGGTTTTTGGCCGACAGGCGCTGCTTGCCCTGCTGCCGGCGGCGAGCGGGGAGGGCGTCAACAATCGGCCCTTGGAATCACTGGTGTTCATCAGCCGGCCCCGGCATCGTACGGAAGCCTTGGCCTTGCTGACGCCTCTTCTGACCCATGAGACGCGTCAGGAGAAGGAAATATATCACGGCAGGGAGCTTCGCACCTATTTTTTTGAGGAGGGCGTGGCGCTGTCCGTCTCGGTGGGCAAGGGTCTTTTCCTCGCCTCTTTTTCCGCGAACACCTTGCGACGATGTCTTGATCTGGCGGAAAATGAACCGGCAGCGGGACCTGATCGGCTGCTCGACAACTCCAGTTACCTGGCCTTGCGCAAGCGGGCGCACGGGAAGGATCGGCTGTTCGTCTATGGAGATCCGAGGGATTTACCCATCCTGATCTCAAGAGTTGCCGGCTGGGAAGAGACCAAGGGGCTCAAGCAAGATTCAGGGAACGATGCGCCATTGCGGGCGTCGGCCTTTTTCTGCGAAACAGTGCCGGATCGGCTTGAATGTTCTTCAATCCTGGGAACGGCCCCGGGCACAACCATGCCCGAGGTGCCCCTGCCGCGCACGGATGACGCCCTTGCCCTGGCACCGGCGAGTTCGCTGTATCATTTCTGGACCAATCTGCTGGATTTGCCGAGGCTCCTTGAGGAAATGGGCAAAGTTCAGCCGTTGCGGAATATACTTGACCAGGGAGAGAATGGGCTGGTCAGGAAGACCGGCCTGTCGATTCCGGAGTTTTGTGCCTTGTTCGACAGCAGGATCAGCCTTACAGTTACCGGCATACGGGGCAATGGCATGTTCCCCCTGCCGCGCTTCAACGGACGCCTGGCGGTTCGGGATCAAGAGCGGCTTGACCGGGCATTCGATGCGCTTTTTGCGGAAAAGGAATTGCGCAGCAGGGAGTTTGCCTGGGGCCGCATTCAGACGCTGATCCTGGCGGGTGGCCTGTTGCAGCCGTCCTGGACCTTCCGGGACGGGTATCTCCATTTTGCCGACAGCCCTGATCAGCTTGTCCGGGGTCTGGCGGCCCCTGACGCCCCGCTCAATGAAAGCCCGCTTTTCCGGCAGACTGATGTCGGCCTGCTGGAGCCGAACAACATGATCACCTATGTCAGCTGTCCCGCATTTCTGGACGGTTTTCGCCAGATTGTCGTCTGGGGAGCAACCGTATTGGCCATGATGGACCCGGAGCGAGGTGATCGGGTCAACGCCCTGGTTAAACTGGTGATTGTACCGTTCTTGGACGGCATGAAGATGTTTGCGGCCGGGAGTTCACGGCTGCTCGCCCGACCCTCCGAATGGGGAGCGGAGTCGGCCCTGATTTTCGCGGTACCAACGGACGAGGAAAAGAAATGATGCAGGAACTGGTCACGGAACTGAGAAAACACGTACCGTTCAAGGACAGCACCGCCCCGGGCGATCTGGTCCTGATCGCCGCCGAGAATCCGAGGATGCTCGTGTACGCACGGGTCGAAGGTATAGAGCTCGACAAAAGCCGCAAGGACAGCTGGTGGCATATCACCATGCACCTGCTCACCGTGCCGCCCCAGCTTATTGTCTGGACGCTCAGAGAAGCGCAGTTCACCGGCCGGGAAATATTCAGCATGGGCGGCGATGAACGGTTCATGCAGGCGGTGCGCCTGGAAGCGCCACTGGCCGGGGCCGCGGAGGGTGATGTGGCCCCTGGCCCGTCCGAAAAAATTACGCCGTTCCGGCGGGTCAAATGATCCTGTAGCCTTGCCGCGTGACAGGCTGGTCTTCAATATTGCTGAACCTCGATGAAGGTTTTGGAAAAGAAAATCACGGTGACCAACGCGCGTGGCGTCCACAGCCGGGTTGCCACCCGTCTGGCGATGATCGCCAGGGAGCACCATGTTGGGTTGCGGATTATCCACGGCCCTGACTGTATTGACGCCGCTTCCATCCTTGACGTTCTCGGCCTGGCCCTGGTCTGCGGGTCGAAGGTGACGGTCCGGATCGAGGGCGAGCGTGGAGCGGTTGAACCGGCCATGGCCGCGGTGCGGCTTGTCCTGACCGCCCAGGACGAATCATGAGCGACAAACCCGGCAAGCAGAAAACCGGCACGGAAAGGGCGCTGAGCCTGCATGGTATAGCGGCTTCCCCGGGAATTGTCGTGGGCAGTGCCCTGGTCATCCGGCGACGCACCCGGCGTGCCGCCTGGCGTCGTCTGTCACGCAGACAGATCCCCCGCGAGATTACCAGGTTCCGCGACGCGGTGGCCAGGGTGGAAGCCGATCTGGTCATGCTGCGCAACCAGTTCGCCGAGGATCTGGCCGACGCGCTGTCGATCATCGACAGCCATATCCTGATGATCCGTGACCGGATGATCGTGGATCGCACCATTGACATCATCCGGGAGCAGCAGGTCAACGCCGAATGGGCGCTGGCCCAGGCTCTGGGTAATGTCAAAAAGAAGTTCGAAGCGATTGCCGATCCGTATATCCGCGCCAGATACACGGATGTGAAATACGCCGCCGACCGGGTTTTTTCCATTCTTTCCGGCGATCAGGACAAGCCCCTGGCCGATACGGGCGAACAGGTCATCCTGGTCGCCCATGATTTTTCTCCGGAAGACGTGATGCGGATGCGCTCCGATCGAATACTCGGCTTTATCGCCGAGTCCGGTGGCGTGACCTCGCATTCCGCCATTGTCGCCCGTTCCATGGATATTCCGGCGGTGGTCGGCCTGGAGCAGATCACCAGCCAGTGCGCCACCGGCGACCAGGTGATCCTGGACGGGTATTCCGGGCGGGTCCATCTCCATCCCACCCGGGATCAGCAGCGTCAGCATCTTGAATACCGTCGGCAGCATCAGGCATTCACCGAGGAAATCGCCTTTTATATTCATCTCAGTCCCGAAACCATGGACGGCAGGAGGGTCAGGCTCAGCGCCAATATCGAAACCGCATCAGAGCTTCCGGCGGTCATGAAATACGGGGCCGAGGGCATTGGCCTGTTCCGCAGTGAATTTGACTACTTTGCCGGTGAATGCCTGCCGGACGAGGAATCGTTGTATCGCATCTACAGCAGGCTGCTCGCGACCCTTGATCCCCTGCCGGTTACGATTCGTACCCTGGATATGGGCGGCGACAAGTTTGTAGAGCGCATGGCGGCGAACCTTCCGCGTCTTGACCCGGAACGCAACCCCGCGCTCGGCCTTCGTTCCATTCGTTTTTCCCTGCGGGCGCCGGATATTTTTCTCACCCAGATCCGGGCCATGCTCAGGGCTTCGGTCCACGGCAGGCTCCGGATCCTTTTTCCCATGATTTCCTCCCTGGAGGAGTTGGAAAAGGTTCTCGGCATGGTGCATGAGGCACGATCTGATTTGCTGAACAAGGGCATCGCGGTATCGGAAGGACTGCGGATCGGCATGGTGGTGGAGGTGCCCAGTGCGGTGGTCATGGCGGCGAACCTTGCCCGGTATGTGGATTTTTTCAGCATCGGCACCAATGATTTGATTCAATACACTCTGGCCATCGACCGGGGCAACGAACAGGTCGCCAAACTGTATGATCCTCTGCATCCCGCTGTTCTTCGTTTGATCAAACAGACGGTGGATGCCGGCCATGCCGGCGGTATCGAGGTGGCGCTGTGCGGAGAGATGGCCGGGGACGTCATGACCGCCTCGGTTCTCCTCGGGCTTGGTCTGGATGAGCTGAGCATGCGCCCCTCGGCCCTGCCGTTTGTGAAGCGGCTGCTGCGCGGCTCCTGCAGCCGACAGTTGGACAAACTGGGCAACCGGACGTTGCAGTGCGGTGACGGCCAGGAGGTCAGGCGGTTCCTTGCCGAACAGCTGCCCACGCTTTACCCGGAGGAATTTGGCGAGCTATGAAGGAGCGGGAGATCATCGAATTGCTGGCCAGGCAAACGGCCGGGGGCAGCGACGACCTGCTGGTCGGGATCGGCGATGACTGCGCCGTCATCAGAAAAGACAGCCGGCAGGTCTGGCTGGTGACCATGGATACCCTGGTCGAAGGGGTGCACTTTGATCGGGCATGGCATCCGGCCGCACTGCTCGGCCGCAAGAGCGTGGCGGTCAATATCAGCGATGTCGCGGCCATGGGCGGCAGGCCGGTTTTTGCCTTTCTCTCCCTGGGGTTGCCGCCCGGATTTTCCGAGCAATGGCTGGTGGAATTTTCCGGCGGGCTGGCCGAGGCCTGCCGGGAATTCGGCTGTCTGCTCGCCGGCGGCGATACCGTCCGCAGTCCTGCCGGCATTGTTATCACCCTCACCCTGGTCGGCGAAATGGATACCGACCAGGTGGCGTTGCGTCGGGGAGCGCGTCCGGGGGATACCCTCTGGGTCAGTGGCTCCCTGGGCAATGCCGCCGCCGGCCTGGAGCTTTGCCGACAGGGCAGGGCGGAGGAGGCGCGGCTGCGGGAGCTGGTTGCGGCGCACCTCGACCCGGTCCCCCGCCTTGAACTCGGCCGCCGCCTTGTCGAGGCCGGACTGGTCCAGGCGATGATGGATCTGTCCGACGGCCTGGCCACGGATCTGGCCCACCTGTGCCGGCAAAGCGGGATCGGGGTGACCATTGATCCCGCCCGCCTGCCGGCCCTGCCGATCCTGCTGGAGGCTGCGCAGCTCCAGGGCCGGGATCCTTTGGCCTGGATGGTTGCCGGCGGCGAGGATTATGAGCTTGCCTTTGCCGCTTCGCCTGCCGATGAGCAAGGGATCCTTGCCCTGGGCGCGGAGACCGGCGTTCAGGTTACCCCGGTGGGAGTCTTTGACGAACGTCCGGGGGTTCGTTTGATCCGGCCGGGTCAGGACGGATCCGGGAACGTTGAGGTGGATATCTCGTATAACGGCTATGACCATTTTTCGTGACCTCCTCCCGGGAAAACGTAAAAAAAAAAATGACCATTCCGGCCTGGATATGGTAAACAACATAGTTTTCAGTTTCGCAAAACACGTAAAGCTGACACCGGCAGACCTTGATGGCGTCGCAAAAAGTCCGATCTACTGCGTTGTGGCGGGTTCGGCCAATGCCCGACGTACACTGTGTACGTCTGCGCGTGGCCGACACCACCACGCCTCGGAGTCTCACTCTGTTCGCTTACCTGTATATCGAACTTTTGTGCTTAGCCATCGGCGGCGTATTTTTATGTTTTTGCGGGTTCAACAAATTTTGTACGTTGTTGAAATCGCAGGGGCGGATGTTCAGTGTTGTTCCTTTTTGGTGGATTATTCAGTTGGTCAGTGCCCCTGACTCGTTGATCGGTGATTGAATTGTCTCAGCAGACCTCCACAAATGCACTTCCCGCCCTGTTCCGGCATGTTGCCGCACTGGGTGATTACGCCGGGTACATCGTCGCCGATCTGGGCCGGATGGGTGTTTTCCTGTTCCGCGCCCTGATCGGAATATTCCGCCATCCGTTCCGGTTCCGGGAACTGGTCAAACAACTCAATTTCATCGGCACCGGTTCAGTGGCCGTCATATTCTTTACCGCGCTCTCGTCGGGGATGGTCCTCGGCCTGCAAGGCTATTATTCCCTGAATAAGTTCGGCGCCGAGGGAATGCTCGGTTCCGCGGTATCCTTGACCCTGATCATGGAACTCGGGCCGATCCTGACCGCGCTCATGGTGACCGGCCGGGCCGGTTCCGCCATGTGCGCCGAGATCGGGATCATGCGTATTTCCGAACAGATCGATGCCCTGGAATGCATGGCCATTGATCCGTTCCGCTTTCTTATTTCCCCCAAGTTCCTGGCCACGTTGATCTCCGTTCCCCTGCTCACCGCCATGTTCGATATCGTCGGAATTTTTGGCGGCTATCTGGCCGGAGTCACGCTCATGGGGGTGAATCCCGGTGCGTTTTACAGCGGTATGGAGCGGAGCGTCACCAATCATGACATCAATCTCGGGATCATCAAATCCTTTGTCTTTGCTCTGCTGCTGGTCTGGATCTGCAGCGGCCGCGGCTATTTCGTCCAGTCCATCAGGGGAGCGGGCTTCGGCGCGGAAAGCGTGAGCCGGGTCACCACCCAGGCGGTGGTCTTTTCCTCCATCGCCATTCTGATCTTTGACTACCTGTTGACCGCGATCCTGCTATGAGCGCGCCGCATGGGACTACAGCCGGGGAGAGCGCCGAGGCGGTGATCCGTTTCGTCGAGGTGACCAAATCGTTTTCCGGGAGCAAGGGACCGCATACGGTCCTCGACAAGGTAAGCTTCAGCGTGCCCCGGGGGTTGACAACGGTGATTGCCGGCGGCAGTGGTCAGGGCAAGAGCGTCACCCTGAAACTGGTCCTCGGGCTGATGACCCCGGACAGCGGCCAGATCCTGGTGGACGGCAAGGATGTCACCCGATTGCGAGGGGAGTCGTTGCGGCATATCCGCACCAAGTTCGGTGTCCTGTTTCAGGGCTCGGCCCTGTTTGATTCGCTGACCGTGTTTGAAAACGTTGCCCTGCCGCTTCGGGAGCGGCTGCGTTTGGCAAATGATGAAATCGAACAGCGGGTGATGACGACCCTGGAGCAGCTGGAACTGGTCGGCCATGAAAACAAGTTCCCGGCCCAGCTCAGCGGCGGCATGAAAAAAAGGGTCGGCCTGGCCCGCGCCCTGCAGCTGGATCCGGAAATAGTTCTTTTTGATGAACCCACCACCGGCCTGGACCCCATTATGACGGGCGAGATATATAATCTCTTTACCCGGACCCAGAAACGAATCGGTTACACGGCGGTTATTGTCAGCCATGATATCCCCAGGGTTTTTGACCTGGCCGACCAGATCGTGCTGCTGAACAAAGGGGAAGTCGACGTTTTTTCCTCGCCGGAAGAGATCCGATTTTCCACGAAACAGTATATCAGGGAGTTTGCCGCAAACACCATGACCCTCTGCAACGAAAGGACAAAGGACAGGGAACATCCATGAAAAGCAGCATGAACGATGTCATCGTCGGAATATTTCTCATCGTCGGCTTTGTGGCGCTGGGCTGGCTTGCCCTCCAGCTGGGCGAAGTCCCCTGGCTGGCCGACCGTCACTCCTATATTCTGTACGGCGAATTCAATAATATCTCAGGGGTCAAGGCCGGCGCAGATGTTCAGGTTTCCGGGGTTAAGATCGGCACCGTCAAGGAGCTGGCGTTGAACGATCAGGCCTATGCCGTAATCACCATGCAGTTGAACCGGGAGGTGGAGATACCGGTGGATTCCATTGCCTCGGTCAAATCGCAGGGCATCATCGGCGACAAATTCATCCAGATTTCCCTGGGCGGTGATGAAACGGTCTTCAATGATGGCGAAACCATCACCGATACTGAATCCGCCCTGGACCTTGAGTCGTTGATCTCCAAGTTTGCCTTCGGCAAGGTTGACTAATTATTATTGGGTAAGCGGTCGTGAGCGCCTACAGACGAATACTTGTTTTTTTCGTTGCCATCTGCATGCAGGGGGCGATGATCTTTGTCCCGCCTATTTTATCCGTGGCCAATGCCGCTGCCAGGGCCGATTACCTGAGCGACGAATTCTATGAAAACAACGACGGGATAACCGAAATCAATGACCCCCTGGAACCTATTAATCGGGTCGTATTTCAATTCAATGACAAAATGTATATCTGGCTCATGGAGCCGGTGGCCACTGTCTATGATCAGGTCGTTCCCTGGGATCTGCGCGGCTGCATCGAGAATTTTTTCTGGAATCTGGCGGAACCGGTTCGTTTGCTGAACACCCTGTTGCAGGGGCGGTTCACCGATGCAGGTAACGTCGTTCTTCGCTTTGCCATCAACTCCACCCTGGGCGTCTACGGCCTCGGCGATCCCGCTGAGCGGGAATTCCGGATTCCCCCGGTGCGGGCGACCATGGGCGGCACCTTCGCCCGCTGGGGAGTCGGCGACGGCTTCTATCTTGTCGTCCCTCTGCACGGCTCATCCACCTTGCGGGATTTCACCGGTACGGTCATCGACGGTTTTGGCATGACCCCGTATTATACCTGGACCGATGACGTGTATGTGAAGGGCTCCGTCTATGCCGGCAAGGCGACCAACTCACTCTCCATGCACCTGGGAGAGTACGAGGAGCTGAAGGATGTGCTGTTTGACCCCTATATCTCCTTTCGTAACGGCTATCTCCAGCTTCGCGGCAAGAGAAAGGAATTTATTGACCCGAACGGTGAATGAGGAGTCCTTTGCCGGGTGGTCGCAGCCCTCATGGTGCAACGATCAGAAAACAGAACAATCGGTCATGGTGTTTATCTGCATGAACTGCCTTCCGGGGCGGGAAATCACCCTTTGCAAGAGAGACTGTCAATTTTGTCGGTTCCGCAAAAAAGGGAACCGCTGCCGGTAGGTTTTTTAACTAGCTGAAATTTCAGTGGCGGATGCTCAATGTTTTGCGTTTCCGCATCTCATCAATCTTATCCAAACTCGGAATGAGGTAGACAATGAATCGTCGTGCCCTGTTTACTCCTTGTAGTATCCTCCTGTTCTCCTTTTGGCTCCATTTAGTCATGTCTCCCGCGGCCTG
>QZJD01000063.1 GCA_003604995.1 Desulfobulbus sp. | reverse complement strand
AAGCGTAGCAGCGCTACGGTGAGGACGATTTCACAAGGAAGACGCCGTCCAGGAGATTTTTAGCCGATCGGAGCAGGTGGTCATTTTGAAAGAGGCTCTGAGAACATCACGAAATCGGATGATCGCGGCCGAGAGCAGGCGCGGGGGCATCAAGCAATCCGTCCGGGCGGCGGGGACAGGGAGAGTCGACGATGGGAGCAAAGGCCAGCGGCCAGGGGCTTCGGCGAGTGTGGCGGGCGTTTGGCTGGTCAATGTCAGGGCTGCGGGCGGCCCTGCACAATGAAGCCGCCTTCCGCCAGGAAGCCGGCCTCTGCCTGGTGCTGGCCCCGCTCGCCCTCTGGCTCGGCGAGACCGGAACCGAGCGGGCACTCCTCATAGGCAGCTTGTCGCTGGTCCTGATCACCGAACTCCTGAATAGCGCCATCGAAGCGGTGGTGGACCGGATCGGCAGCGAACAGCACGAACTCTCCGGCCGGGCCAAAGACATCGGCTCGGCGGCCGTTTTCATCAGCCTTGCCAATGTGGTGGCGATCTGGCTGCTGGTGCTGCTCCCCCGCTGGCATTAAGTGCTTATTGACAAATAAAGCAGCTTTTGTGCACGCGGCCTGTTTTCCGCCGCCTTTGGCCGTTTTTTAATCGCAAAATTCCCGGCAGCAGAGAGCATCGCCGCCCTGCCTGGCTACCTGGCCTGTCCCTTTATTCTATAATCATTTCTCTGAGGCGGGGCCGGCTGTTGCCCTAAGGGCAACGCAGGCTGCTCCGCTTGCCCCTTCTCATTTTTTCCATTTGCTCCTTTCCGCGGTTCAACCGGTTTACCCGGCACCTCTCGCGGTTGCGGCTGGACCGGACGCGGCTGGGTCATCGGCTGTACCGGCCGGGATGGCGGAGGCTGCTGGAACTGCTTGCGGCTGTCGTCGCCACGCCCCTTGCCCGCGTCCATCATCGGTCCGTGCGGCTGTTCCCTGTCCCGCGGCTGCACCGGACGTGGCTGGGCCATCGGCTGCACCGGCCGGGATGGCGGGGGCGGCTGGAACTGCTTGCGGCTGTCGTCGCCACGCCCCTTGCCCGCGTCCATCGGTCCGCGCGGCTGTTCCCTGTCCCGCGGCTGTACCGGGCGCGGCTGGGCCATCGGCTGCACCGGCCGGGATGGCGGGGGCGGCTGGAACTGTTTGCGGCTGTCGTCGCCACGGCCCTTGCCCGCGTCCATCGGTCCGCGCGGCTGTTCCCTGTCCCGCGGCTGCACCGGGCGCGGCTGGGTCATCGGCTGCACCGGCCGGGACAAATCATGCTGAATCTTTTCAAGAGCAGGCTTTCCCTGACCCGCGGGACGCGCCTTGCCAACCTTTTTCAAGGGAAGGCTTGCCGGCCCCTGTCCGGGCCTGAAAACCGACTGATTGGGCTCCTTGACCAGGCGGAGCATTTTTTTGGACCCGATATCCTTCTGGAGCCGGAGAGGTTGCGGCGGCCGCTTGTCCCCGGGGATCTCCCTGCCGCCCACCAACAGCCCCTTCCTTGCCGGTTTAACATCCGGGGGCCCGGGAATCATATTGTTTCTGGTAAAGACCTTGTCGCGGATGTTGGCATCCACCAGCCCGCTCTCATACACACCGCTGCGAAAAGCCTGATGCTTGACCAGAATCGATCCGTTATGGACATGAACATTCCGGTACACATTGGTAAAATGGACCTCGTTGATATTGACATTGACAATGTTGACGCTGTGCCGGCCATAATGGCCGCGACCATAATAGATTTCCCCGGGAGCCAGGGGCACCCATCCCACATAATCCATGGTCCGAATCCAGCCGACATACCCCGGCCCCCAGTACACCGAGCCGGGAAGCGGCGGAACCCAGCACCAGCCGACATTGACCACAAAAGCCCATCGGCCGTAATGATAGGGAGCCCACCCCCAGGGCTCGTACGCGAGCCAAACGTAATCGCCGCCGCGCCAGATCCAGCGGCCGTGCCGGTAGGGAGTCCAGCTCGCGCTGATATAGGTGGTGGGCGTCCAGACATAGCCATAGTCAGGGGCATGAACCCATCGGCCGTGATTGTCGAAATCAGAATAATAGGTCCGCAGTTCCGAAGGCAGGTAGCGAACGCTCTGCGAGCGCCGGGCATCATACAGCCTCTCGTCCCGTCCGTGATTCCACCTCTCCCAGTCACTGGCATAGCCGAGGGGTCCGATTTCGCCATTCGTATCCTGGCCGAGGGAAACCATATTACCGGCGTTGACCCTGATCTCGCCGATCCGGTTTTCGGTCAGCACGTATCCCTTGTGGACGCGCACATCGGTGTAGGATGAAGATATGCCGATGCTGAAGACCGCCCGATCAAAGGCACGGGTCGAGGCGTCGGGGGTATCGATCTGGATGACGCTGCCCCTGGGGGCATCGTAATAAATATAGGCATTACCCTGGGGCAGATACAACTGGGAGGAATCCTGATCCATGGACAGGATCTGCAAGGCCGAGTTGCCGTCAAGCCTGATATAGGAACCGTTGTTCAGCTGCAACTCCGCTCTTCCGCCCTGCGGAACCCACAACTCATCACCCACGTCCAGGGGGGTGTTGATGGCGGCATATGACCACTCGCCCGCCTCCGGCGTCCTGATCTGCAATTCATTTTCGATGAGATTGATCCGCATGAACCCGAGATCCGCCGAGGCGGAGGAGGCAAACGCCTGCGCAACAACCAGCACCGCAACCATTATCAGGTATTGTGTTTTCTTCATGGCAAATCACCTGGAAATTCCCGCCGGGGAGGACGCAAAGCGGGGAAAACGTTGTTCAGATTGGTCAAAGGATAACATCTTGATAACATTGCAAAAACTCAAAATACAAGGCATCCGCCACTGAGATTTCAGCAACTTACCAGGTTATTGCGAAACAATAATCATCAACAATGCCACTGGAAAGGGCTTTCGTCAATAATTAATAACAAGACAAAAGTCAGACATCAGAGCATCAGCTGCTGCAACCCGCTGCAATTTTAATCAGATGCGAGATGCCGAGGCCACGATCGCCGTCACTCGCTGTGCCGGGCAATCTCCTCATAATAATCGCGCCCTTCGAGGTCGTTGATCACCACCGCCGGGAAATCGCATACCTCGAAGCGGAACATGGCCTCCGGGCCGGCGTCGGCAAAGGCCACCAGCTCAACCGCTTTGACGCACTGGGAAAGCAGAGCGCCGGCGCCGCCGAAAGCGGCAAGATACAGCGCGCCATGCTTCCGCATCGCCTCCCTGACCGGCTGCGTCCTTGCCCCCTTGCCCAGGGTGGCCTTCAGGCCGAGTTCAAGGAGCCGGGGGGTATAGGCATCCATCCGATAGCTGGTGGTGGGTCCGGCCGCGCCGATGACCCGGCCGGGCCGGGCCGGACTGGGCCCGACATAGTAGAGGAGCTGGCCGGCCAGGTCCACCGGCAGTTCGCGCCCCTCGTCCAGCAGGGCGCAGAGCCGGCGGTGGGTCTGGTCGCGGCCGGTATACAGGGTGCCGGTCAAAAGCACCAGGTCGCCGGCGTGCAGTTCGGCCGAAACGTCATCGGTGAGCGGCAGCGAGACCGCTTTGAAATCAGCAAGATTGAGGGGCGAGCGAAGAAGAGACATGGCAATTAAATGGTTAGGGGTTTAGGGGTTTAGGTGGTTAGGTTACAGGCTGAATGAATTTTGCATCACTTGTTCCACCCCTGGTCGTCAATATTCTTCCGCCGTCGGTCTTCAATCTAACAGTCTTCAGCCTGACAGCCTTCCGCCTACAGAATAACCTGCTTGTGCCGGTGGGAGTGGCACTGGATATTGACTGCCACCGGCAGGCTGGCGATGTGGGTCGGGAAGGTGTCCACGTGCACGGCCAGGGCGGTATTGCAGCCCCCCAGGCCAAGCACCCCCCGGCCCTGCTCGTTGATCCGGGCGAGCAACTCGGCCTCGATGCGGGCAACATCCTCGCGGGTGCTCGGCTCGCCCACGGGACGAAGCAGGACCTTCTTGGCCATGAACGCGGCCCGCTCAAAGGTGCCGCCGATGCCCACCCCCACCACCAGGGGGGGGCAGGGATTGGGCCCGGCCTTGACCACCGTCTCGACGATATAATCCATGGCCCCGGGGATGCCGGCCGACGGCGGCAGCATCCTGAGACCGCTCATGTTCTCACTTCCGCAGCCCTTGGGCAGGAAGGCGATCCGGCATTCCTCGCCGGACACCAATTCCACATGGACCACCGCCGGCAGATTGGTACCGGTGTTGACCCGCTCCACCGGGTCGCAAACCGACTTGCGCAGATACCCTTCCGCATAGCCCAGCCCCACCCCCTCCTGGATCGCCGCCTGCAGGTCGCCCGCCACCCGCACCTCCTGGCCCAGGGTGACGAAGACCGTGCAGATGCCGGTATCCTGGCAGACCGGAATCATCTCCCGGCTGGCAATGTCGGCATTGACCAGGAGCAGGTCGAGGACGTTCTTCGCCAGGGGCGAAGTCTCCCGGTCCCGGGCCGCCAGCAGCCCATCGAGAATATCCGGCTCCAGATGATGGGCCGCGGCCACGGCCATGTCCTTGACCGCTTCGGTCACCATATTTGCATCAATGGTACGCATTGAAACACCTTTGCTCTTTGGTAGGCTCTTACGAGGATGCGGGTTACTTACCCTTTAACGCGAATCCTCACCGGCGGCAATGGGGGACAACGCAATCGCCTCCCGATGCGGCACATTATTCAGACACATTGTATGGGCCAAGAAACCGTTCGCCATTAAAATGAATCAGATGTGACGGCGCGTCCGCTACCCACACCTCTGTTTCCCAGGCAATTTCAGGGAGATATCGCGCCATAACCGCTCGATTCGGGAAGGCTGTCACATAGACCAGCCCAGCGGTGGCGCCGGCAAACAGCCCGGCAAGCTCGGCATGCCGCTTGCCGTCGACCGGCCCGTGACTGGTGACGGACTCCACCAGCAGCAGCCAGTTTCTCTCGGTGTAATGCAATACCACGTCGGGCATCTTGGCGTGGGAATCAATGGTGACACCCAACTCGACCAGCAGAGCGGCGTCGAAGTAGCCCCACTTGTCGCCGGTGTCCCCCGCATAGACCAGCAGGCTGCCCGGCGCGAAGCGGGGGGCGAATTCCTCGATGATTGCCCTGATCAGTTCGCTGTGTTCACCGGTGCTGAGGGTAATCTTCTTCCCCGGGGCAATCTCGACCGGGATACGATTCTGCTCGCGCTCGTTGGCATAACGAGCTACCAGCGTGTCGCGTTCGGCCAGGTAGGTCGTCAATTTGCTCTGCCAAAGCTGCGCATTAAGGTCAGCGCTACAGGATCGATCTGATAGACGGCTTTGGGGCTGTTCACCGGCCGCTCCGGCTTGTCCGGGTTATAGAGGGCAAGACCAGCATCCACGAACTGGTGCATGGTCTGCCGCCGCACCGTTTCGCGGGTGTTAGGGGCATAGTTCTTGTCGTAGTGCACCCTTATCCAATCCATGATGGGCGTGATACCCATAAGTAGATTTTCCGCCTTAGTCCACTGCTTGCCGGGAGTGAGGTTAAGCAGCGCAAGCAGGCATAAGGCGGATCGCTCATTCTGCTGCGCTCGGGGCAGACCCAAGGAAGCCAGAATTTGCAGCGCGACCTTGATGTGTTCATTCTTGTTATCGGGCGCCATGAGCCAGTATCCTTAGCTGATCGTCAATCTGCTCCTGCGTGCATGCTTCTTGGCGCACTGCCCATGCACCAAGCCGGTTCAATGCGGAACGGGATGGATATTTCATGAGCTTCAGGTCGGTTGCATTGACTTGCGTATGGCCGTTGAGGCGCCGGAAATATTCATCGACAACGGTCGAGTTCAGGAACACGGCCAGCCCGCGGGCCAGCGTTTCAGGCAGCCCATGCTTGTTCTCATGGAACAGATTGAGATGGTTCTCCACGCCCAGCATCAAAGCATCGCCGAATACTCCAGGCTCGACCACGCTGGCAACAATGCGGCGTTTTTCCTCCTTTGAAGAGAAACGCCGCACCACGCAATAAAAGCCGTTCGGATACAGCCACTTTTCGGTTTCGGTGTTGCGCTCGATGGCGTTGGGCTTTTTCATGCCCGCGATGGGCCATGTGGCACCGATACCTCGAAAATGGCCGGGATAGAGCAAGGGCACGGTGCCCGGCCCCGGCATTTCGCGCAGGTGTTCTTTCAGACGAAAATCGACCACGGGCCCGGTGGACACCATGATGCCAAGATCAGCCAGAGTGGAGCGGATCGCCGGGGATATATCTAGGGCGTTCTGCTCAGACGAGGTGGGCACATGGATAAACCGCTCGGGGTCATCCGGGTAAACGATCCGGTCGAACGGATGATCAAGGGAGACAAGGTCGGCGAAGGTGTCGTCCGTCGAGGTGGAAACCGTCACCGGCTCCTGCCGGCCGCCGCGTTCCATGCGGATGATGACGTTCTCCTGGAGCACGCTGTCATCCTTGAACGCCTTGCAGCGCGACGCGAACAAGTGCATGTGCCGGATGGCCGCATGCGTAAGGATAAAGTCTCGGAACGGTCGGTAATAGGGACCATTACAGAAGCTGCGCGGAATGATCGCCACGATCTGCCCACCGGGTACGGTTAAGGCAACGGCAAGCGCGACAAAAGCTGAATAGAGATTGACCGTCTCTATTCCGATGCGGCGAAGGGCCAAACGGTGTGCTGAAGTATTATTGATCTTCTTGTACGGCGGATTAAGGATCGCATGCGTATAGTGTTCCAAACGCTTCGAAAACAAATCGCCGGACAGCGCCCCAACAGCGGCAAAAATAAAATCCTCTTCATGGATGTTCGCTGCAAAATCGCCCCTGTGGTTGTACTTATCCAGGGTTTTCGACAGATACCTGATCAAACCCGAATCAAGCTCAAAGGCATCCACTTCCACGCGCTGGAAATGAAGACCGCCAGCTCTCCATCTCTCCAAAAAAGCTGCCGACAGGGAACCAATGCCCGCTCCCGGATCCAATAGGCGACAACACCCCTTCCCGTCCGGGAAAAGGCCCGCCATGAATGCCGCCGTTCTTTCAGGGGTGAGAAACTGACCAAGGCGCGACTTCTTCTTTGCCTCAGTGCTTTTTGAGAGCTGCAGTCTCGTCTGTTCAACCGCCGACAGCAATACAGTGTCTCCTCATTCGCCCTCTACGTATTCCGCAGGAGCTCTGAAAAATCAACCTTACTCCCGAAGGTGTGCTCGGCCGCCGGATAGGCTCCAGATTGCACCTCGTCGCGGTAGGCCGCCGCCGCTGCCCGGACCAGGGAGGCCAGGTCGGCGTATTTTTTGACAAAGGAGGGGATCTTGCGCTCGGAGAGGCCGAGCAGGTCGTTGATCACCAAAACCTGGCCGTCGCACTCGGGAC
The DNA here is from genome assembly GCA_003604995.1 of Desulfobulbus sp. Classification (GTDB taxonomy): domain Bacteria; phylum Desulfobacterota; class Desulfobulbia; order Desulfobulbales; family Desulfobulbaceae; genus UBA10518. The sequence goes on along the minus strand of QZJD01000063.1, from coordinate 39,469 downwards.
CGGCACCGATGCCGATGGTGGGCACTGGGGTCTGGCGGGTGACGATGCCGGCCAGGGGGCCGGGCACGCACTCCAGGACGATGGCAAAGGCGCCGGCCGCGGCCAGGTGTTGGGCGTCGGCGAGCAGCTTCCGCGCCGAGTCCAGGTCGCGGGCCTGGACCTTGAAGCCACCCAACTGGCCGGCGGTCTGCGGGGTCAGGCCCAGGTGGCCCATCACCGGCACCCCGGCCCGGGTGAGCGCGCGCACCACCTCCGCCATCTCCTCGCCGCCCTCGATCTTCACCGCGTCGCAACCGCCCTCCTTGAGGAAGCGGATACCATTTTGCACCGCCTCGTTCACCCCGGCCTGGTAGGAGCCGAAGGGCATGTCGCCCACCAGCAGGGCGCGGGCGGTGCCCCGCCGCGCCGCCCGGCAGTGGAGGAGCATCTCCGCCATGGTCACCGGCACGGTGGAGTCGTAGCCCAGGAGCACCATGCCCAGGGAATCGCCCACCAGCAGGATGTCGATGCCGCTCTCGTCCAGCATCCGGGCCGTGGCCGCATCATAGGCGGTGAGGACGGTGATCTTGTCCCGCCCCTTGCGGGCCCGGATCTCCTTGACCGTGCATTTGTCAGCCATTGCTGCCTCCATCGAAAAGCCCGGGCTGGCGCATGATCCCGTGGTGCACCGGCCGGCCGAAGTGCTCGTAGGCCGCCACCGTGGCCATGCGGCCGCGCGGGGTCCGCACCAGGAACCCGGACTGGATGAGAAAAGGTTCGTAGACGTCCTCAAGGGTATTCTTCTCCTCGCAGACCACCGTGGCCAGGGTGTCGATACCGATGGGCCCGCCCTGGAACTTGTCGATGAGGGCCAGCAGGATGCGGCGGTCCATCTCGTCCAGGCCGAAGCGATCCACCGCCAGGATGGTCAGGGCCTCGTCCGCCACCGCGCGGCTGATCGCCGGGTGCCCCCCGACCTCTGAAAAATCGCGGACCCGCCGGAGCAGCCGGTTGGCGATGCGCGGGGTGCCGCGGGATCTTCGGCCCAGTTCCAGGGCGCCCTGGTCGTCGATGGCGATCCCCATCAACCGGGCGGAACGCTTGATGATCGCCACCAGTTCCTCGGGGCTGTAGAAGTCCAGGCGCAGGACCACGCCGAAACGGTCGCGCAGGGGCGGGGTGAGCAGGCCGGTCCGGGTGGTGGCCCCGACCAGGGTGAAGCGGGGCAGATCCATCTTCACGCTGCGCGCGCCCGGACCCTGGCCGATGACCAGGTCGAGCTGAAAGTCTTCCATGGCCGGATAGAGGATCTCTTCCACCACATGGTTAAGTCGGTGGATCTCGTCGATGAACAGGACGTCCCCGGCCTGCAGACTGGTAAGGATCGCGGCCAGGTCGCCGGGCCGCTCGATCACCGGGCCGGAGGTCACCTTGATCCCGGCGCCCATCTCGTTGGCGATGATATAGGCCAGCGTCGTCTTGCCGAGTCCGGGAAAACCGTGGAACAGGGTGTGGTCCAGGGCTTCGCCGCGGCCGAGGGCCGCCTCCAGGAAAACGGACAGACTTTTCTTGAGCTGCTCCTGACCGATATACTCCCGCAACCGCTTGGGCCGCAGGGCAACGTCGCCCCGCACCTCCTCCCCGCTCTCCTCTCCGGTTACGAGCCGCCGGCCGCTTATCTGTTCCTCATGCTCCATCAGTCCTCATTTCCGTGTTCAGGCAAAGGTGCGCAACGCCTCGCGGATCAACTCTTCGACCTTCAGCCTGCCCATATCCTCCGGATGCAGCTTCTGCACCTTGCGCAGGGCCTGCCAGGCCAGAGCCTGAGGATAGCCGAGATTGGTGAGCGCGGAGAGGGCGTCCTGGACATTGTCGCCCTCCACCAGGGTTTCCTCGGCGGCGGTGATCTCCCCGCCGGTCCGCGGTCCGGCGTACTGGGCCACCTTGTCGCGCAGCTCGATACACAGCCGCTCGGCGGTCTTCTTGCCCACCCCGGACAAGGCGGTCAGCCGGCTGATATTTTTCGTCCTGAGTGCCTCGCTCAGCTCCGGGGCGGCGATGCCGGAGAGGATGCCCAGGGCCAACTTGGGCCCGACGCCGGACACGGTGTTGAGCAGGAGGAACAGCTCCTTCTCCTCCGGGGTGGCAAAGCCGAAGAGGGTTATCGCATCCTCCCGCACGCTGGTATGGATATGGAGGAACATCTCTTCGCCGGCGGCCGGCAGCCGGTCATAGGTCCGGCCTGAAACTAAAGCCTCATACCCCACCCCGCCCACGTCGACGATGACGTGACCCGGATGCTTCACAAAGAGGATACCGGAAAGGGTAGCGATCATGGGGCATGGACCTTAGATATGATAGTGACGCACGAGATTATCCACATCAGGGTCGGGGTTGAAAGTACCTCGTCTAAAAAAACTGATCGATACCGATTCCGATACCGACCCCGACTCCGATTGCTGCTCCTTATTCAGTCTTCGCATTGGACGCCAAGTTTGCGGTTCTCACATCCCGCTGAATGAGAGAGCTGTTTTCTCGGGATCGGCGTCGGAGCCGGTATCGGAATCTATTCTTGAATGAAGAACTGGAGTAGCCGACCCGACTGATTCTAATTTTGCTGAGGATTGATGGTAATCACATTCTTCATTCCGAATTCTACATTCTGAATTCTTCATTCATCCCAATGCCGTCATCCGATTCGCATGACAGATCGCCACTGCCAGCGCGTCCGCCGCATCGCCACTCGGCGCCGCAGACAGCTCCAACAGCACCCGCACCATGTGCTGCACCTGCTCCTTGCCGGCCTGGCCGTAACCCACCACCGCCTGCTTCACCACCCGGGGCGAATAATCGTGCACCGCAAGCCCTCCGCGCATGGCGGCCAGCACCGCCACGCCGCGGGCATGGCCGAGCTTGAGCGCGGAACGGGGGTTGTGCGACAGGAACACATCCTCCACCGCCGCCACCTCGGGTCCGTGCAGCTCGATCACCCGGCGCAGCCCCTCATAGATGGTCAGCAGCCGGTCGGCCATGGGCCGGCTGTCACCGGTGCGGATCGTGCCGCAGGTAACAAAGCCGAGACGGCCTCGGTGGCTGTCGATGATCCCGTAGCCGGTGACGCGCGAGCCCGGATCAATGCCCAGGATTCTGGTCCGGATCGCCACTTTTTCTCCGGCGCTGGACCCTGCCTGCCTCAGGAGATGGTCTCCATCAACTCGTCATCAATATCAAAGTTGGCGTGCACCTTCTGCACGTCGTCGTGGTCTTCCAGGTTTTCCAGAAGCTTGAGCAGGGAGCGGGCAGTCTTCTCATCGGTGACCTCAATGGTGTTTTTCGGCACCATGGAGATGGCGGCCTCCAGATACGCCACATTGGCCTTGCTCAGGGCCTCAACCACCGTGTTCAGGTCTTCGGGGGCGGTCTGCACCTGGAAGGCGTTGTCTTCCTCGACCACATCCTCGGCTCCCCCGTCCAGGGCCACCTCCATCAACTGTTCCTCGGCAATCACGCTCTTGTCGACGGTGATGACACCCTTTTTGTCGAACATCCAGCCCACGCAGCCGCTCTCCCCCAGGTTACCGCCGCTTTTGCTGAAGTAGTGGCGGATATCGGATACGGTCCGGTTCTTGTTGTCGGTCATGGTCTCCACCAGCACCGCCACGCCGCCGGGTCCGTAGCCCTCGTAGAGGATCTCCTCGTAGTTCACTCCCTCCAGGCCGCCGGTGCCTTTCTTAATGGCCCGCTCGATATTGTCCTTGGGCATGTTCTCGGTCTTGGCGGCGATGACCGCGGTGCGCAGACGCGGATTGGCATCCGGGTCGCCCCCGCCCATCCGGGCGGCAACGGTGATTTCCTTGATCAGCTTGGTAAAAATCTTGCCGCGCTTGGCATCGATGGCACCCTTCTTGCGCTTGATGGTGCTCCACTTGGAATGTCCGGACACGTGTCAATTCCTCCGAAATTGCATACAAATAGGTTAGCTACATATTACGGAGCCTCTTTCAAAATGAACATCTATTCCGATCGGTTAAAAATACCCCTGGCGGCGTCTTCAATGGAAAACCGTCCTCGGCGTAGCGCAGCTACGCTTCCGGGCGATTTCCCATCTCCTCCTTGCCCGGCGTATTTTTCTCTCGATCTCACAACGACGCTCTTTTTGAAAGAGGCTCTACGGCCTGGCGTTTGCCGGGATAAAGCCTCTCCCCAGCAGAAACATCTCCCGGCTCTCCTTGCGGGAGCTGTCGGGTTTGACCACTTTCACCTCCCGGAACAGCCTCTTGCACTCCTGCTGCACCACCGGAAAATCCTCGCCCTGAAACGCCTTGCAGTAGAAAGTGCCGTTCTCGTGCAACAGGGCATCGGCGATCTCCATGGTCCGGCGCACCAGCCGCATGGACTGCTGATGATCCGCGTACTGGCTGCCGGTCGTGCGCGGCGCCATGTCGCTGAGCAGGACGTGGAAACCGGGCCACGATTTGCGCAGCTCAGGGACCAGTCCTTCGGCGAAGACATCATAACAGAGCCAGTGAATTTCGGCATGACCTTTTTGCGGCGGCAGATCGGTGCGCTGGAGATCCACCCCCACCACCACGCCGTTCGCGCCAACCACCTGCGCCGCGTACAGACTCCAACTCCCCGGATGACAGCCCAGGTCGAGAACCCGCTGACCGGGCTTCAGGATCCGGTGCTTCTTCTGCACCTCCTCCAGCTTGTAGACCGAGCGGGCCGGATAGTTTTCCTTTTTGGCCTTGTTGAAATAGTAGTCCTGTACCTTGCGCATGATCTGTTTCTCTTTTGATTACCAGCGGATCTGTTCGACCCCGATTCCGATACCGATGCCGACCCCGAAGGATTGACATATCCAACACAGCTCCACCCCCTCCGCCCGCACGCCGGCGGCACCCCAGCGCCTAAGCACCTCAACGCCTTTCATTTCATCCCTCGGGCCGCTGGCTGGCAAGATGCCTGCGAGCCAGGGACAGGGCCTCCCGGCGGGAGGCGACGTTTCCTTCCATCTGCGCCTCCTCGACCAGCTCCAGCACCTCACGAAAGACCGGTCCCGGTTCCAGCCCCAGCTCATCAATAAGATCCCGGCCGGTAATGAGCGGCGGCATGTTGCGCACCGGCTCCACATGCTCGCGCCGCACCTTTTCCATGCGGGCGAACAGGGCGGCCACCTCCTTTTCCACTTCGGCCGGCCGGCCTTCGCCCTGCCCGGCCAGGGCATCGGCCATACTCAGGAGAAAAAGGCCGGGCAGAGCAGATCCCACCGACCTGACCAGGCGCAGGCAGGCCTTGAGGCTCAGTTCCCCCTGTTGACGCAGGACATTGCCCAGGTGAAAGGGCCGCATGTGCAGGCCGACCAGACCGGCAACCGCGGCGATATCCTCCCCGCTCCAGCGCAGCCGCCTCCCGACCTCGGCCACCAGGGACGCCCCGGCCTGATCGTGATTGTAGAAGGTGATCCTGCCGTCCCGGTCCTCCAGGATGGTCATGGTCACCGGCTTGCCCAGATCATGCAAAAGTGCAGCCCAGCGAAGCCGGATCCGGTTGCGGCCGGCGGCGAGATAGGCGGCCAGCACTTCGGCATTATCGGGAAAATAGCGCGCCGGCTCCTCCTGGATCCGCTGCATCCAATGCAGGGTTTCCAGGCTGTGCGCAAAGACGTCCAGGTGGTGACTGCTCGGTTGCGCCATGCCCACCCCGGCCCGGAGCTCGGCAATGACCTCAAAGAGCAGGCCGCTGGCCGCCATGGCCGCCACTTCCTCAAAGGCCCGGCCTGAGCCCATGATCAGGTCCAGCTCGTGGGCCACCCGTTCGGTTGCCACCCGGGAGATCAGCTCCTTCTGGCGGTTGACCAGCGCGGCGGTCTCCGCCTCAACCCGGAAATCGAGGACGGCGGCGAAGCGGTACACCCGCAGAAGGCGGAGGGGATCGCTGCGGAAGGCATTGACAAAGGTCGCCCGGATCAGCCGCGCGTTGATGTCCGCGAGGCCGTCCGCCGGATCAACGATCTCAACCTTGTTGTCTCCTCGCCCGTACAGCAGGGGATCGAGGGCAACAGCCATGCTGTTGACGGTGATGTCGCGGCGGCGCAGCTCCTGCTCCAGGATCTGCGCCCCCTCGCGGAACGAAGAAAAATCAATGTCCCGGCCTTGCCAGACCACCCGGGCGGCGTCCTCCTCCTTGCCCAGGGGCACATAGCTGCCGTTGGTCAGCCTGGAAAGGGCCGCAGCCCAGCGGCGGCCGCCCGCCGGCACGGGGAGGTCGATGTCCGCCGGCCGCCGGTCCATGACCAGGTCGCGCACCGTGCCGCCGGTCAGATAAAGGGGCACCTGTTCCGCCCCGCCGATGAGACGGAGACGGTCCAGCAGCTCATCGCCGAGCAAGGCGGCAATTCCGGCATACGCGAGTTTTTTGTTGCAATTCTTCCCCTGGTTCATGATATTCACTATACCAGTGGTCCTGTTTTTTTCCCGCAAAATCCTCCTGCCGGCACGGCCGAACCGAACCCCGCACGAACTCCTGAAGATATGGACGCAGCGACATCCCGCACCATCCGCATCGGCTCCTCCAGCATCGGCCTGCTCGGCCTGGACCTGGCCCTCAACCAGGCCGCGGCCAAACGATTAACCGAAGACGAGGCGGTCGCTTTCCTGTTTGCGGCGATCAGCCGCGACAACTACATCCCCGCCGGCGCCGCGGCCAGATACCGCGAGGCCCTGCGTCAGGCCTACCGGGAACACCTGCGGCCGGGAACGGAACGGAGCGGTCCACCGGTGATCCGGATCTTCGGCACCGGCTGCGTGAGCTGCAACAACCTGCAGAAACTGGTGATCGAGGCGCTGAACGCCATGGGCATGGCCGCGGACATCGAGCAGATCCACGATCCCGATGAAATCGGCCGGCACGGCATTCTCATGACCCCGGCCCTGATGATCAACGGCCGGGTGAAAAGCGGCGGCCGCATGCCCACTCCCGCCCAGATCGAGGAATGGCTCAGGGAGATTGCTTCGGCTTGACCCGACAGGAAAGGGTCTACCAAAAATACGTTCCGACCGGTATAATGAAACCGGTTTGACCGCGTTTTCCGGCAGTCTGTTCGCAACTACTGCCCGCGCATTTTTTACGGTATTTGCAGGAGTCCTCACATGAACGCTGTACTTGCCCCCCTTCTCTCTTTGACCCTGATTTTCCTGGGATCATTTCCGGCCGCCGCCGAGGACAAAACCAGAACCACCGAGGCGATCAGGGCCGCGGAAAGTTTTCTCCTCCTGCTCGATACCGGTCAGTACGGCCAGAGCTGGGACAGCGCCGCCGACCTGTTCAAGAAACAGGTGCCCAAGGAAACCTGGATCCGGCAGCTCAGCGGCCTACTCCCCCCCGTCGGCGTGATCAAAAACCGGACGATCACCAGCGCCGAGTACAGAACCGAGCTGGCCGGCGCCCCGGACGGACAATACGTGGTCATCCGGTACCGGTCATCCTTTACCAACAAGGAGAGTGCCGTGGAAACCGTCACCCCCATGCTCGATGCCGACGGCCATTGGCGGGTGTCAGGGTATTTTCTGCAATAATCGGTCATCTTCAACAACCATCACCATGGCGCAACCGCGCCGGGAGGCTGAATGAACCGACGACAATTTCTCCGTGACGCGCTGCTCTGGACGGCCGGATTGACGGTGGCCGTCCCTCGCCTGACCCTGGCCGAAGTGCCGGCCGCGCCACCCCCTTCTCCGCTGGTGGTGGTGGGCACCGGCGCCGACTATCCGCAACTGGTGGCCATGGTCCTGGCGGCGGCAGGCGGCATGGAAAAATTTGTCCGGCCCGGCGCCCGAGTGGTGGTCAAGCCGAACATCGGCTGGGACCGTTCTCCGGAGCAGGGGGCGAATACCCATCCCGCCGTGGTCAGGGCCATCGTCGAGCAGGTGCTGGCGGCCGGCGCCGGCCGGGTCCAGATCTTTGACCGTACCTGCAACGAAGCGCGGCGCTGCTACACCAACAGCGGCATTGAGGATGCCCTCAAGCCCCTGGGCAAAAAGGTCCGGGTGGAGCATATCGACGAGCGCAAGTTCATTCCCGTGGAGGTGGCCCGGGGCAAGGCGGTGACCGAGCTGTCCATCTACCGGGACGCCCTGGAGGCGGATTGCTACATCAATGTGCCGGTGGCCAAGCACCACGGCCTGTCCCGCCTCACCCTGAGCCTGAAGAATTCCATGGGCGTGCTGGGCGGCAACCGCGGCAAATTGCACCACAATCTGGGCCAGAAGCTGGCCGACCTGGCCACCGTTCTCCAACCGACCCTGAACATCATCGACGCCACCCGGATGCTCATGGCCAACGGCCCGCAGGGCGGCAGGCTGGAGGACGTCAAGGCCGCCGATACGATCATCGCCTCCGTGGATCCGGTGGCGGCGGACGCCTATGCCACGACCCTCTTCGGCCTCAAGCCGGAGGACATCGAATCAACGGCGGCGGCCCATGCCATGGGACTCGGCGTGATGGATCTCAACCGGATGCGGATCGAGCGGGTCAAGGCCTGACCATGGCCGGAAAGATCAAGAAACCGCGCCTTGTTTCCTGGCGCCGCCTGAGCCAGGGCCTGGCCCTCGCCCTTTTTTTCTTCCTGTTCATCAAGACCGACTACACCGGCTCGGACCGGATCGAGTACGCGGTCAATATCCTCTTCCGCCTCGATCCCCTGCTTGCCGCCTGCGCCATGCTGGCGGCCAAGGCCATCGTCGCCCTGATGCTGCCTGCCCTGGCCGTACTGGTCCTGACTCTGCTCCTGGGCCGCTTCTTCTGCGGCTGGGCCTGTCCCATGGGCGCGCTCCTCGACCTGTTGCGGCCGCTCACAAAATCACGACCCGGCCGGACCGACAGCCTGTATCCGCACCTGCCCTCCCTGCTCCTGGCTTTTGTCCTCGCCGGCGCGCTGTTCGGCCTGCCGGTGGCCGGCTATCTGGATCCCTTTTCCATCCTGGTCCGGGGTCTGGCCCTGGCGGTCTACCCTGCTTTCACCCATGCAACCACCGCCTTTTTTACTTGGACCTACCAGGAGGCGCCCGCCTGGATCAACGCCCTGAGCGAACCGGTGTACGGGGCACTCAAGGCCACCGTCCTGCCGCTCGCCCAGAAATACCATGCCCTGGCCCTGCTCTCCGCCACGGTCCTGCTGGCGGTCTTTCTCCTGGAACTTACGCAGCGCCGCTTCTTCTGCCGCAACCTCTGTCCTCTGGGCGGCCTCCTGGGCCTGACCGCCCGCGGCGGCCCCTTCCACGGCCGCGGCGGCAACGAGGACTGCGGCAAATGCCGGGCCTGCCGCTCGGTCTGCCGGATGGGGGCCATCGACGAGGACAGGCGCATCGCCATGGAACGCTGCATCCTCTGCCTGGACTGCCTGGACCTCTGCCCCCGGGGGATCATCGCCTTCCGGTTCGGCAGACCCCCGGTCCCGGCCGCGCCGGTTTCCCTGTCCCGCCGCGGCCTGCTCGCCGCTCTGGCCGGCGGCTCTCTTCTCCCAGCCTTCACCGCCGTCAGGGGCATGAGCAAGGTCCCGGACCCGCTCCTGATCCGCCCGCCCGGCGCCCTGGCCGAAGAGGCCTTTCTCGACCGCTGCGTTCGCTGCGGCGAGTGCATGAAGGTCTGCATCGGCAATGCCCTGCACCCGACCTTTCTGGAGGCCGGACTGGCCGGGATGTTCTCGCCGACCCTCATCGCCCGGCTCGGCTACTGCGAATTCAACTGCACCCTCTGCGGCCAGGTCTGCCCCACCGGCGCCATCCGCGTTCTCAGCCTGGAGGACAAGCACGGCTGGAAGATCGGCCACGCCTTTTTCGACCGGGACCGCTGCCTGCCCTATGCCAAAGGGATTCCCTGCATGGTCTGCGAGGAGCACTGTCCCACCCCGGAGAAAGCCATCCGCTTCCGCTCAGTCACGGTCCTCGATGACCAGGACCGGCCGGTCGAGGTCCTCCAGCCCTACGTGGTGGACAGCCTGTGCATCGGCTGCGGCATCTGTGAAAACAAGTGCCCCCTGCCCGACCGGCCCGCCGTCTATGTCACCGCCGCAGGCGAGGCCAGAAATCCCGACAGCAGCCTGCCGACCGCCTGGGAAGGATACTGACAGCCTTCCCGCTCCATTTCAGCGGCCACTGATTTTGCCTTTTTCCCGCTCGAGCTGTTTACAGAAGGTTGAGGAAGCAATACTGTTATGAACATTATTCCATAACTCTGCCACACCATGCAGTAAGGAGCAAACCATGAGCAGTGAAGACACACCCAGAGGGGCCATCCTGCAGCGGGACAAGGAAACCTACGCCATCGTGCCGCGAATGCCCGCCGGCCTCGTCAGCCTGGAAAACCTGAAACGGATCGTCAACGTGGTGGAAAAGTACAAGATCCCCATCGTCAAAATCACCTCCGGCCACCGGCTGGCCCTGGTCGGGATGAAGGGGGAGGAGGTCGAGCCCATCTGGCGCGACCTGGATATGGACGCCGGCCGCGCCGTCGAGCTTTGCCTCCACTATGTGCAGGCCTGCCCGGGCAACACCGTGTGCAAATACGGTATCCAGGATTCCCTGGCCTTCGGCGTGGAAGTCGAGGAATCTTTTCTCGGCCATGAACTGCCGGCCAAGCTGAAAATCGGCGTCTCCGGCTGCCCCTTCTCCTGCGCGGAGAGCTATGTCCGGGACATCGGCCTGGTGGGCAAGAAAAAAGGCTGGACCGTGATCTTCGGCGGCAGTTCGTCGCGGCGGCCCCGGATCGGCGATGTCCTGGCCGAGGATTTGCCCGGCGACGAGGCCATCCGCCTCATCAAGCGCTGCCTGGACTACTACGTTGCCCATGGCCGCAAACAGGAACGGACCGCCCGCTTCATCGAGCGCATCGGCATCGAGGAGTTCAAAAACGCCGTGCTGGCATGACCCAAACAGCCGAACGTAACAGGATCAGCGCCCCGTCCGCCCACGGCCTCTTGCTGCGAGCAGGCACGCTGCTGGCGGCCTGGACCGTCTTTGTCCTTGCCGGCTGCGCGCCGGTCGGTCCCGACTATCTCCCGCCCGCGGACAATGCCCCGGCGCTCTGGCACACGGAGCTGCGGGAAGGGTTGGCCGCAGCCAGCCTGTATCCGGAGGAACTGGCCCGCTGGTGGGCCACCCTCGACGACCCTCTCCTCACCGAACTCATCGGGCAGGCGGTCAAGGGCAACCTGGACCTGCGCCGGGCCGAGTCCCGGGTACGCGAGGCGCGAGCCCGCCGCGGTATCAGCGAGGCCGGCCTGTTCCCGGCCCTGGACGCAGGCGCGACCGCCAGCCGGGCCAAGAGCGGCGGCGTGACCCGCTCTACCCTTTCCCTCGGCCTTGATGCCGGCTGGGAGGTGGATATCTTCGGCGGAACGCAGCGGGCCGTGGAAGCGGCGGAGGCAAACCTGGCCGCCAGCAGGGAGGATCTGCGCGACGTCCTGGTTACCCTCACCGCCGAGGTGGCCCTCAATTACCTGGAGGCCCGGACCCTGCAAGCACGCCTTGCCGCGGCCCAGGGCAACCTGCGCGCCCAGGAGCAGACCCTGGAACTGGTCCAGGCCCGCGCCCAGGCCGGACTGAGCGATGAACTCGCCGTGCAGGAGGCCCGCGCCAGCCTGGAAAGCACCGGCGCGCAGCTCCCTGCCCTGCGCGCCGCCCTGGACGAGGCGAAAAACCGGCTCGCCCTGCTTCTCGGCACCGTTCCCGGCGCGGTACACCCCCAGCTCGCCGAAGCCGGGCCGCTGCCGGTTATCCCGGCCACGGTGGCGGTCGGGGTGCCGGCGGAGACCCTGCGGCAGCGGCCGGACATCCGCCGGGCGGAACGGAATCTCGCCGCGCAGACCGCCCAAGTCGGCGTGGCGGTCGCCGACCTCTACCCCAAGCTCCGGCTCACCGGCTCCATCGGTCTGGAATCCGTCGATTCGGCGGATCTGTTCGCCGGTGCCAGCGAATTCTGGCGCCTGGGGCCGGGCCTGTCCTGGAAGATCTTCGACGCCGGCGCCGTCCGCCGGAACATCGAGGTGCAGTCCGCCCTCCAGGAACAGAGCCTGCTCGCCTATGAAGCGGCGGTGCTGGCCGCCCTGGCCGAGGTGGAAAACGCGCTCACCGCCTATGCCGAGGAACAGGTTCGCCGGCAAAATCTCCTGGCCGCGGTGGACGCGGTCCGGCAAGCCGAGTTTCTCGCCCGGCACCAGTACCAGGCTGGGCTGGTCGATTTCACCACCGTTCTGATCGCCCAGCGCTCCCTGCTCAACCTGGAGGACCAGCTGGCCCAGAGCAACGGCACGGTCACCGCCAACCTGGTCCGCCTGTACAAGGCCCTGGGCGGCGGCTGGCAATCCGAACCACCTCCTGCCGCCGAGCCCGCGGCGGACAAAGGATAGGCAAGCATGAACAACGAATCCCTTACCCCAAAAACAGATCTGAACAGCACCCTGGGCCTGGAATCCCCGCCCGGCAAACGCCGCCGACCCTGGCGCTGGCTTGCCTGGGGCGGCCTGCTCCTGCTCCTGGCGCTGGCCCTGGTCAAGTGGGGCCTGAACCGCGACACCGCCGAGGTCCGCTACCAAACCGTCGAGGTTCGACGGGGCGACCTCACGGTCACCGTCTCCGCCACCGGCAACCTCCAGCCCACCGACCAGGTGGACGTGGGCTCCGAGGTCTCGGGCACCATCGCCACGGTGGAGGTCGACTACAACGACATAGTCCGGGCCGGTCAGGTCCTGGCCCGCCTGGACACCACCAAATTGGCCGCGCAGGCGGACCAGTCGCGGGCCGCGCTGGAATCGGCCAGGGCCAGTCTGCTCCAGATACAGGCCGGCCTGGAGCAATCCCGCCTGGAACTCGAGCGGCTGGCGCGGGTCAGGCAGCTCAGCGGCGGCAAGGTGCCGTCCGGCCGGGAGATGGACGCGGCGGAAGCGGCGCTCAAACGCGCCCGGGCCGACGAGGCCGCGGGCAAGGCCAAAATCGCCGAAGCCGAGGCCCGGCTGCAGGTGGACCAGACCAATCTGGACAAGGCAGTCATCGTCTCGCCGATCAACGGGGTGGTGCTCGCCCGCAGCGTGGAGCCGGGCCAGACCGTGGCCGCCTCCCTGCAGGCCCCAATCCTCTTCACCCTGGCCGAGGATCTGGCAAAGATGGAACTGCACGTGGCGGTGGATGAGGCGGATGTCGGCCAGGTACGCGACGGCCAGCAAGCGACCTTCACCGTGGACGCCTATCCCGAGCGGACCTATCCCGCGCGGATCGCCCAGGTACGTTACGGCTCCCAGTCGGTGGAGGGGGTGGTGACCTACCTCACCGTCCTCGAGGTCGACAACTCCGACCTCTCCCTGCGGCCCGGCATGACCGCCACCGCGGACATCGTCGTCCAGGAGATCAAAGATGCCCTGCTGGTGCCCAACGCCGCCCTGCGTTTCGCCCCTCCCCGAGAGGAAAAAGAGGTCGAAAGCAACGCGGGCGGCAGCCTGCTCAGTAAACTCTTTCCGCGGCCGTCCCGGACCAGACCGGAAAAAGCAATGAGCGACGGCCCCAAGAAACAACAGACGGTCTGGACCCTGCGCGGCAATCAGCCCGTGGCGGTGCCGATCACCACCGGCGCCACCAGCGGTACCATGACCGAGGTGATCAGCGGCGAGCTGACCGCCGGGATGCCCCTCATCGTGGAAGCGGTCAGCAAGGCCAGGTGAGCATGCCCGCCCAGGTAGAGCAACAACAACCGCCGCCCCTGGTAGAACTCCAAGGGGTAACCAAAATCTACGGCAGCGGCACCGCCGAAATGCAGGCCCTGCGCGGTGTGGACCTGCGCATCGCTGAAGGGGAATTCGTCGCGGTGATGGGGCCGAGCGGTTCCGGCAAGTCCACCTGCATGAACATCCTCGGCTGCCTGGATACCCCGACCGGCGGGCGCTACCTGTTCAAGGGGGTGGACGTGGGGGCGCTCAGCCGGAACCAGCGGGCCCTGCTGCGCCGCCACCACCTGGGCTTCATCTTTCAGGGCTTCAATCTTCTCAACCGGACCTCGGCCCTGGAAAACGTCGAGCTGCCCCTGATCTACCGGGGTGTCCCAACCCGGGAGCGCCACCGGCGGGCGGCCGCGGCGCTCGCCGTGGTGGGTCTTGCCGGCTGGGAGAGGCACACCCCGGGCGAGCTGTCCGGCGGCCAGCAACAGCGGGTGGCCATCGCCCGGGCCATTGTCACCGAACCGGCCGTGCTCCTGGCCGACGAGCCCACCGGCAACCTGGACACCGCCCGCAGCCTGGAGATCATGGAGCTGCTGACCGCCTTCAACCGGGAACAGGGGATCACCGTAATCATGGTCACCCACGAGCAGGAAATGGCCGCCTTTGCCGGGCGGGCGATCCTGTTCCGCGACGGCCTGGTCGCCGAGGACCAGGACAACGGGGAGGGGCGCTGATGCTGGTCAACACCCTGCTCCTCGCCCTGAGGGAGATCCGGCGCAACGTCCTCCGCTCCGCCCTGACCATCCTCGGCATCGTCATCGGGGTGGCCGCGGTGATCGTCATGGTCACCATCGGCGGCGGGGCCACCGCCCAGGTCACCGAACAGATCGCCAGCATGGGCAGCAACCTGCTGATGGTCCGGGTCGGCCAGCACCGGGGGCCCGGCGCCTCCTCGGCCGCGCCGGCCTTCGACCTGGCCGACGCCCAGGCCATTGCCAGGGAGATCCCGGCGATCACCGCGGTGGCCCCTTCCGCCAGCCAGCGGCTGGTCGCGGTGTACGGCAACCAGAACTGGTCCACCACCGTGAACGGCATTGACAACGAATTTTTCAAGGTCCGCAACTGGACGGTGGACGCCGGACGCCAGTTCCTGGACAGCGAACTGCGTGCCGGCAAGGCGGTCTGCCTGCTTGGCGAAACGGTCCGAAAGGAACTGTTCGGCGACCAGTCCCCCCTGGACAGCCTGGTCCGCCTCGGCAGCTTCTCCTGCCAGGTGGTCGGCGTGCTGGAGGCCAAGGGCCAATCCACCTTCGGCTCGGACCAGGACGACCTGGTCCTGGTCCCGCTGCGCACCTTCCAGCGCCGGATCGCCGGCAATCAGGACATCAGCCTGATCCAGGTCTCGGTGGCGGAAGGCCGGTCAACGGACAAGGCCAAGAGCGACATCGAGTTTCTGATGCGCGAGCGGCGGAGGATCATCGGCTCGGAAAATGATAATTTCCAGGTGATGGACATGAAGGAGCTCACCCGGATGCTCACCGGCACCACCCAGATCCTGACCGCGCTGCTCAGCGCGGTGGCCGCGGTCAGCCTGCTGGTGGGCGGCATCGGAATCATGAACATCATGCTGGTGTCGGTGACCGAACGCACCCGGGAGATCGGCATCCGGCTGGCCATCGGCGCCCTGGAACGGGAGGTGCTCTTGCAGTTTCTGGTGGAGGCGGTGGTGCTCTCTTCTTTCGGCGGCCTGGTGGGCATCCTGCTCGCGGTGAGCGGTTCGGTGGGGCTGGCCCGGCTGCTAAACATCCCCTTTATCTTCAATCCGGGGATCGTGCTGATCGCCTTTCTCTTCTCAGCGGCGGTGGGGGTGATCTTCGGCTATTTTCCGGCGCGCAAGGCCGCGCGCCTCGATCCCATCGACGCCCTTCGTCACGAATAGCGGAAACCGCCTGCGCCGTTCAGGAGACAGGAGGGTTTTGCGCGCCGTCCAGGGTTTCCCTGATCACCCGGCTCAGGTTCTCGATGGTGTAGGGTTTCTGCAAAAAGGCACTGGCGCCGAGGGCCATCACCTCATCCATCCGGGCATCCTGCCGAAAGCCCGAGCTGAGCACCACTCTGACTTCGGGGTTGATTTCTTTCAGGGCGATATAGGCCTCGCGGCCGGACATCACCGGCATGATCATGTCCAGAAGGACCAGGACCACACAGTCGCGGTTCTTCCGGTACATCTCCACCCCCTCCTTGCCGTTTTCCGCGACCAGGACGGTGTAGCCGATGGACTCCAGGATGGAACGGGCTGTTTTGCATAGGATTGCATCATCATCAATCACCAGGATGCACCCCTCCCCTCCCTGGATCTTTTTCTCAGGTGTAGCGGCGGCCTGCCCGATGTCCCGATCCAGGAGCGGGATATAGACATTGAAGGTGGAGCCGTGCCCGGGTTCGGAATAGACATCTATAAAGCCGTCCAGTTGCTGGACGATGCTGTAGACCATGGTCAGGCCGAGACCGCTGCCCTTGCTTTTTTCCTTGGTGGAAAAGAAGGGATCAAAGATCTTGGAAACGGTCCGGGTATCCATGCCGACCCCGGTATCATTGACGGACAGCCGCCAGTAGGGAATTTCCCTGGCCTCGGGGTGGTATTTGCAGAAAATTTCGTCGGCAACGGTCTGTTCAAGGCTGACGGTCAGGGTCCCTCCCCACGGGGCGCCCTCGCGCATGATGGTCATGGCATGCACGGCGTTGATGCAGAGGTTGAGCAGCACCTGTTCGATCTGGGTAGGATCGGCCAGGACATACGCCGGCGCCTCGGCTGTCCTGGTCACGATCCGGACCGACCGGTCAAAGGTGTTCTCGCCGATCTTTTTGATATGCTTGACGGACAGAGTCAGATCCACCGGAACCAGGTTGAATTCCTGGGTGCGGGAAAGGGTAAGCAGCTGACGCACGAGGTCCGCGGCCCGATTTCCCGCCGCCGACATCCGCTCAGTATATTCCCGAAGCTGACCCTCCTGGATATGCTCCTGATGTTCAAGCCGGAACTGAATCAGCGACAGGTTGCCCAGGATGACCCCCAGGACATTATTGAAATCGTGGGCCAGACCGCCGGCCAGGGTGCCGATGGATTCCATTTTCTGCGCCTGGCGCAGCTGATTTTCCTTCATTTCCAGTTCGGTAATGTCGTCCAGCCTGATGGCGATGCCCTGGGTGCCGTTGGCCACCAGTGGGAAGAAGGTCAGATTGTAGCGCCGTTCGTCCTCACCTGCCAGCTGCTCCCGATGCAGTTTGATCGTGCGCCGCTGCTCCCGAATTTGTCCCAGCTGGTCGCTGAACCGGATAAAAAACGGGACCACGTCCCACAGCTTTTTGCCCATAGCCTCCGCCGAGGGAATTCCTGTTATCTGGAATGCCGCGCTATTCCATTGAGTGATCTTGGACTCTTCGTCCACGGCAATGAGCATGGAGGGCATGGACTCAATGATATTATTCAGATAGTTGCGCATGCGGGCAACATCTTCCGCCGCATGCTTCTGGCTGGTAATATCCCGCAGCAGCCCTTCATATCCGCATACCTCTCCCTTTTCGTCGGCCACCGCATGACAGGAAAGGGAGACGACGATTTCCGCGCCGTCCCTGCGCCGGAACAAAAATTCATTTGCCTTCAGCATCCCCTGCTGGCGCATTCTTGCCTGAAATCTGGCCGCCGAATCCGGTGAGGAAAAGATGTCGCGGAACAGATTGCGGGCAAGAAGTTCTTCCCGGCGTTCATATCCCAGTTTGGCCAGGAGGGCTGGGTTGACATTTGTAAAATTCCCCTGGGCGTCGCAGACGAAGACGCCCTCCTGCGCCCGTTCGAAAAGGTTGCGGAATTTTTCTTCCGAGGTGCGCAGAGCAGTTTCCCGCGCTTCAATAGCCTGTACCATGACCATCAGCGCCTGGGAAAACCGGTCCAGCTCCAGGACCAGGTGGGAGGAAGACAGGTTCACGTTGAAATTCCCCTGGCTGATGTTCTCCGCGGCGCGGACAAAACCCTGCATCGGGCGGGTAAGAAGCAACGCGGCAAAATACCCCACCACAACGGTGACCAGCCAGAAAAAGAGCCCGGTTAGCAAACCCTTGTATTGCACGGAACTTAAGTGCGCAACCATTTCCGCCCGGGAAAGAAAAAGCCGCGCATGCCCCATGAGGGTCTCATCCATTTGAATGGGCACGGTGACGGCCAACAGGCCGGTTGTCTCATCTAAATGGACACAGCTCACCCTGTCCTGCCAGAGATGTACGCCCGGCGCCTCATGGGCCATCATCGTGCCGAGCCTGTCGATATCCGTGGCGGCGAGCATGGTCCAGTTCAGGTCGCTGATCTCGATGGAGGTGATATTGGGCAGCCGGGAAAACTCCTGCACGATGTTCTGCATGGGTCCGTAATTTTCGGTCAGAATATGGTCGGCGACGGACAGGGAGATATCCTTGGCCACGGCCAGGCCATACTGAGTCAGGGAAGACATCGCGTGCTGCCGGTATTGCTGACTGTACAGTATAATGAACGCCGCGGTGAGAAAAAAGGCGACCACCGACAGGACGAGGATCAAATGGGTGCGGATGCGTAAGGAAACCATGCGATGTTATTGCTCTGACTCTTCGAGGACGTGACGAAAGGCTTCATAGTCCGCATCCTCACCGGCTACAATTCGCTCGATCTGCAGACTCTTCAGAATTTCCTGATCTTCCGGGTTGCCGCCGGAGATGGCGGCCAGGACTTCCCGGATCGCCTGAACGGTCTTCGGCTCCATGCCGGCCTTGACCACAAAAGGAAACTGCGGAATATCCGGCGACCGGGAAATAACCAGCAGTTTATCGCGGACACTTGCAAATTCCGCGCGATTCAGGGCGTCGAGCCTCAGGACCCCTGCGTCATACTGTTTATTGAGAACGCCGATGATGACGGTGTCAACCTTGTCGAGCAGGGTAAACGCCACATCCCGGTCAGGGGAGATACCGAGTCCGGCGAGTTCCTGTCGGAAATACAGATACCCCCCGTAGGAATACCTGCCGATGGCGGCGATTTTTTTGCCCCGCAACTGTTCCGGTCCGGCTATGCCGCTGTCATTGCGCACGATTACTCCGCCGTGAAAGGAAGGCTCACCCCGAGCGATGACCTGATATCCCACCGGCTGGATCTTGAACAGGCTAAAGGGGGAGACCAGGGCCAGTTGATAGTTCCCTTTACGGGCATTCGCCATGAAGGCGTTCTGATCCGGCGCGGAAAGCAGGAGAACCTTCCTGCCGATTTTCTTTTCAATGCGTTCCGCGATCGGAGCATAGAGCCTGTTGATGGAGCGGGCCGACTCATAGGGATACACTCCAAAGCGGAGCGGTCCGGACTGATCGTGGGCAAGGGCTCCTGATCCGCCGCCACCGCACAGAACAAAAAATGACGCCAGGATCAGGCTGAAAGCGTTCGTTATCTTCTTCATGCCGTGTCTCCGGTTACTTGTTCCGGCAGGAACAGGCCTTGCCTCTCCTTTCCGACGTGTTGCCTGCCTGGCGGCGAATGCATGCGTGACAAGGGTGGCACTCTAGCGGGCGCGGTTTCCGGAGCGTGGAAACTTGGAGCCATGCGGGAATATCCTGCCTGAGAAAAAGAAGCATTTCTTGCTTTTTCTCCTTTAAGTTTAGGGCGGGGGTAATGACAAAGTCAATGCCTTTCGTCACGTCCGAACAGGCTGGGCCTTAACGCCGACCTCCAGCGCGCCTGCTCCCAATTACTCGAGATTATTGCCAAAGCTTTCATGTTCGCGAGCAGCCGTAGCGAAACCTGCTCAAACCGGAACGGCGGGGGCCGGATGGGGCCGCCCTCTCGATTCGGACTCTGCACAACTCCGGAGCGAAGCTCGGCAGAGAATCAAGACCGGTCATACATTTTTGCTTCATCGGAAAGGGTATGATGCAGTAGGGTATCAACACCATCCGGAGGCAGCCGGCAGCTGTCAGCCCGGAATCATCAGGACTGCCGTCAGGAGACCCCGCCATGGAGCACCCCACCCGGTTCTATCAGCTCGCCGCCGACGGCCTGGTGATTATCCACTTGCTGTTCATCCTCTTCGTGATCTGCGGTGGGCTCCTGGTGCTCAAAAACAGGCGCTGGGCGCTGGTGCATCTGCCGGCGGCCCTGTGGGGCGCCCTGATCGAATTGACCGGCTGGTACTGCCCGCTGACTCCGCTGGAAAACCGGCTGCGCCGACTGGGCGGCGAAACCGGTTACTCCGCAAGCTTTGTGGAACAGTATCTGCTGCCCCTGCTCTACCCTGCTTCGCTCAGCAGGGAAATGCAGATAACCTTCGGTCTGGCGGTCATTGCCCTGAACGTTCTCGTTTATTTCAGGGTGTATCGGCGCCTGCCCGCCGGCCCTCAGCGGGGGGCGCGGAAAGGGCCTCCTTTGCCTGCCGGGGATAGCAACGGGCCAGATAATCCTTGAGGACCAGCCGGATATCGCTTTCCTCCTGACACGAGGCCTTCACCTGCGGATTGGCCATGGAAAAAAATTCCATATTCTCCTCGCGGCCGGACAGGAGGAAATCATTGACCGCCATCGTATAAGTTCCTTTGCTTGCCAGCGGAACCCCATTCACCAGCCAGCCGCCCTCCTGATCCCGGCTGACGCCTACGGTCTGCAGAAAGCCGCCCGTGCCGAGGTTGGCCACACCCTGTTCCAGAACCTGCCGGAGCAGATCGCCCTTTACCCTTGCCTCGCAAACCTGACCGGCAAAGGGCAGGATGCGGATAAGGTCATACTCGGTGATGGGACCGGGCGGCAGGACGTCGTCAATCCGCACCGAGCCGCTGTTGTAGACAGCCAGATCCGCGCCGGGCACGGCTTCAAAATAGGCCTCGCCGATCAGCTGGGTCAAGCTGGTGGAGCGGTTGCGGACGCTGGCCTCAAGCCCGTCCAGGTAAAAAGGAATGTCGGCCACCACCTGTTCCGGGGCGAACCCCTCCGCCCGGAAGGCCTGAAAACCGATCTCCTGCCAGGATGCAACCAATGCCGCTGTTTCCGGATCCTCCGGGAACTGATCGGTCACCCGCACCAGATCCGAGCGGATCTCCACTTCCCGGCTCTCCGGGTCCACGACCAGCCGGTGAACATAGACGGTCCGGGCATTAGCGTCGGCCTTGCTGATCGGCACAAAGTCCGGCCCCCGCCGCAACAGGAGGTTCTCATGCTCATGACCGCCGATGATCAGATCAATGCCCGGGACGGTGGCGGCCAGGGCGATATCCATTTCCACCGGTAAATGGGTCAGGGCAATCAGGACATCGACCCGGTCCCGCAGGGTCGCGACCTGGGAGGCGGCAGCTTCAAGGGGGTCGGTATAGCGGACATACTCCTTCCGGTTGGCGGCCACGGTCAACCCGAACAGCCCGAGCCGCACGTCCCGGCCCTCCTCGTCGCGCAGGGTCAGCACCCTGGCGGGCGCCACCCCGGGAAAAGGCTCCAGGTCCCGATTGAAGACATTGGCGGAAATCCAGTCAAAACCCGACTCGCGCAGCCGGGCGAGAAAACCCTCTTCAGCCAGGTCGAACTCATGGTTGCCGAAGGTGATGAAGTCGAGCCCCAGGGTGTTCATCACATCGACGATCTGGCGGCCGGCCAGGCGCTGCCCGTCCACCTTGGCGGTGCCCAGGGCCGAGGGACTGAACAGGTCGCCGGCCAGCACGGTGACCGTTCGGGGGTTTTCGGCCAGGAGTTCCTTTCGGAGCGCGGCAACCCTTGCCAGCCCGCCCTCACGTCCACCGCTCACCGGAGTCAGTTCGTAAATATCGTTCATCTGCAGGATGGTCACGGTAATAGGGCCGCCGGGCTCTTTACCGGACGGCGCATCAGCACTTTTGCCGCCGCATGCGGCAAGCAGCAGCGAAACCAAAAACAGAACCAGAAACCGAGATTTTTTCATGGACATACTGTTTCCCTTCCGTTGAACCACGGGAATAGATACGACTCCGGAGACAATGGGCTACTATACCCCCGGCGCCGCAGGAACACCAGTGCTCCGTAGACATTCTTCCGGAACATTTTTCGGCGGGCGGCCATGCGAAAACCTACCATGCACGGATTGAGCAGCGGCAAGGACTGGGCACGGGCATCCAAATGAATAATTACAGCACTCCCTCTCGCGGTCAGGCAACACTTCTTATCCCGCGCTGAGGATCGATGGCAATCAGGTTTTCCGATTGACGGGACACCCCTTTTCCTTTTTACTGAACATATAATGCCAACATATGCTGAAAGAGGTGCGTTATGAAGCCGGTGTCCACCCTGTTGGTCCTTTTCCTCCTGATTTTGAGCGGGTGCGCGTCAAGCAAAATGCAGATCGCCGCCCGGCAGTCCCTGCCCCCGGCGGACCCGGGCAAGTCTCAGGTGGTTTTTCTCCGCTCATCCATTGTGGGCAGCGCCATCCAGTCGTCGGTCTTTGATGTAACCTCCGGCACCCCGGTCTTCATCGGTATCGTCTCCCACAACACCAAGGTACGCTATCCGACGGAACCGGGTCTAAAAACATTCATGGTCGTTTCCGAGGCGGCCGATTTCATGCAGGCGGAGTTGGCGCCGGGCAAAACCTACTATGGTATCGTCACCCCGCGCATGGGGGTGTGGAAGTACCGATTTTCCCTGCGTCCGATAAAAAAGGACCCGGCCGCTGAATTCAGCACCACCTCCGAGGAGTTTGCCGACTGGCTTGCCGGGACGAAACTGGTGGAAAAAACTCCCGAAGCGGAACAATGGGCGACGGAAAACAGTGTGGACGTTCTGGACAAATATCACCAGTACTGGAGCAAGTGGCAGGGAAAAACCGAAACGGAAAAGGAGCAGTTGACCCTTCGCCCCGAGGACGGCCTTTGATGTTCAGTTCTTCATCCGGGTGCACCCTTGCCTTTTCTGGCAGCGGGACAATGTCCGTTGCGAAACCGGGCTGCTGAAAAAATATGACGGGCAGGAAATCGCCGCGGCCCTGCTCAGTATTGACAAACGGCTCTCAACAAAGGTAAAAAAATCGCGTCCGGTATTTTATTCCCGGTTCGTTGCCAGATCGAACACCCATTTTTGAGGACACCCCATGCTCCCACTCAACAGAAGAACCCTTGCCACAGCCGGCGCCCTGCTCATTCTTTCCGCAACCTCCGCGCTGGCCGACGATGTCACCGATTCCCTCAACGATGCTCTGACCAAGTACAACAACGGCCAGTACACTGAAGCAATCACCAGTCTCAACTATGCGGAACAGCTGATCACTCAAAAAAAGGGAGAGGCGCTGACCGAAGTTTTTCCCGAGCCGCTGGCCGGCTGGCAGGCGGAAGAAGTTCAGGCTGACCCGGTCTTTGGCGGAGGCATCTCCGCGGAGCGGCGCTACAACAGTGAGAACGCCTCGGTCACCATTGCCATTGTCTCGGATTCGCCCATGCTCCAGGCCACCATGATGCTGTTCACCAACCCGATGTTCGCCACCGCCGACGGCGGCAAACTGGAAACCATCAGCGGTCAGAAGGCCATCGTCAAATACAGCGCGGAAAACAAGAGCGGCGAGATCCAGACAGTGGTCAACAACAGGTTCCTGGTCACGGTCACCGGCAGCGAAGTCGCCAAAGATGTGATGACCGCCTACCTAGGCAATCTGGACGTCAACAAGCTCGGCGCGTTAAAATAACCGGCCGGAAGGGGGAGAGAAGGACGCTGATCTACGGAAACAAGGGGGCGATCCCTACCAGCTCAAGCAGACCCGATATATTCACCCGAATCCCCTGCGCGCCGGCCCGGTCGACAACATGGTCGGGCCTGGCGACTCCCGATGGTCAGGACATGCCGCGTTACTGGACGCCCCTGTTTCGGCCGAGATAACGATGATGGCGTCGCAAAAAGAATCGGTGAAGAGGTAAATGACAGAGCCGGGCTGATCAAGCTGTCGGCGAGCGCCAGTGTGTTGCGGCTATACCACGCATACCGAAGCGGAGCAGCGCAATCCGGGACGAACGCCCAGGCAACTTCCCGGCGGGCGTTGGCCGCCCGCCGGGAAAACCATTGACAAACCGGCGGCCGGCTGTTTAAGAAAAGGTCCCTGCCGTATTGCGGCAAATCTCTTTTCGAAAAGTAGGACAATGGCCAGAGTCAACCTGCGAAACATGTCCATCAATCAGCGCGGGGTCATCACTGCGGTCAAGGTTGGCGGCGAACTGGGCCGGCGTATCCGGGAAATGGGGCTGGTGCCGGGCACGGAGATTACCATCAAGCAACGGGCGCCGCTGAACGACCCGGTAGCCTTGCGGGTCATGGGCGGCACCCTGACCCTGCGCAACAACGAGGCGGATTACATCGAAGTCGAAGTGGAGTAAGCCGCCCCTCGTCCTTTTTTTTCTTTTCTCCCGACCGGGAGAAAAAAGGTCATCAGCAGGAATCGCTGCTGTTCGGATCAAAGGTCCAGGCAGCATTCCGAAAAAGATAATCGTTGATGAACTGGATCTCATCCTCGCTGAGCGCTCCCCATGAACCATCCATGGCGCAGGGGACCCTTCGGCTGGCGAAAATGGTGTTCCACCCCTTGGAGGTATAGGTCTGGGCATGCAGGAAGGGTGCGTCCTTGCCGCTCTCCCTGCCGTGACAGCTCTTGCACACCTCCTGAAACTTTTTCCCCCCTACCCCCCAGGCCTCGCTCTCCCAGTCCAGACGGCCCTGGCCGATGATCCGGCACATCTGGGTTCGTTCGTCAAAACGTTTGCTCGGCCTGGCCTCAAGACCGGTCACCCATGTTGTCCCCACGAGCAGCGCGACCGCCACCACCAATTTCTTTTTCATATTTCACTCCGTCAATTAAAGGATCGGCTTACCCTCCTTCACTGTAGCACTATTACCGTATTGTAACGATACCTGTCAAAAAAATCAGCCCTTGCCCGGCAAATATCTGGACAAACCGATCGACTTCCGGATAACAAAAGAGTGTACCGTCAGGCGAATCGTGCCAAAACAGCCGTCCCGCCTCATCCGTCACCACAAACCAACGGATCGTTCATGTCTCGTCATAGTGTTTCCAGGTCGTGCGTCCTCCTTGTCTTCCTGCTCTTTTTTTCTCCGGGACCGGGCGCAGGCACCACCCAGATCAACGATCCCATCCAGCTCGCGCTGATGGATATCATGGAGAACAAGGCGGCGCCGGGCACGGAACCCGCCCTCGCCCTGCCCGCCGATCAAACCATTGAAGAGCATATCGTTGAGCTCTATGCTCAGCGGGAAATGCGCCCTCTCTGGATCGGCCGGGAGGGGCCGGGCCGGGCGGCCCTGACCATAGCCAATACCCTGAATTCTTCATTTGACGAAGGCCTGAACCCTGATGATTTCTTTGTGCCCGACATCTTCCGCCTCTGGTCAAGCACAAAACCCGTGGAACTGGCCCGGCTCGACATTCTCCTCACCCAGGGACTCAGCGCCTATCTGCGCGACATGGCCTATGGCCGGGCAGAACCCTGCCTGCTCGATCCGCACCTTTTCGCATCCGACCGTGAAAATGTGGGGAACGATTCCGGCCGGCTCATCCTGGAGGCTATCCAGGCACAGGACCTGGAACGCTTTCTCCATGATCAGATTCCCGCCCATGACGCCTATCGGCTGCTTCGCTCGGCCCTCGCCCGATACCGCTCCATCGCCGAGCAGGGCGGCTGGCCGGCCATCCCGCCGGGCCCCAGCATCAAACCGGGGATGGAAGATGCGCGCATTCCTGCTGTCCGGCAGCTGCTGGCGATCAACGGGGACTCCAGCGACGACCGGGATAGCGGTCTCCTTTTTGATCCGGAACTGGTCGCAACGGTGCAACGCTTTCAAGCACGGCACAACCTGAACACCGATGGGATCATCGGCAAGAATACCCTGGCGGCGATGAATGTCCCGGTGGAAGAGCGCATCGACCAGATCCTGATCAACATGGAGCTTTGGCGCTGGCTGCCGCACAGGCTCGAGGGCAAGCGGATCTACGTGAACATCGCCGGCTTTCACCTCCAGGCCAGACAGGATGAGCGCGTGGAATTTTCCAGCCCGGTCATCGTCGGCAAGGTGTACCACAAGACTCCGGTATTCAGCGACCGGATCCGCTACCTGGAATTCAACCCCTACTGGAACATCCCCACATCCATCGTCAAAAACGAAATTGTGGGCGAGGTCCTGAAGGATCCGGCTTATCTGCGCAAAAATAATATCCGCATCTTCGACGGCTGGAACGACAACGGCCCAGAGGTGGATCCCGCCACTCTCAACTGGCCGAAACTGGGCGGGAAAGTCAATCGCTACCGGTTCAGACAGGAACCCGGCCCCGACAACGCCCTAGGAAGGGTCAAATTCGTCTTTCCCAACCGGCACGACGTGTATCTGCACGATACCCCAACGCGCGCCCTGTTCAGTCGCGATGACCGAGCCTTCAGCCATGGCTGCATCAGGGTGCAGCGGCCGATCGAACTTGCTTTTTACCTGTTGCGCGGCGACGATGCAAGCTGGACCATGGAGCGGGTTCAACAGATCGTGGAGGGCGGTAAACGGACGGTCATTGTCCTCAAAAAACCGGTCCCGATCCATATTGTCTATCGGACGGTGGCCGTTGATCCGCAAAGCGGCGAGGTTTCCTTTTTCAAGGACGTGTACGGCAGGGACGCCCTGCTGCAACAGGCACTCTTGCCGCGGGGCGGCAGCCGCCTCTGCAAGTATCCGTCCCTTTCCCCGTAAATCAGCCTTCAGGCCGGTCCGGCGATTCCTGACCGCCTGTGCACTGACAGCCTGTCCCGCAAGCCGAGGTCGTTCCGCCGGCCAATGGCAACGGATTCGCAACCGGCGTCCCCGGCGGACATGCGCATCCTTTCGGTTGCAAGCCGAACCATTTCCGGAATATCCGCGCCACTGGGCGGACCGAGAGCAGAAGGAGCAGAACCGTTGCCGGAACCCCTAACCAGTCCGGAACGACTTCCGCCGCCTTGCCCACCGTGGCTTGCGCTGAAATTCCCAAAAAGGAATAGAGCTGATCAAGCGCCAGCCCGCAGAGGATGCTCACCACGGCGATGGCAATAAGGTAGACCGCGGTGGATCGCTTTCCAATGAGTCTGGTCAGGACGGTAATCGTGGCAATATTGGTCGCCGGCCCCACCAGCAGAAAAACCAGCACCGCTCCCGGGCTGACCCCTTTGAGAATAAAGGCGGCGGCTATGGGGGTAGAGGCGGTGGCACAGATGTACAGCGGGATACCGAAAACAAGCATTACCAGCATGGAGGTCAGCCCGCCGCCCAGATATTGCTGCAAAAAATCGTCAGGCACAAAAACCGCTACGACGCCGGCGATAAGCAAACCCAAAAAAAAGGACCCAGCCAGATCCCCCCACAGTTCCACCATGGCATACCGTATCCCCTCCCTGAATCGGGCAGCAAACCCCGCAGCCGCCTGTTCTTCGGCTTCCCCGTCGCTTTTGCCCGGGGGCGAAACATCTCTTCCGCCATCTCCGACCAGATCCTCATGCCGTGGCGGATGCAGCAAATTCTCGCTGATTCCGGCAACCACGGCGGTAAGAAAGGCGGCGAGGGGCCTAAAAAGCGTCATCAACGGATCAAGCAGAACCCAGGAAACAGCGATGGAGTCCACACCTGATTCAGGGGTGGAGATCAGAAAGGCGGTGGTTGCACCGTTACTTGCCCCCTGCTTCTTCAGAGAAGCAGCCGCCGGCAGCACTCCGCAAGAGCACAGCGGGAGCGGAATCCCAAGAATGGCCGCCTTGATCACGGAAGTGAATCGCCCCTTTCCCAGGTGGGCTGCGACATAGCCGGGCGAAAGAAACGACTTGAGCATGCCGCCTGCCAGCAGACCGATGATTATATACACCGAAGCGTCCAGCAGAAGCGCCCAGGTCGCCATGCCGATGTCCATGAAAACGTTAAGAAAAACCTGCATAGTCTCAATCACTCCCGAACATGCTCCAGGGCAAGGCAAATCAGTTGACCGATATGATGATCATCCAATCGGTAATAGAGGACCTGGCCGTCCCGCCGATTGGCTACGAGCCGCAGCTGCCGCAGCTGCCGCAGCTGGTGGCTGACCGCCGACTCCGTCACCCCTAGGCAGGCGGCGAGATCGCAGACGCACATCTCCCCTTCCTCAAGGGCGCACAGGATACGCAGCCTGGTCCCGTCACCCATGGCCTTGAACAGTTGCGCGAGCTGATCAAGCTCCACGGCCGGAAGCGCGGATGTCCGGGCATGGGCAACTCTTTCCTGATGGATGCATCGAACCCCGCACCGATCCATTTCCTGAGGATATTGTTCCTGGCGCATGAACACTCCTTTAAAGTATGAACATATACTCATATATTATCCCGCAAGATTTCGCAAGTTAATTCTCACCCGGTCACCGTGGCCGACCCGACCAGCAGGTGGCTTTCCGTTTCACAAGAAGCCGGCACACCCTGCAAGTTCATAAAATCTCAGCAGCGGATGCCCGGCGTTTGTCCTTGTTGAGAGCTCAGCAGAATTGGCAGGGTCGGCCCCCGGCACGTACATACCAATTTCAGGAACATCGCTCTCCATGCAGATTCAGAACTGATTTTGACCCGAAAAAAACAGAACTTGAAGCTGGGGCGTCGACAATACTCAACTTTCCGCAGGATGCAGGTTTTTATGGAAGCAAAAAACGAAATGGAGAAAGGGGGGGGCGTTCCCCGAAGAGATATTTTTTTTTATTCCCGCCAGTAAGCCGCCTGATGAGAAAAATATCGCCCCGGAGAACGCCGGAAGAAAGAGAACTATTATTTCATATCAGAAATTTCTCTTTCACGGAATTGGGCAAATTGTCGCAGGCAAGCTTTTCCATTCTTCATCTTCTCCGGAGTGCAGCAAATCAACGGCCACGCTGAACCCCGGACTCGGGGTAGTCTTCACTCCGGGAAATCAATAGTACTCAACAAAGGCATGATAAATCAGACAAGGCGCTTGCGAAACCTAACCAAATGACTTTACTGTGGAGTTTCCATGAGAGGCTCACAAGAAAACAGGTGAAACGAGATGGATTCGGGACTGCTTTGATTTGGATTGCAAAGGGGGGGCGTTCTCCGAAGAGATATTTTTTTTTATTCCCGTCAGTAAGCCGCCTGATGAGAAAAATATCGCCCCAGAGAACGCCGGAAGAAAGAGAACACTTACTTATTAGCACAAGTTCACCTGATCTGAAATTGGGCAAATTGTCGCAGGAAATCCCGCTCCATTCTCCCGATCAGTTCTTTTCTCGTATTTCTGGCGCACGTGTGCTAAGAAAGAAACTGTTGTACATTATTGCTGAGCGTACCCATCATACCAAAACCACACTGAATCTAATGCAGCGCATGTCTCCGTCCCTGGATAAAATTCGCGTTTTCATCAGCCGGCACGGAGGGAGCACCAAGCAATCGATCCTGGCCACGTCATGGCTCCTGCTGCTTCGCTGGGGGGCACTCGTCTGCCAGTTCCTCCTCATTCTGGCCGTCTATATTTTTTTTCAGATCACCACCCCCCTCCCCCTCCTGATTCTGATCATCCTCTTCGGCGCCGGCACCAACCTCGCTTTTTACGCTTTTTTTCAGAAAAAAAAGAAAGCCATTCCCGGTCTCCTGTTCGCCATGGTCATGCTTCTCGACGTTCTCCTGCTCACCGCCCTGTTGCATGCGACCGGTGGCCCGATGAACCCCTTCACCTTTCTCTTTCTCACCCATATCTCTCTCGGGGCGATCCTCATGCGGCCCCTCTGGGCCTGGTTTCTCGCATGTTTCACCATCTTCTGCTATGCCGCCCTTTTTTTTCTACCCGCTCCGATCTCCGCTCCCCTGGATCCAGCCCTGCTTAATCCGCAAGGAGCCGACTGCCATACACAATTGATCACCGGCCAAAGCATGAGCGGCGACATGGCCCTGCACCTCCAGGGCATGTGGCTTGCCTTTGCCATTACGGTCTTTTTTCTCGTATTTTTTGTCAGCAGGATCCAAAAGGACATCGAGGGTCATCAACAAACGCTGGACGAACTGGAAATGGAAAAAAACCGCAGCGAAAAGCTTGCCTCCCTGGCTACCCTTGCCGCGGGCGCCGCCCATGAATTTTCCACCCCGCTGGCCACCATTGCCGTCGCCTCGGGGGAGATGCTCTCGACCTTAAAAAAGCAGCAGGCCGACCCTGAACTGATCGAAGACACCATGCTGATCAGGGATCAGGTGGATCGTTGCCGGGAAATCCTCTACCAGATGTCCGCCGACGCCGGGGAGCATCTGGCCGAGGCCCTGCGGGTCATTACTGTTTACGAACTGTGCACCGAGGTCCTTTCCTGGTTCCCCGAGACCATGCGCAGGAGAATACAGGTCCACTGCGCCGTCAAGGACCTGGCCATCCGTGTCCCCTTCCGGACCCTGAAACGCATTCTTCGGGGCCTGATCAAAAATGCCCTGGAAGCATCTGACGAACAAAGTCCGGTCCTTGTGACCTGCCGGAAGGATGAAAACCTTCTTTATTTTGAAATCCGCGATCAGGGGGAGGGCATGGACGCCGAAACCCTCAGTCGGGCGATAGAGCCCTTTTTCACCACCAAGGAGCCCGGCAAGGGGCTCGGCCTGGGCCTGTTTCTCGCAAAATCCGCGGCGGAACGCCTTGGCGGAAACCTTGTTCTTTCCTCGATCCCGGGCAAAGGGACCACCGCAACCATCAGTTTTTCCTTAACCCAGATTCAATGCACCTGATTTTCATGATAGAATAGGGTATTATTATCAGCTTGCATCGTAGCGGCAAGCACAAACCCTGCTCGACCGCCCCCTGTGCGGTCGGTACAGGAGAATGAATACACAGCAGGCAGACACATGACCGTATCAATACTCGTTGTGGATGATGAGCCCCTCTTTCGGGAACGATTGGGAAGGGCCTTTGAAAAACGCGAATACCGGGTTTTTTTGGCAGGGAACTATGAGGAAGCCGTGGCCCTGATCCGGAAGGAAAAACCGGCGATGGCGGTTGTGGACATGAAAATGCCCGGCAAGTCGGGCCTGGAAGTAATCAAGGATGGCCTCGCCGCCCACCCTGATTTGGAGATCGTCGTTCTGACCGGCTACGGCAGCATTGCCACCGCCACGGAAGCGGTACGACTCGGCGCGCTTTCTTATCTTCCCAAACCGGCGGACGTCGACGATATCCTCAAAGCGTTTGCCCAGAGCCCTGAACTGGATATCCCGGAAAGCGAGGAAGAATTTCAGGCGCCCTCACTGGCCAGGATGGAATGGGAGCACATCAACCGGGTCTTGCATGACTGCAAAGGCAACATTTCAGCCGCCGCCAAAAGACTGGGCCTGCACCGGCGAACCCTGCAACGAAAATTGAACAAGTTCCCCCCGGACAACTGATCATTCCCGCGCAAACACGCAACAGCCCCGACATTCGCCCCGGTGCCGGCAACGGGTTGCTTGCGCCCCGCCGGTGCCGGCACCAGGCAAGCGAGCCTGATACCTGATCGACCATAAGAAACAGCCCTATCCTTCCCCGCCAAGGATCAGGTATCTGAGATACGGATACGTCGCAACGCCAACAAAAACCAGGAGCAACGCCAGGCAAGACACCACCGCCCGCTTCTGAAAACGGGGGACGACCTCTTCCAGCCCATCCAGCGAACGCAGGGGCTCGGCCACGATAACACTCATCCCCAGAAAAGCCCCGAGAAACAGCGGCACATAGAGCAGAAACCCGATGTAATGATATTCGGCCTTCAGAATGCAGAAAGGGCATTTGTGGAAGGGCATGGCATAGATATACGACGAAAACACGGTGGTCACCGCCATCAGGGCGAGGAGGAAAAACCAGAGACAAAGACTGCTGAAAAGCAGGCTTGCCCACATCCGCCAGCGAACCAGCAGCACAATCCCGATCGCCAGCAGCGCCAGAGCGGAACCGTAAAACAGCGACAGACTGAGCCGGGGAGACCATCCGGACAACAGATTCGGCCCCCCGCCGGCGGTTTCCCCGAAAACAACGGCGCAGCAGGAGGTGATGATATCAGGATGAAGCCCTGCCACATAGAGTACCCCCAGGGTGAGATCGAGGGCCAGAAACGGCAGGAGGAGCAGCAGGTACACATATTTTAACCGGACCAGGGGGTAGTGCTCCGACCTGATATCCAGTTGATGCAGTACGATCCAGAAGCCATAGAAGAAGACCCCGCCGATTTTCACGATCAGGGCGGGCACCCCGAAGTTATTGGCCAGGAGACTGCCCGTGGCGCACATGGCGCCGACAATCGCCTGGCTGTAAAAATCCGCGGCCAGCACGAAAACTACGAGGGAGATGATCTGAACGCCCAGCGCGCACTCCACCAGGGTGGAGGTGAGCCAGATCTCATTTTCCAGTTGAATCTGCCGGTTGGCATCGCTGTCCGGATTCCAGTGGAAAAGAACCCGAATCCCGCTCCGCGCGGCAAATCCCATCAGAAAGGTCACCACCAGCCCGCAGATGACCAGGGCAATGCTCCAGGAATTAAGAAACATGAATTCTGCCGTCCTGCATATCGATAACCTGATCCACGGCCCGATGGCCGGTTACCAGTGGATCATGGGAGGTGAGGATTATGGTCTTGCCTGCCGCCTTCAGCTCGGCCAGGCAATCCATGAATTCGTTGCTCAGCCTGCTGTCCAGATGCGCTGTGGGTTCATCCGCCAGGATCAGCGGTGGATCGTTCACCAGTGCCCGGGCAATGGCGACCCGCTGCAGCTCACCACCGGAGATCTGGCCGGCAGGAAAAGCCCGGCGATGAACAATGCCGAACCGTTCCATCAGTATCCCGGCCCGCTCCCGCATCTGCTGCGGCGTCAGCCCCAGAGGAATGAGCGGCAGCACAATATTTTCCTGGACCGTCAAAGCCGGCAGAACATTGAAACGCTGAAAAATAAAACCGATATATTGCCGGCGGTGCAGGGCGAGGAAGCGATCAGGCAACCGGGCCAGCTGTTTGCCGGCAACGGTGACCCGACCGCTGGTCGGCTGGAAGACGCAGCCGATGATCGCGAGCAGGGTACTTTTGCCGCACCCGCTGGCCCCGCGCAGACAGGTCATGGCGTTGTCCGCGATGGCCAGGGTCACCTCGCGCACCGCGGCAACCTCGTTGGGCAGGCCCTGGTTGTACGTCTTGCTTACCCTGTCCAGCTCGATCAGCATCTTCTCCTCCGCCAATCCGGTCACATGCCGCTCAGGGCCGTTTCAGCGGGCACGCTGGCGCTGCGCCAGGCCGGTATCACCGTAGCCGCAAGGTACGGCAGCACCGAACCGCAGAAAATCAGAAGAAAATTGGCCAGTTCCGGGGTCGGAAGCAGGCGCAGGTCAGGACGGATGACCGACCAGCCGACCAGGACGGGCCTGAAAAG
Organism: Desulfobulbus sp.; assembly: GCA_003604995.1. Lineage (GTDB taxonomy): Bacteria > Desulfobacterota > Desulfobulbia > Desulfobulbales > Desulfobulbaceae > UBA10518. The sequence goes on along the minus strand of QZJD01000063.1, from coordinate 6,360 downwards.
CGAGGCATCATAGAAGACAACATGGACGTAGGCGGCGGTGCAGCCGAGGACAAAGGCCAGTCCGGCCACCAGCAGTCCCTCCCAGAAGCGGATCGCCAGAATATCCGCGGTTTCCCAGCCCAGTATTTTCAGAACGCTGATTTCGCGCCGCTCCTCGGGAGAAAGACCGGACGCCTTGTCCCAGGCAAAGATGACAAAAGCGGTCAGGGCGGTGAGCAGGCAGACCGAGGCAAAACCGCTGCGCCAGCCGAACACCACCTGGTAGGTCTTGCGAATCTGCGTGCGGGTGAGTACCCGGGTATCGGGGAGCAGGGTGGCGATTTTCCGGGCAATGGTGGATACTTCGTCCGCGTTGGCTACGTACACCAGGAGATCGGTCGCCATTCCGGAGGGAATCCGGAACAGATCGCGGGCGTCCTCCGGATGAAGCACAATCAGGTCACTGGTCAGGATATCCGTGGCCGGCGCGAAGACGCCGGCGATCTCAAAGGAGACCTGAGACAGATCGGGCCGAAAGAGCGAAAGCAGGCTGCCGCCTTTTTGCCGCAACACCGTCTCCACTCCCTGGCCGATAACCGCCGCCCCTCTTTCCTCGGGATCCGGCATGTCGCCCCGCGCCAGGGCCAGGTCCATCTCTTTGCCCCCCGGCATCCGCCGCCGGTCCATGCCCATCACCGTATAGTTGGCGCCGCTGACCTCGTCGAAATAATATCCCCAGACCCGGGGAACGATCTCCCGGATGCCGAAAATTCCGCGCAGCCGTTCCATATATGTCAAGGGCACCGTCTCCTGCCGCCCGGCGGAAAGCCGCTGAAGAGTGATCTCCGGCACGTTGCGCAGGGCCCGATCCGCCGTCTCGGTCAGGGCCTGGGTGACCAGTTCAAAAGAGGCCACCAGGAAAATGACCCCGGCAAAGACGAGCAGGATGCTCAGGTTCTTCAGCCGCCGCCGCCACAGCGACAGCAGGGTATAATCAAGAATATTGAGATGCTTGCGCAGGCCGCTGTCCATCAGCGCCCCTCCCGGTCACCGGAAGGGCCGGGCCAGGCCCAGAAGGAGCCGGTGGGAAAGTGCTCGATGGCCCCGGGATGATCCATGAACGGCGCCATGGGATCACTGACCGCCGGATGGCGGGTGTAGCGGGCTTCGGTGGCCACGCCCAGGTCGGTCAGGCCCAGGTTTGAGGTCACGGTGTCCCGGATCGCCGCATCCTGCGTCTGGCGTGCTCGCGCGCTACGGGCATGCAGCACGAGCGCTGCGTGGACAAAAGCAATGGCACAGAACAGCATCAGCAGGAAATGCAACGGCCGCAGCCGGTATGGGGCGGGGATACCGGTCACTTCTCTCGATGGCGCATCTTCATACCTGCGCGCATCGACTGGACCAGCTCGGACGTGATCTCGGAAAACCCAAGCACCGCTTCTCCCTTGTGGTCAACCAGGAAGCTGTCCGCGGCACCCCGGGTTGCGAAGGGAATGAACTCCTTGCCCATGGGGCCGTACACGTCGCTGCCGATCACGTAGAAGGCTGCGCGTCCGTCCAGCCATTGCAGGCTGTAGTAATCCTTCACCCATATTTCCTGAATATCAGCGAGGGCGGCCTTACTGTAGCCGGCCGGATCAAAATAAAAAACAAGCAGATCCTTGACCCCGTCAAAATACATGACCGTACCGTCGGCCAGGCGAATCTGGGCAAGCCAGTTGTCGTACTTGGCCACGAACATCCCGCACACCGCGCAGCGCACCGACGGGTCAACGTCATCGGCCGGAGCCGCATGCCCTTTGCTCCCGCTAAACCCCGCCAAAACGACGCCGGCCAGCATCACGATCGCCAATCGCTTCATCCTTCCCACCTTTCTATTCCGGCCGGAAAATGTTCCGGCCGATGAACTTCCAACCAGCGGCTACGCCGTTTTCCATCATTGAACATAAGGGGACAGCAGCCTGTTCAGTTCCGCTTCACTCACTCCGCCGAGAAGGGCGGCGATGATCTTATGATCCGGGCTGAGGACAATGGTCTGGGGCAGAGCCTTCACCCGGTAGCTGGCGGCGATCTCCCCTGTAGGATCCAGGGCTACCGGAAAGGCAATGTGCAATTCCCCGGCAAAATCCTCCACCGTTTTTTGATTGATCCCCTGAGGCGCGATGTAGATAACCCGTAATCCTTTTGCCTCATACCGGGCATAATAATCATTCAGTACCGGGGTATCCGCCCGGCAATACTTGCAATCGACCAGAAAAAAACGAAGCACCACCGGCTTCCCCCGGTAATCACCGAGACTGATGTCCTTGCCCTCTAAACTCCGGACGGCAAATGGAGGCGCCGGGTCGCCGATTTGCAAGCGGTCGGGGATTTCCGCGCCGCAGCCAGTGAGGATGATCAGCAGCAGCGGCAGCAACCGGTAGAGCATCGACCGCCACCCAGGCATCAACCCTCGACGCGGCAAGAGTCGGCGTATGGTCATCCGTTGTTCATCCTTATCACGCAAAACGGCCGTCCTGCTCCAGCAGGGTGCCCTGGCGCATCTCCAGAACCCGCGGATTTTTCTGGGTCCGGGCAAGGTGCACATTGTGGGTGACCACGACAAAGGTCGTGCCGTGTTCGTTGTAGTCCCTGAATATCCGCAGGATGTCGTTTTCCGTTTCCTCGTCCAGATCGCCGGTGGGCTCGTCGGCGAGAATGATGGCCGGTTGATTGATAAAGGCCCGGGCGATGGCGATGCGGCGCTGCTGGCCGCCCGAGAGTTGCCCGGGATAAGCGTGCATTTTGTCTCCCAGCCCCACCCGGGCGAGGATCTCTCTGGCCTGCTCGTGGCTTCCCCTAGGCACCCGGCCGAAGCTGAGCGGCAGCAACACGTTTTCCAGGGAAGTCAGGGTCGGGATCAGGCTGGCGAACTGAAAGACAAAACCGATGGTGCGGTTGCGCATATCGGAAAGGGCCTCGTCGCTCTGATGCCAGTTGTCCACGCCGTTGACCAGGACCTCTCCGCTGTCCGGCTCGGTGAGCCCCCCGATCAGGCTCAACAGGGTTGTTTTACCCGAACCGGAGTGGCCGAGAATAATGACAAATTCCCCTTGCGCAACAACAAGATTGACATTGTTGACCGCCGCCACCATGCCCTGATCGGCAGGATACCGCTTGGTCAAGCATCGACATTGAATTATCACCGGACGACTCCTCTTCTGGGAAATATCTCAAACAGAATGAAATGATAGCCGAAGCCCGGCAACAATGCAACACCGGGAAAAACCTCTCCCCGGTCAACGATACACCGCCTGAAAAAAATATTTTTTTTGTTTGCTGTTATACCACAATGTGTGGTAATAGTTATTGTAGAAAAAAGTTCCACACGGACAACAGTAAGCCGACTGCTGCCCGGTGGAAGCTCCGGAAACCGCCGCAGTTTCCACGCAGCATGCCGGCTGCAAATCACAACCTTGATGGAGGAAGGAGAACATGAGAATTATTTCCAAGAAAACCTGTCTGTACGCCCTGGTCGCCGCCGGCGTCCTTACCCTTGGCGCCGTGCAGTCCGCCTCGGCGGAAACCTATACCGGCACGCTCTATGTTGCCGGCATGGGGGGGCACTTTGCCAAGGCCGATGTCCAGATCGATCCGGGCGCGGTGACCCCTATCCACCTGAAGGCGCTGGACAAGGTGGATATCGGCGATGCCACCTCGCATCCGACCCATGACGCCCGCATCGACTTTAAAAACCGCGACCTGATGTTCTGGTCAACCTACAAAGCTGATCCTGCTACCAAAGCCCCTCATGTCGGAGCCACGGACCTTAAAACCGGCCAAAAGGTCATGGATGTGGCCGCGCCCATCCCGGAGCAGGGCCAGAAGGATACCAAGTCCCTGTACTGCGCCTCCGGCCAGACCGAGAACTTCTTCTTCCCCATCGCCATGACCAGCAAGGGCTATATTGATGTCTTCCAGAAGTCCGACATGAAACGGGTCGCCTCCGTTTTCCTGGAAGGGACCGAGGCCGACCCGGGCGTTCCCTACAAATTCTATCACGGGGTCAACTCGCCGGACATGACCAAGATGCTGATCACCGTCAATGAGGCGGAAACCGATCACGGCAAGCTGGTGGGCAAGCTTCACCTGATCCTCCTCGATGCCAGGGAGCTGGAAAAGGGCAACGTCAAGCTGATCAAGCGCAGCGTCGTTCCCGGCAACCCGGGCAAAACCACCAACTTCCGCTCCACCTATTCACCGGACGGCAAAAAGATCTCGATCTCCGGTGGCGATACCCTGTACATCGTTGACGCCGAGACCCTGACCGCTGACATCGCGCAGCCCATGGGCAAGCTGGAAGAGGTGCATGACGCGCTCTTCACCCCGGACAACAAGTACGTGATCGCCACATCCCGAACCAAGACCCTGACCGCCGGCAATGCACCAAAAATCAGCCGGGAAAACTTCGGTTGCACCGAAGAGACCGCTCCCGCCGAGCTGGGCAATGACGATTTCCTCATGGACGGCCAGGTGAAGCTCTACGATGTCTCCGCCAAAAAGTTCATCGGCCAATCGACGTCCACCTGCCTCGCCTGCCACAACGAGGAAGGCCTTGATGCCCATGCCGTTCTCTGCGGCCTGGACGCCAACTTCCAATAAGCCGCACGTAAGCCGCCGGCCCGCGAATCAGGGAGTTTCGACTCCCTGATTCGCACTTGCCATGCCCTCCCAATCGAAACCTGCTGCTCTCTGCCACCGGATCGAGTATAATTGAACATATCTCCGGACATCAGGTTTTTCGGAGCACACCTATGACCACTTCACGCCAAGGGATAGATTCCATTCTGCGCATCGCCTGGAAAACCGTTTCCAGGAAAATGTTCAGGAATATTGTCCTCGCCGTCGCGGTAGCGTTGCTCGTCTCGCTTCTTGTTTTCGCCCTGCTTTTCAACCGGGCGGTCAACGATGACATCGAGGCCGCCTCCCGGAAGCTGGGGGCGGACATCGTCCTGGTCCCGGCGGATGCCATGCACAAGGCCGAAGAATTCATTCTGGAAAGCAAGAAAAAAGAATTCTATATGGACCAGGAGGTCTTTGCCTCGGTCGCTGCCCTGCCGGAAATCAAGGAGGCCACCTTCCATATCTATCTGGAAACACTGGACTCCGGCTGCTGCGGCATCATTGCCAGCCAGGTCATCGCCTATGACCCGGCAACGGACTTCGTCGTTTCTCCATGGTTCCGCGACAACCCGCCACCGCTCAAGGAGGGCGAAGTATATGTCGGCAGCTATGTCTACGAATACCTCGGCCTCATTGACACCACCATCCTGTTCAACCACGAGGTTCGGGTGGTGGGCCATCTCCATGAAACCGGAACAGGCATGGACAACGGTGTTTTCATGCGGATCGCGGACCTGGACAAGATCACCGAATCCCTGTCCGGGAAGTACAGACCGGGAAATATCTCGATTATCTTTCTCAAAGTAAAGGAAGGGGTGGCAGTGGAAGATGCGGCCAGGACGATCCAGTTCCTGCACCCCAACATCGGGATCATGACCCGGGGCAGCATCGGCGCCGATGTCCGCAATACCCTGCGGGACATGATGAAGATCTTCTCGATCACCATCGTCATCTCCTGCGCCCTGGCCGTTCTGCTGGCATGGTCAACCTTTACCGCCCTGGCCAACGAACGACGCCGGGAGGTCGGCATCCTCCGAGCCATCGGCGCCCACAGGTCGCACATCATGAAAATGTTCCTCTCCGAGGCGGCAATCATCAGCTTGCTCGGCGGAATCATCGGCATCCTGATCGGCAACTACCTCATCCACTACCTGGCGGGCAATTTCGATCTGCTGAGCAAACTGGGCGCCTACGCCTCCATCTCCCTGCTCAACGTTATCTTCAGCATCGCGGCCATGCTGGCCGGCATGGCGGTATGCCTCGCGGGTGCGGCGATCCCCATCATCCGCCTCGCCCGTCTCGAACCTCTTCTGGCCATCAAGGAAGAATAACCTAGAAGAGTGATGAGTGATGAGTGATGAGTGATGAGTGATGAGTGATGAGTGATGAGGCTACACTGCAAGCCTTCAGCTCGCCACTTCCAATTTGTCACTTTCAACTCATCACTTTCAACTCGTCACTTTCAACTCGTCACTTTCAACTCGTCACTTTCAACTCATCACTTTCAACTCGTCACTTTCAACTCATCACTTTCAACTCATCACTTTCAACTTGTCACTTTCAACTTGTCACTTTCAACTTGTCACTTTCAACTCATCACTTTCAACTCGCCACTTCCAACTCATCACTTTCAACTCGTCACTTTCAACTCATCACTTTCAACTCGTCACTTTCAACTCATCACTTTCAACTCGTCACTTTCAACTCATCACTTTC